>CAZNWO010000055.1:0-11657 GCA_964576585.1 uncultured Puniceicoccaceae bacterium | reverse complement strand
AATCAATTCAAAGGTGGATTAAAAGAAATCAAGATCACCCCCAATTTCAGTTTGGCGCACGAGAAGCAATTAGGTAGAAAAAAGAGTACAGAATGAAGGGCTTGGTTTTTATCTTGGCTTGCCTAGCGGCATTTCCCCTGAGGGGAGAACCGATTCTGTTTGAGAAAGACATAAGGCCAATCCTTAAGGCGCATTGCTTCCACTGTCACGGCGAGGATGGGAAGTCCGAGGCGGGACTGGACCTGAGGCTGGCCCGCTTGATCGCCAAGGGAGGTAAAAGTGGCCCCGGACTAGTATCGGGAAAACCCAGCGAAAGCCTCTTGTTCTCAAAGGTTGATAAGGGCGAGATGCCCAAGAAAAAAGGTAAACTGCCCGAGGAGCAAATTGCCGTGCTTCGGGAATGGATTGCCCAAGGCGCCAAGACCGCCCGAGCCGAGCCTGAAAATCCTGACGCGTATGTCTTTACCGAGGAAGAACGCAATCACTGGGCCTTTAGGCCAATCCATAAAGCTGAGGCACCTCCCGGTGAAGACAATCCCATCGATGCCTTCATTCTGGAAAACCTAGTTCAAAACGGCCTTTCCTTTTCTCCCGAAGCGGAAAAAAGAACACTCCTCAGGAGGGCCACCTTGGACCTGACGGGATTGCCTCCCGAACCCGATGAGACCAAGAGGTTCCTGGAAGACCTTTCCCCCCTTGCATACAATAGGCTAATTGACAGGCTTTTGGCATCTCCCGCATACGGTGAACGATGGGGGAGGCATTGGCTGGACGTCGCGGGTTACGCGGACTCGGAAGGCTACAACGAGAAGGACACGGAACGAAAATGGGCCTGGCGGTACAGGGATTACGTCGTGAAGGCATTCAACGACGACATGCCGTGGGACCAATTCATACGAGAACAGGTTGCGGGAGACGAAATGCTCGAACCGCCCTACGAGGACTTGAAATCCGAGGAGATCGAGAAGCTAGTGGCCACGGGCTTTCTACGCATGGCTCCGGACGGTACGGGTTCAGGAGCCAACGACGAACTCGCTCGAAACCAGGTAATTGCCGAAACCCTGAAGATCGTTTCCTCTTCCTTCCTTGGAATGTCCGTCGGATGCGCCCAGTGCCACGACCACAGGCACGACCCGATCACGCAAAGGGACTATTACAGCTTCCGGGCAATCTTTGAGCCCGGATTGAACCCAAAAAACTGGAAGCAACCTGCTGGTCGGGCAATCTCCCTTTTCACAGACGAAGATCGAAAGAAGTTCGCGGAAATCGAAAAGAAAGCAAAGGCAGTGGACTTGGAACGCGAGGAAAAGGTGAAATTCTTTATAGATCGAACCCTGCAATGGAAACTGGAAAAGCTTCCCCAAGAAGTTCGTGATCCCCTGCGAGTCGCCTACCACGCGAAGGAAGAAGACAGAACTCCTGATCAGGTCGCGCTGCTCAAGAAATATCCCAGCGTAAAGCAAATCAGCGCCGGATCACTCTACCTTTACGATAGGGAATACAACGAAGAGATCAGGAAACTAGGCAAACTGCGAAAGCAAAAGCTGGACGAATCCCTTGCCATCGCAAGGGAAAAGGCCGAAAAAGCCGAGGATGGTGGCGAGAAGGTAAAGGTGACGGAAAGTAGCTTGGCGAAACATTATCCTGAAGGAGCTTCTGAATTGGAGGCAATCGACAGGAAAATCGAATTCTTCAAGGGAACCCTCAGCAAGAAGTCCTTGGATGCAATCGCCAACAAAGCCAAAGACATTCGAGCCAAAAAACCAGAGGAACCTTTTGTGCGGGCCCTGACGGAACCGAAAGGCGAACCACCCGTCACTCGAGTCTTCTTCAGGGGCAATCACGATCAACCAAAGAACGAAGTGGGACCCTCAGGGTTGTCTATTATCTCAAAGGAAGGAAGCGAGATTCCTCATCGCAACCCAAGCCTCTCATCGACGGGACGAAGAAGTGCTTTCGCCCAAAGCCTTACCGACGGACGGCATCCCCTGACAGCTCGAGTTCTGGTCAATCGCTTCTGGCTTCACCACTTCGGCAGGGGCATCGTGGACACCCCATCAGACTTCGGCTTGCTGGGCGACCAACCAAGCCATCCCAAGCTCCTCGACTGGCTGGCATCCGACTTCATGGAAAACGGCTGGCACCTCAAGCGGCTTCACCGAATGATAATGACCAGCCGAGCCTACAAGCAATCCTCACGCCAGAATCCGACGTCCATGAGGAAGGATCCCGACAACAGGCTCTTGAGCCACATGAACATCCGTCGAATGGAAGCGGAAGTCATTAGGGATTCCATCCTGAGCCTGAGCGGATCCCTGAACCGTCGGCTCTCAGGCAAGCCCGTACCCGTGATGGAGGACGAAGTCGGGAAATTCGTTCTCGGCAAAGAAAACCTCGACGGTGAACGCAAGCCCGGAAAAGCCATCGATCTGCTCGGGGATCAGTTTCGGCGTAGCCTATACGTCCAGATAAGGCGCTCGAGAATGTTGTCGCTCTTCGATGCATTCGACCTTCCCGCCATGGAACCGAACTGTGAGAAGCGATCGGTATCGACCGTTGCTCCCCAAGCATTGATTTTCATGAACGATAATTTCCTCATCGACCAAAGCAAGGCCATGGCCATCAGATTCCGAAAGTTGACGAACGGGAACCTTGTGCGGTTACTTGAATTGGCTTGGCAGCACACATTCACCCAACACCCCAGCGAAGTGGAGATCAAGTCCGCCATGGAATTCGTCCAACGCCAGAAGCTGCTCCTCAAGGAACGCAAAGTCGAAGAGCCGGAACTTCTCGCCATAGCCAGCTATTGCCAAGCGCTTCTAAGCTCAAACCGCTTTCTCTACTTTGACTGAAGACAAACAGATCATCGGTTCACGCCGACACTTTCTCGCCACCAATGCGATGGGAATCGGAGGCATTGCCTTGGCATCTCTTATTCAAAGCGAGGGATTTGCAGTCAAACCCGACTTGGACAAGAAACCTAACAACACCTTGCCCAAGAAAACACACCATCAGCCAAAGGCACGAGGGATGATATCCTTTTTCATGCAAGGTGGTCCCAGCCAAGTTGATTTGTGCGATCCAAAACCATTGCTGAAAAAGTGGGCAGGCAAGGATTTCCCGGAAAAAATCAAGTACGACAACGCCGCCCAAGCGAGCCGAAAGGTAATGCCCAGTCCATGGAAATTCAAGAAACATGGAGAGAGCGGCATGGACTTCTCCGAACTGCTGCCGGGCTTCGGGGAAATTGCCGACGACATCTGCCTCATCCGCAGCATGCGAACTGGGGTAAACAACCACGGCCAATCCATTCACGCCTTGAACAGCGGAAGGACCGTAAAGGGCAGGCCTGCCTTGGGAAGCTGGATCACCTACGGCTTGGGCAGCGAGAACCAAAACCTGCCTGCATTCATGGTTCTCAGAGATCCCGCCAACCTCCCCGTCGAAGGAGTCTTGAACTGGTCCTCCGGATGGCTTCCGGGCATTTACCAAGGCACGGTGTCACGAGCCAAAGAGCCTCGCATTCAAAACTTGGAACCTCCTGAACACCTCAAGGGTAAACCGCAGGAAAACTTCCTACATTTCCTAAACGAACTGAACCGAGGACATTCGCGCCATGGGGAAACCGAACTCGAAGCAAGGATTGCTAGCTTCGAGCTAGCTGCCCGAATGCAGACTGCCGCATCCGAAGTCATGGACCTTTCCGGTGAAACTGACGCGACGAAGAAGCTCTACGGCATTCACGAGAAGGAAACGGAAGAGTTCGGTTCCCGCTGCCTCATAGCGCGCAGGTTGATCGAGCGTGGCGTTCGCTTCGTCCAGCTCTTCACCAAGAACCAGTATTGGGACCATCACGGCGGCATCATCAAGTCGCTACCTTTGTCCTGCAAGAAAATCGACCGTCCGATCGCAGGCCTAATCCAAGACATGAAATCTCGAGGCCTTCTCGAGAGCAACATCGTCCACTGGGGCGGAGAAATGGGTAGACTACCAGTAATCCAGAACGAAAAAAACCCGGGAAGAGATCACAACACATACGGCTTCTCGACATGGCTGGCTGGGGGAGGAATTAAGGCGGGCTACATTCATGGCTCAACGGACGAATGGGGTCATCGCGCCGAGGAGAACGTCGTCAACCATTTCGATTACCATGCGACTCTGCTGCACCTCCTCGGGCTCGATCACACCCTGCTGACTTATAAGAGGGCAAGCACGGAACATTCGTTGACAGACGGACAGGGCGCCAGAATCGTCGAGGAAATCCTTGCGTGAAAACTTCGGGCATACAGGCAAATTAAACTGCATGAACCTTGGCGGGAAAAGCATTCGAATCCAAGGGTTACACCTTGCAGCTTTCGCTGTGGTTCTCCCGCTTCTTCAAGCCAAAGAAAGAGATACGGACAAGCTCGACTTCGTAAACGACATTCGCCCCCTTATGAGTCGATTGGGTTGCAACGGATCCTCTTGTCACGGCAAAGCGGAAGGCCAGAACGGTTTCAGGCTCTCCGTCTTCGGGTATGATCCTGAAAGCGACTTCCATGCCCTGACGGTCGAAGGCAGAGGAAGAAGAATACTGCCTTCCGCTCCGGAACAAAGTCTCTTGCTCAGGAAAATAACTGGTGAAGTCGGACATGGCGGAGGTGTGAAGGCGGGGATCAAGAGTCGTGGATACAAAGTCATACTAGATTGGATTGCGCAAGGAGCCGCCTACTCGATTGAAGGCAAGCCGGTCTTGAAAGACTTGTCGATGGAACCATCGAGCACCTTGATGCGATTCGGGCAAAAGCAAAAGCTGAAGGTGTGGGGCGCCTTTTCCGACGGCAGCAAAAAAGACGTGACTTGGCAGGCAACCTTTCATTCAAACGATCCGGGCATGGCAAAGGTGGACGAAACGGGCGAGGTGACCATCGGCAACCTAGTCGGACAAGCCTCGATCATGGCCAGATTTCAAGGGAAAGTGAGCGTATTCAGGGCAATGGTCCCCCAACCTAAATCCAAGGTCCCTAGAAGGAAACTGCCGATCAGAAATTTCGTCGACACCCTAGTGGACAAAAACCTAGAAAGGCTGAATCTGTCCGCTTCCGAACCTGCGGATGACCCGACCTTTCTACGTCGAGCATTTCTAGACGTAATCGGTCGACTTCCAACTGTCGAGGAAACCAAGAATTTCCTTCTTAGTAACTACAAAGGGAAGAGGGAAAAGCTGGTCGTCAGCTTGATGAATCGCAACGAATTCGCTGACTTCTGGGCCATGAAATGGTCCGATCTCCTAAGAGTGGATCGCTTGAAGCTTGGTCACGAGCATGCTCACGACTACTACCGATGGATTCACTCCTCCATGTCGTCCAACAAGCCTCTGGACGCAATGGTCAGGGAAATACTGACCTCGGAAGGTCCCCTGAAGGAAAATCCCGCGGGCAACTTCTTCCGTGCGGCGAAGGACGCAGGAGAGATGTCCTCTATGACAGCACAAGTTTTCCTCGGTGTAAGAATTACTTGCGCAGAATGCCATCAGCACCCCTACGCGAGGTGGACACAGCAAGACTTCCACGCCATGCGGGGATTCTTTCAACAGCTGAAAACGAAGGAATCGCCCATAGGGACGGTTTTGCTCTCCGAAGGAAACCCTGTGATCAAGCACCCTAGGACCGGCATGGTGATTCATCCCTACCCTCTTGGCGAATCCATGCCCGAAGAATCTAGGGAGGGCGACCGTAGAAAGGCTCTGGCAGAGTGGCTAACCTCCCCCGACAACCAATGGTTCTCTCGCAACCTGGCAAACAGAATCTGGGCGCACTTCATGGGCAAAGGACTTACGATGCCGCTCGACGACCTGCGCAACACCAATCCGCCCACAAATCCTGAATTGCTGGACAGGCTGTCCAAGCACTTGGTGAAGACCGGTTTCGACCTCAAGGCAATGATTCGCCTGATAACCTCTTCAGCAGCCTACGGGCTTTCCTCCAAGCCAAATGCAAGCAATGTTGGCGATGAAAGCAATTTCTCCAGAGCCCTATTTCGAAGAATGCCCGCAGAGGTTCTTATGGATGCGGTTTGCGACGTGACCGGAGTGGATGAGAAGTTCGAGGGCGTGCCAAGCGGACATCGAGCCATCCAGTTGTGGGATAGCCAAGTTAACCACTACTTTCTGAAGCTTTTCGGACGTCCCGCCAGAACCAGTGTCTGCGAATGTGAACGAGTGACAGGCGCAAGCATCGCACAAGCCCTGCACCTGATGAATTCACCTAACCTGCAGGGCAAACTGTCGCATCCCAACGGCATCGTGAAACGACTGCTGGCCACTCACTCCACAAACGACGAAGTGATCCGTGAACTATACCTGCGATGCTATAGTCGAGAGCCCACTTCTGAGGAGATTGAAAACGCCATGCAGTACATGAGTCAAGAAGGGAAGGTTCGCCAAAAAGTTGCCGAAGACCTTGCTTGGTCATTGCTAAACTCCCTAGAATTCGTATTCAATCATTAAGGAATCCTAGAAACAACAAACAACAACGGGCATGAAAACAAGAAAGCGGAGTTTTTGCGACGGATTGAAAAGACGGGATTTCCTCAGAGTTGGATCGGCAGGAGCCATGGGCATGAACTTGTTTCTTCCTGGTTTGCTGCAAGCCGAAGCCTTGGGAAAGTTGGACAAGTCAAAGAAGGACGTTTCATTCATATTCGTTTTCCTGAAGGGCGGCTTGAGCACGATCGACACCTTCGACATGAAACCCGATGCCCCAAGCGAAATCCGCGGACCCTTCGCGACCATACCCTCGAACGTGCCGGGAACTCGAGTCGGAGAAAAAATTCCGCAAATCGCAAAGGTGATGGACAAGTTCTCCATCATTCGCTCCTTCACCCATAGAAATGCAGGTCACGGCCCTGCCGACCATTACATGCTCACCGGACACCACCCTGCTGCAGGGTTTGACATAGGGCTAAAACCCAACAACCAGCATCCGTCAATGGGTTCGGTCATCTCCCACAAGCTCGGGCCACGCGGAGCGATTCCTCCTTACGTCTGCCTCCCCAACATGCACAACAGCGCAGGCTCCGCTTACCTTGGGCCCAAGGCCGCCCCATTCACCATCGAAGCCGATCCAAGTTCGCCCTCCTTTGCCGTTCCCGACCTAAATCCTCCCCTGAGCATTGAGGCGGAGAGAATCGACGATCGACGAAATCTGCTAAAGCACGTCGATCGCTTCCACCGGAAGATGGAAGCACAAGCAAACCAAGGAACGCGAGAGCTCGGTGTATTTGCAAAAAGAGCAACCGAACTGATGACGAGCCATACCGCAAAGGAAGCCTTCGACGTTGAAAAGGAACCGTCAAAGCTAAGGGATTCGTACGGTCGCAATACGCTAGGACAGTCATGTCTCATGGCTCGAAGATTGGTTGAGGCGGGGGTAAGGTGCGTGACCGTGGAGCACTCCAACTGGGACACGCATTATCACAACTTCCAGACGCTGGAAGACGATCTGCTTCCCAAGTTCGATCAAGCCGTGCCCGCGCTGTTCAGGGACCTCGAAAATCGCGGACTACTGGAAAAAACGCTCGTTCTCCTAACAGGCGAATTCGGTCGCACCCCAAAGATCAACAAGTATGCTGGTCGAGACCATTGGAGCCGCTGCTTCACCGTGGCTGTTGGAGGAGCCGGCGTCCAAGGAGGCCGAGTATTGGGAAAGAGCGACAAATGGGCGATGGATCCTGCCGAGGATCCCTATGGTCCCGAAGATCTTTGCGCGACGGTTTACCACTTAATGGGGATCAACCCAAGAAGCGAACTTCATACTCCCGATGGGCGCCCACTAATGGTCACGAACAACGGAAGGGTCATCAAGGACTTGCTCTAGAAGTGAAGCGACTCCAAGTCCTCTGCATCGTAATCCTGGCTGGAACGGCAAGCGCCGAACCGCCCGACGTCGAATACATATTTCCCGCAGGTGGCCAGCTTGGCTCAACCGTAAAGGCAAGAGTGGGAGGATGCTATTTCCATGGCTCGGCAAATTTCGAAATGCTTGGCCAAGGAGTGAGTTTCCAGCCAGTCATCAAAGGCATTGAGACAATCTGGTTCGAGGGTCCCATGATTCGCCAACCCCTATCCTCGAAGAAGGAGAGCTACCCGAAGGACCATTTGGCTGAAATCCGAATTTCGAAAGATGCTCAGATTGGTCACAGGCTTTGGCGTTGCTGGACTTCACAAGGAATCACGCGTTCACTCAAGTTCATCATAGGGGATCTGCCCGAGATAACCGAAAGGGAAATCAACGGAAGGCCACTGCCACAAAAGGTATCGCTGCCGATTACAATCAATGGACGCATCTTTCCGCGAGAAGACGTCGACCTATGGACTTTCGATGTTAAAAAGGGTGAAACCATCACGTGCGACGCATCTGCCAAGAGGTTTGGTTCGCCGCTATCGGCAGTTTTGTCCATCGAAGACCCCGACGGAAATCCACTGTCGATCGAGACGATCTACAGAGAGGGAGACCCAGTCGTGTGGTTTAAGGCTCAAGAGACCGGGCTACACCAGCTCAAGATTCATGACGCCAAGTTCTGGGGACTGCAGAACCACGTCTATCGACTGACGATCAAGAAAGCTCCTCACGTCATTGCCGCCTACCCCATGGGTGGACGAAGAGGACACAACCAGCAGGTGGAGTTAATTGGTCCCGGCTTGAGCAAGAGGAAAGCGACCGTCAGTCTCCGCAATTCCCCAGAACCAATCCAGATCCATTCGGTGGGCAAGCTCGGTCAGGTCAGGCTTCAGGTGGGGAAACACCCCGAGCACCTCGAACCCCAGAAGGTTCCGCTGAAGCCCCCCGTTGTACTCAATGGAAGAATTCTCGTTCGAGAAGAAGTCGACGAGTGGCAAATTCAAGTCGATGAGAACGACACCTTGGAACTGGACCTGATCGCTCAACAATTCGGCAGTCCGCTTGATGCGGTATTGGAGGTTCAAGACCCTTCCGGCAAAAGGATCGGTTTCAACGACGACAGGGAAAAGAAACAAGCCGACCCAAAGCTTGAATTCAAGGCAAAGGATTCGGGCATATACAAGTTGCTTGTATCAGAACGCTTTGAATCAAGGGGCGGTTTGTCATTCGTCTATCGTCTTCACATAAACAAGAAGCCAATTAATCCCGACTTCTCTCTCAGCTTAGCAGCCAACCACTTCAACTTTGAGCGCAGCTCGGAAGAACTCACGGAATCCACCAAGGCAACGGGCGCCAAGCTAAGGGTAAACTTGATTCGTAAGGGAGGCTTTAAGGATGAAGTGCAGCTCACGACCGAAGGGCTTCCGGCGGGAGTGAAGGTATTGAATTCTACCATTGGCAAAAACAAGAACTTCACGGACCTCCAGTTCCTTGCCTCGCCCAAGACCAAGATCGGGGTTCACAGGGTTAAGATTCTAGGAACGGGAAACCTAGAAGATCGAAACGTGACCCGTACTGCAATAGTACCCGAGGGATACGATCGCGTATTACTAGGCATCACGCCACCGGTACCTTTCAAACATCGCGGCAAATACCTCTTCCTAACCGGCATACCAAGCGGCTCCACCTACTTCAGACCCTACGGCTTGGAAAGAGGAGGGTTCAAGGGTTCCCTAACTGCGCGACTCGCAGACAAGCAGATTCGCCACCTGCAAGGAGTAAACGACAGAATCATCGAGATCCCCGATGGAGCTAAAGACTTCAGGTTTCCAGTTGCGTTGCCGCCAAAGACGGAAATTGGCCGAACCTCGCGAGTACAAATTATGCTTGTGGGTGAAATGACGGACTTCGACAAAACAAGACACATCGTAAGCTACACTTCGAGCGAGCGTGACGACCAGTTCATCAGCGTACCCTCATCCGGTCTCGTTTCGCTAGACACTCCAAACGACACCTTCGCCCTTCCAATCGACGGCAAACTAACCATTCCCGTGACCGTCAAACGCGCACCCTCCGTAGTCGATCAGAGGATGTTGGTGGAGATCCTCCAACCCGACCATGTCTCTGGCATCAGCTGCGAACCAGTGGAATTGGATATTGGGAAGCAAACCGCCATCTTGACGGTAAACGCAGCACAGGGAGCCGGCCCCCTGAATTCTCCTTTTAGGATTTCAGCGAGAACGTTGGAAGGACCGCGTCACGTTGCGGAAAAGAAAATCGAGTTCGTTACCCCGATTCGTTGAAAGAAACGATTCAGAGACCCAAGGCTTTTCGGAGAACAGGGGCAAAGGCTTTTGCCTGACGTAAGAAACCCAAATCATTGGGATGCGAAGCATCGGTAGTTCCCTCAAAGTCATCTCCCAATAGTAGATCTCCCTCCAAGTAATGAAGATGCTTTACGCCTGCATCCTGAAGCTCTCGATACGCCTTGCGCAAAGCCGCGTGGTTGTCGTCGTGGAACTTTGATTTATTGGGAACCAGCCAAGAATTGGGAAAACGACGGTCTTCCACCAAGACAATCGGAACATTGGGTCGGGCCTTCCGCAGCTGCTTCACCAAGGGAACGCATCGTTCGGCGACCGTTGCCGCATTCATGTTGGGCAGACAGTCGATGACGTAGGCGGCGGCATCCATCTCGACCATGAGGTCTCCCACCTCCTTGTGCATCCTGCCGTTGCCTGAAAAACCAATATTGACGACCGGCATGTCGAACCATCGACCAAGAATGGCAGGATGAGCAATTCCGGGTCGTGAAGCGCAAGCCCCATGCGTGATGGAAGTACCGTAAAAGAGCAACGGCTTGGCTTTTCTTGGAGCTAACCCCTCGAACTTTGCTTCTTCAGGCACGCCGACCTTCAAGGACTCGGTCCCATTGTAGAGCGGTAGGTAAAGTGCATACTCTCGATAGCCAGGGGCAATTCCTCCTAGAAGCCGAGCTTGCATTTCCTGCTTGGTCGGACGAGTGGCTGCCGCCCAACGCCATTTGCCCTTAGCATCGCGGGCATACAAATCCAGTCCACTCACACCACTGGGCGGCATATGAGCCATACCGAGACGCGAAGACGTGACTTTCCATTGGGCGTGAATGGAGTCCGCATCGGTCTTGAAACGAACCATCATGCCTGCACTGTGCCTGCTAAGATTCCATACAGCATCGGTCACTTTGCCTTTTGCCTTCGCAGGAAAACGATCGAACCATCGCTCTCGCTTCTGTTTCTCCCAAGCTCGGCCTTCGATTCCCCATTCGGTGACGTCTCGCCAAGTCAATTTGTTTTCAGCCCGAAGGGGAAATGCGAGGACTACAAATGTAAGAAAGAAGAAGGATTTTAAAAACATGGTAATTTAGTGAAAGCTAATCGAACAAAGGAGAAAAGGAGAAACTTTCTTTTTGATCCCGAAATTCACGAAGAGATGAACGCTGATTTCAGAAAAAGGAGGTGTCTGCATTGAGCTTCTGCTTGCGAAGCATTCCAAAGCTTGCTTGTTATTGAACATGAATACCTTCAAGAAGATAGACAGGAAAAAATTCCTCACCAGTACATGTTCTCTCGGAATCGGCACATTTGCAGTTCTCGGCAATCAAGAGGCCAAAGCAAAGGGAACCTCTAGACTTTACGAAAAGCTGGACGATTCCGATTTACTCGGCGAGGTCGAAAAATTGGTGAAAGTGGAGGATCGAAAGGTTTTTCTGGAGGGTCCTGCCGTAGATCGAGCAGG
>CAZNWO010000054.1:16396-20784 GCA_964576585.1 uncultured Puniceicoccaceae bacterium | reverse complement strand
TCTTCTTTTTTCGTTGAGGTATTTGCGGAGAAAGGGCATGGCTATAGTTTTGTTCTGACTATACCTAGATGGCCTAGCCTTTGCCGTAGACATGAAGAAAATTCTTGCCGCTAATCGTAGCGAAATTGCTGTTCGCATCTTTCGGAGCGCAACGGAGCTGAACATGCGCACGGTCGCCGTGTATGCCCAGGAGGATCGTTTCGGGGTACACCGATTCAAGGCCGACGAGGCTTATCTGGTAGGGAAGGGGAAGGGGCCCGTGGCGGCTTACCTGGACGTGGAAGGAATCGTGACCCTTGCCAAGGAGAAGGGAGTGGACATGATTCATCCCGGCTATGGCTTCCTGTCCGAGAACGCGGACTTTGCGAAGGCTTGCGGGCGAGCAGGCATTACCTTCGTCGGGCCGAGGCCTGAATTGCTCGAGAAGATGGGCGACAAGGTGGCTGCCCGCGAGGCGGCCGAGAAGGCGGGTGTGCGCACTTTGCCCGCTACGCCAAACCCGGTCTCGAAACCGGCCGATGCCCGAAGGTGGGCCAAGAAGATCGGCTTTCCGCTGATCATCAAGGCTGCTTTCGGCGGTGGTGGTCGAGGCATGAGGGTGGTGCGAAAGGAGAAGGACTTGATGCCTGCCTTGGAGGAGGCTAGGGGAGAAGCCGAGCGGGCCTTTGGAAATCCTGCGGTGTTCCTGGAACGTTACGTGGGCAAGGCCAAGCACCTGGAAGTTCAAATAATTGGAGACAAGCATGGTAACGTGGTGCACTTGCACGAGCGTGATTGCTCGGTCCAGCGCCGCTACCAGAAAGTGGTGGAGGTGGCGCCTTCGATAGGCTTGCCCGAAGAGACCGTACGCGAGCTCTGTGATGCCGCGGTAAGCCTCGCCCGGGAGATTCGCTACGACAATGCGGGCACGGTGGAGTTTCTCTTGGACGTGGATACGGGCGAGTGGTTCTTCATCGAGATGAATCCCCGGATTCAGGTGGAGCATACGGTTACCGAGCAGATCACGGGGATCGACATCGTGCGTGCCCAGATGCTGGTGGCCCAAGGGTACAAGCTCCATGGTGGCGAGGTGGGTATTCCGCCGCAGGAAGAAATTCCTAGGAATGGTTGCGCCGTGCAGTGCCGAGTGACAACGGAAGATCCCGAGAAGGATTTTACGCCGGATTACGGAAAGATCCTGAGCTATCGGTCGGCAGCAGGTTTCGGCGTTCGCTTGGATGGGGCCATGGGCGACACGGGTTCCATAATCACTCCTTTCTACGATTCCCTGCTGGTCAAGCTGACGGCATCGGGCCCCGACCTTCCGCAGGCCCTGCAGCGCATGCATCGGTCTTTGCGGGAAATGCGTATTCGCGGGGTTAAGACCAACATTCCTTTCCTCGAGAACGTCATTACTCACGAGGACTTCGTGAAGGGCAAGGCAACGACCTCGATGATCGATGTGACGCCTTCGCTCTTTCGCTTCAAGCCGCGCCGTGATCGGGCTTCCAAGCTACTTCGGTACCTCGGCGAGGTCGTGGTGAACGGGAACCCGCACGTCAAGGGCCGTGAGCGAAAGCCCGCGACCTTGCCTCTGATCGAGCCTGCCTACGACCATAAGGCGAAGCTGCCGAAGGGAACAAAGGATCGGTTGGTCGAAATGGGTCCTGAAAAGTTCGCCGAATGGACTCGTGCCCAGAAGCGTCTGCTCATTACGGATACCACCCTGAGAGATGCTCATCAGTCCCTCTTCGCTGCTCGGATGCGGACCTACGACATGCTGAAGGTGGCGGATTTTATCGCTCGACGGGCTGCAGGCCTTTTCAGCCTAGAGATGTGGGGGGGAGCAACCTTCGACACGAGCATGCGCTTTCTTGGGGAATGTCCCTATGAGCGTCTCCGCGATTTGCGGGAAAGGATTCCAAACGTCTTGTTCCAGATGTTGTTGCGTGGCTCTAATGCCGTCGGTTACGCAAATTATCCCGACAACGTGGTGCGGGACTTCGTGGTCCACTCCGCGGAAGCCGGTATGGATGTCTTCAGGATTTTCGATTCCCTGAACTACCTGCCCAACCTGAAGGTTGCGATGGAGGCAGTCTGTGAGCGGACGAACTCCTTGTGCGAGGGAACCATCTGTTTTACGGGGGACTTTACCGACCGTAGCGAGGACAAGTACGTTCTGGGCTACTATGTGAAGTTGGCGAAAGAACTGGAGAAGATGGGCGCCCACCTTATCGCGCTCAAGGACATGGCGGGCCTCTGTCACCCTGATGCAGCCTTGAAGCTGGTCAAGGCCCTGCGAAACGAAGTCGGAGTTCCGATACATTTCCATACCCATGATTCCAGCGGTATTGCCTCAGCTTCGGTTCTCAAGGCTTCCGAGGCGGGCGCCGACGTAGTGGACTTGGCAGTTGCCTCCATGTCCGGATGTACGAGTCAACCGAACCTGAACTCGGTTGTTCACTCCTTGCGAAACTCGCCTCGGCGAACGGGGCTGGACGTGGATGCCCTTAACGAGCTTTCCATATATTGGGAAGCGGTTAGGCAGTACTATGCTCCTTTCGATTCTTCTCCACCTTTCGGAAGTGCCGAGGTCTATCAGCACCAAATGCCGGGTGGGCAATATACAAACCTGCGGGAACAAGCCGCTGCCCTCGGTTTGGGCAAGCGTTGGCCGGACGTCGTGAAGACCTATCGAGAGGTAAACAAGTTGCTGGGGGACATCGTTAAGGTCACACCCAGTAGCAAGAGCGTAGGAGACCTTGCCATTTTCCTCATCACTAAAGGAGTGAAGCCGGAAGACTTGGTTAACCTTCCCGAGGAGACTGGATTTCCCCAGTCGGTGGTGGACTTGCTTTCGGGCAACTTGGGGCATCCCTTGGGCGGTTGGCCGGCAAAGGTACGGAAGGTGATCCTGGGTAAGCAAAAGCCGATTCGAGGACGCCCCGGAGCCACTGCCCCGAAGATCGACCTAAAGAAGGAATCCACTTCCCTGTCAAAGAAGTTAGGGCGAAAGGCCAATGAGGACGACTTGTTTTCGCATGTGATGTATCCACAGGTCCATGCCGAGTTCGTTTCCTTCCGCTCGAAGTACGGAGATATCTCGGTCCTTCCCACCACTGCCTTTTTCCACGGTCTCGAACCAGGAGAGGAAATCTCTGTGGACATCGAGGAAGGCAAGACGCTCTTCATCAAGCTTCTGCATGTTGGTGAGCCCAATGAGAAGGGAGTGCGTATCCTGACTTTCGAACTGAATGGGAAAGCGCGGGAAACCCATGTTTCCGACAAGTCGGCCAAGGGGGACGCCAAGGCAAGGGAGAAGGCGGACCCGGCAAATCCCCATCATGTGGGTGCACCCATTCCCGCCATGGTGAGCAGCATTGCAACTAGTGTGGGCAAGACGGTGGAGAAGGGCGAAAAAATCGCAGTCTTGGAAGCTATGAAAATGCAGACCACTCTTTATGCTCAGGCTTCCGGAGTGGTGGATGCCATCTTGGTAGAGGTTGGAGATTCGCTTGAGTCGAAGGACCTAGTGGCAAGAATTCGCTAAAGTTTTCCGCGGGAGCGTCGATACTCCCTTTCAGGATGAAAGAGTTCGTTCATTCAAGCTTTTCAGTTTTTTATATTCTTGTGCGCGCAAGCCTTCCGTTGCTCGTGTTCGGAATCCTGTTCCCATTTTCATCCGCTTTCCCTAAGTCGCTCTATGTCCCGGATCCCGCCCTTGAGGACGCCTTGGCCAAGGCATTGGAGGTGGACAGAGATGAGCTAACCGAGGAACTTCTTGCCTCTAGGCTTAAGCGTTTTCAGTTGAACGGGGCCGGAGTTCGAAACCTTACTGGTCTTGAAGCCGCGACCAACCTCGAATCGCTGATTCTTCGCGATAATTTGATTCAAGACATCAAGCCCATCACTGATTTGGCATATCTGAAGCGACTGGATTTGTCGGGCAACAAGATTCGTTCCATTAAAGATTTAGACGATTTGGCAGGGGGCGGCATGACCATTCGCGTGGTCGAGATTCAGAAGGAATCGGAAACCCCCCAATTACTGCCTGAGCGAAAAGAAGCCCTGAGAACCGAGTTGCTTGCGATTCTGCAAAAAAGTGCAAAGGGTCCCTGGCAATTGGAAGAGTTGAGACTTTCGAACAACCGCCTCTTGGGTCTTACCGGCATCGGCAAGCATCTTTCGCTTCGGCACCTAGACGTTTCCAACAATGCACTTATCGACCTTGAGGGTGTATCCAATCTGACCAATCTGGAGGTTTTGCATCTTCAGGGAAACCAGTTGGGCTTTGTCGAGGAATTCGAGGATATTAACAAGAACGAGGTTTTCGACTCCGGCGAGCCTTTCTCGGACTTGAGCGGAAACGGCAAGCGAGACCACGACCCTTTCGGCGAATTTGGCAATCA
>CAZNWO010000054.1:0-16296 GCA_964576585.1 uncultured Puniceicoccaceae bacterium | reverse complement strand
TTGCTCAAGGAACTTCATCTTCAGCACAACCATCTTACTGATCTGAGACCATTGGAGTTTCTTACCCAGTTACAAGTGCTTGGCTTGGCTGGAAATTTCCTCACCGAGCTCAATTCTCTCGAAGGTTTATCGATGCTTCGTCGCGTCACTCTCTCCGACAACGGATTGAACTTGGAGAGTCCCGCTACTCGGGAAATTCTCGATTCCCTGCGCGAACGAGAAACGCGTGTGACGGTTGGGCAACAGCGAGAACTTAATTCCGAGATGGCTCCCTTGTTTCTTATTCTTACCAGAGACAAGCTGTCGAATCGCTTGTTGGGAGATTATCTTAAAAAAAATCGGTACGAGCGTCTTCTCGATTATTTTCTCGACGAAACGATCCCTCCCGAAGAAAAGCTTGCGCGTTACAACACTTGGGCAAGGACTTTGCGGGATGGATCCTTCAATTCAAGGAAGTCCCTTTTGGGAGAGACCAATTAGATTCAGGTTGGGCAAACCCCTTTTCCTTGCACCTACCTTCCCAGGAAAAGAAGGATTCCCAGTACCAAGGAAAGAATCAAGCATCCCGCAATTATAGTGTTCTTGATTTTGTTTCGAATCGTATTCGAGCGCATGATCGTTTCCATCTTGCGGTAGTAAATGCGCTTTAAGTACTTGCGCCTCGTCTTGCTTAAGATCGGCATTTTTGGGAATTTGTCCTCACCATAGCGTTCGGTCATTCTGTTGCAAGTCTCTAGCGATTTGCCCTTCCTTCTTTACAGCTTTGTATTCATGCGTTACGAAAACTTCCCCGTTAATGGGAACAAAGCAACGGTCGATTAGAACGGAGAGGAGTATAAGCGGGAAATCTCTCCACACGGGTGAGGAAGTAACCCTTACCTTTATTCCCGCAGAGGCTAATTCAGGCATCGTCTTTCGTAGGGTAGATCTTTATGGAAAGCCCGAGGTTGTACCAAAAGTAGAGAATGCCTCGGATTTCGTGAGGAGTACGACGATTTCCCAAGGCAATGCAAAGGTGCATACCATCGAGCATGTTCTTAGTGCCCTCTCAGGTTGCGGCATCGACAACGTCGTTGTCGAGTTGAACGCCAGCGAACCTCCAATCATGGATGGTTCTTCTCGTCCATTCGTCAACCTCGTGCAGGAAGCCGAACCAGTTGAGTTGGATGTCGATCGCGAATACTTTGCCTTGGACGAACCCATCTCCGTTACCTCGGGAAATCGTTCCATCATCGCCTTGCCGTACGATGGTTTCCGGATCACTTGCACTTCGGCGGATGATCGAGGTTTTCACGTTCAGCATCTCAGCATCGATATAGACCCTGACAATTACGTGTCGCAGGTGGCTGCGGCACGTACCTTTACCATTTTCGAGGATATTGAGGAACTCCTCAAGATGGGGAAGATTCAGGGCGGCAGCTTGGATAGCGCGATTGTAATCAAGGGCGACAAGATTCTATCGAAGGAACCCTTGCGATTTGAAGACGAGTTCGTTCGTCACAAGATTCTGGATGTTGTGGGAGACGTCAGCCTCTTGGGCAAAGCCCTTAAGGCGCATCTCATATGTGTTCGGCCAGGTCACGAACTCAACTCTCAACTGACGGAAAAGTTGGTCGAGCGAATGACCAAACCCGCTAAAAAACCTTCGAAGACCAGTAAGAAAAGCAAGGCCCAAGTGGAGGTGCACGAGACGGAACTGGACATTCGTCGCGTGCTGGACGTGTTGCCGCATCGCTTTCCCTTCGTAATGATCGACAGGGTCATTTCCATGGACGGAGACCAAAGCCTTGTGGCGATCAAGAACGTCAGCATTAACGAGCCATTTTTTCCTGGGCATTTCCCGGGGCACCCCGTTATGCCTGGCGTTCTTCAGCTTGAAGCCATGGCCCAGGCTGCAGGAGTTCTTCTACTGAAGAGAGGCTCATCTGAAGGCAAGGTAGCGTTTTTCATGAGCGCAGACAAAGTCAAGTTTCGGCGACCCGTTGTGCCTGGCGATCGTTTGGAAATTGTAGCCAAACTGGAAAAGGTAAGGGGGGAGAAGCTGGCCACGGCCTCCGCAGAATGCAGTGTCGACGGCAAGGTCGTTTCTTCCGCCAGCCTCATGTTTTCGCTTGTGGACTCCGGAGACTCGGTCTGACTTGCTTCTGTTGATAGATCATGGCCACGCAGATTCATCCTCAAGCCATCGTCGAGAAGGGAGCCGAGTTGGGCGAGGACGTTGTGGTGGAGGCTTTCGTTTTCGTTGGACCTAGGGCTAGGGTGGGGGATGGCTGTTTCCTGCGTCACCACTCCACGGTGGAAGGTGATGTCGAGTTAGGAAACTCTAACGAGGTCCATCCCTATGCCTTGATCGGTGGGATGACGCACGACCTGAAGTTTGCCGGAGGCAGGCCCAAGCTAAAAGTAGGCGACAGGAATGTCTTTCGCGAATACGTGACTGCTCATGTTGCGACCGATCCCGAAGACGAGACGGTCATCGGCTCTGACAATGTGTTTTTGGCCTACAGTCACGTCGCTCATGACTGCAAGGTGGGGAATCATTTCGTCATGAGCAGTCATTCCGCGCTGGGTGGTCACGTGGTGGTCGACGACCATGTAAACGTCGGCTGGGGAGCCGGAGTGCATCAGTTTTGTCGTCTGGGAAGGCACTGCATGGTGGCAGCTTGCTCAAAACTTGTGCAGGACGTGCCTCCTTTCATGTTGGCCGACGGAAGTCCGGCGGAGGTACGCTCTATCAACAAGGTGGGAATGGAACGAGCGGGTTTTTCCGGAGATGAGATCGAGACTGCTCGCTCGGTCTTCAAAACTCTTTACCGAAGTAGTTTGAATCGTAGCCAGGCTCTGAATCAACTGGATGTTGACGATAGTGAGTCCCAGAACTCCATTTCTAGTGAGATTGTGGGCTTCGTGCGAGCTAGTTCGCGAGGACTTGCTTAGTTTTTTTCGAGATTTTTAGCCTCTTGAGCAATCTTTCGAAGGTACTCCCAAGAGAAGATACCTGTGGAGTGCCCGTCTGAAAAAATCAGCCTGACGGCATAATTTCCAACATACTCGAATCCTTTAAGCTCTACTCCCGAGCGATCCTTTGGGCTTTCTCCTCCCCTCCAGTTTCCGAAGAGATCAGGTTCGCCTATGTTTTCGGCACTGGGCGAACGTTCTCTCAAGTAGGGGCCCGTGAGGAAGTCTTCCCGTTCGTCATGCCAAGCAATTGCAAGCTCTCCGCCGATGATTGCCAGGTTTTTTGGGGCAGGATTCTCAGGCATTGTCTATGCAAAGGAATCCAAGCTGGTACCCGAGGAGGGTGGATTGGAAGGATGAGAACCGGTTCTGTAGTAGGGATCCAGCAATTCGTTGTTATTTGGCCTGCTGAAGTCCTCTGCGACCTCCGAGGCTTGATCAAAGCTTTCCATATCCTCGCGAATCATTTCCTCTTGCAAGTCGATGTCCTGCAGTTCTCGATCTTCGCTCCGCTCTTCCCAATACGCATCCTTGTGAAGGTTGCCTGAACCGGGTTCGGTAGGAAGCTGAGTTTCTTCAACTACTTCCCAGTCCGGCTCTCGGGTGTTGTCGACACCCGATTGCTCTAGGTTGTCGACTGTCTCGAGGGGGATTCCCGGCTTGGGGTTGTCTTCAGCTTGCGAGGCTAGCTCACCGGACAGTTCAATGGGTTCGGGGGATTTCGTGACCTTTCTCGAGCTTTCGACTCCATGATCCGGAACTTCGTTTTCTGGCAGGTCGTCTCGGCGAAGTTGGGAGTCACGTCGAGCCATCTCTGCGGCAGCGGCAATTTCGGAGGAATTCGAGTTGTCCAGTTCCATGATAAATTTTGATTAGAACCCTAGCATACGAACGAAACCAAATGTTTGCAATATAGAATCAGACAAAGCTTTTGGCATTGCGAAGGGAAGCGATCTTGCTATTCTTCTTCTTATTATGGCAAGAGAAACCATTATTCTCGAATGCACGGAAGCTCGCAAGGAGGGCAAGCCGCCTTCTCGCTACGTGTCCTCGCGCAACAAAAAGCTTCAAACTGAGGCGGTGGAGAAAAAGAAATATAACCCACACATGCGCAGGCACACGATGCACAAGGAAATAAAGAGCTAGCTTTCTCGAGGTCTGTAGCCTCTTGCGAAGCTTTAGTTCTGCTTTTTGGAGTCGAGGATTTCCCACAGCTTACTTGCAATCGATCTGAATGCGATTGCCGAAGGGCTCTCCGGGTTCGAAACCACAACGGGGATGCCGTTGTCTCCTCCAAGGCGAATTGATTCGTCCAGCGGTATTTCTCCCAAGAATGGGGTTTCAAGCCTATCCGCAGTTTCGGCTCCACCTCCCTTGCCGAACAAATATCTTTTGCTTTCGCTGCCTTCCTCCTGGAGGTAGCTCATGTTTTCTACTACTCCCAAGAGAGGAACGTTCACTTTCTCGAACATCCGCGCTCCCCTGCGGGCGACGTCAACGGCAGCCTTCTGTGGGGTAGTCACGACGATCGCCCCGTCCAAAGGCATGACTTGGGCAAGGGACAACTGGGCGTCTCCTGTACCCGGCGGCAAGTCCACCAGCATCAAGTCCAGTTTTCCCCATGCCACGTTGTGGGCAAACTGCTGAATGGTTTTCATTACCATGGGACCTCGCCAAACGACAGGCGAATCTTCGTCGATCAGCATCCCCATGGAAATCGTCTTAACACCAAAACTCTCGATGGTTTCGATCTTGTCATCCTCCACGATTTGCGGCCTCGAGGATGCTCCAATCAAAAGGGGAATCGAGGGGCCGTAGACGTCGCCGTCCATCAAACCTACACCATTGGGAGTTTCTTCGCTTTGCCTGAAAAGCGCCTCGAACGCACATGCCAAGTTTACCGCAACCGTAGATTTCCCAACCCCTCCCTTGCCGCTTGCAACCGCAACCACGTGTCGGACTTCAGGCAATGGATTGGCGGATGCTTGGGCACCGTTTCCGAGTTGACCGCCAGGGGGCGCACCCGATTGGGTTTTCTTCATGATGACGCGGACTTCCGTGTCTTGAACTCCTTCCACGGAAAGCAACGCTTGCTCCACGTCTTCCTTTAGCTTTGCGGGAACGGAGGGATCGGCGGACGTCAACTCAAGCACCACCTTTGCCACGCCGTTTTCAGACGACAGTTCATTGATCAATCCAAAGGATACGATATCCCGGCTGAATCCCGGATAATTTACCTCCTTCAGTGCTTCCAACAAGCTTTCTTTTTCCATAATAAGCTTCGCCATGATGGCTTTGACTTCGATGCGGGCAAACGAAATTTCTAGAAATATTGAGCGTTTGTCCATGACTTGAGTCAAAATGTAATGTTGGAAGTCGCATTCGTTGCGGCTGTGTGGTGGTTATAAATGAAATTTGTCATGAAGGTTGGCTTTTATCTAACGTTTTTCCGTTTGCTCGCATCCTTTGCATTCGCTGCATTCGGTACTGCCTTAACCCGAACCGGACCCTCGTCCGGTCTTGCCGCCCAGACGGGAGGTGCGGTGATCGAGTTGCCACCGATCGAGACTGCCTTGGCTCGCAAGCAGCTCTGGATCGACTTTGGCTCCACAGGCTCCAGCCTCAAGAAGTACGCTAGGAGAGCATTCATCTTGCATGGCGGTTACAAGGAGGTGCCCGTTTCACAAGGTCACTATACCTTCGAATTCCGATCAGAGGGTTCGAATCGCACCGGATTGCGCATTCTCACGGGAAAACCTCGAAGAATGGTCTTTTCCAAGTCCTTCTCTGGTTCCGATCAACTGCTTTCGATGTTGCGAGCATGCGATGCCGCAGTAGTCCAGACTTTGCGCATACCTGGTTTTTTCTCGGGCCGATTGGCTTTTCTTTCGGACCAGACGAAATCCAAGGAAATCTATACTGGCAATGCCTTGTTGACCTCTGCCATGCCCAAGACCAACTTCAAGAAGATCACCTACAACGCCAGTTGGAGCGCCGATGGTCGAGGGATTTTCTTCACCAGTAATCGGCACGTATTCAACAATGTCTTTTACTTGAATCTTGGAGATAACAGGATTTCTACGATTGCCAAGTACAAGGGAAACAACTTGCGGGCGGCTCAAAATCCATTGACTGGGCAAGTGGCTCTCATCTTGTCCTCGTCGGGAAATCCCGAGCTTTGGCTGGCGAACCGAGCAAATGATCGTCCTAAGCGGATTACCCGAAACAAGAGCAACGAGTCAGGGCCCTGCTGGTCTCCTGATGGTCGTCGGCTCATCGTCACCTCAGACGCTAGGGGGAAACCGCAGCTGTATGAAGTCAAGCTTGCCTCGGGAGCCCTGTCCAAAATTCCTACAAACGTCAGCTCTCATTGTACCGAGGCATCTTGGAATCCTCGCGATTCTTCCAAAGTTGCATTTACTGCTGCTGTCGGCGGTGGCTTTCAAGTCTGTCTCTTTGACTTTGGCACCCGCAAGAGCCGTATTCTTACCCAAGGCACTTCTCATAGTATTCAGCCGTGCTGGGTCAACGATGGTCGCCACCTTATTTTTACCCAGAGGTCTCGTGGAGGCGCTCAACGACTCATGATCATCGATACCGAGGGGGAGGGCGCCAAGCCCGAGGCGATGCACGGGAAGAGCTTCGGCAATTGTTCTCAGGCCAGCTTTTTTTATCCGAGGTCCTGAGCTTCTCATTTCTATTTTTTCTACTCGCCAGAGGTGGCGAGTGACACCTAGCATGGGCTCATGTTTCAAAGGTTTTTCTTAGGACTTTTTAGTATATTCCTTTGCGTTGTTTGTTTACATGCGTCTGAGGTCGCCAAGATCCGCCTTCTTTCGGGTGCGGAGCTTGTTGGGCCTCTCCTCAAGGAAAGTTCCGACCTGTTGGTCGTTGATCTTGGCTACACGGCGTTGAACGTTCCTCGATCCTCGATTGTTTCAATAGAGCGCAGAGGAGAAAAAGCTTCCGTAAAGCCTGTCGGAACTTTCGGTTCTTCTCTCTACAGGGAGCAGATAGGTTCAGCGGAGAAATCTCTCAGGAAACTCGTTGCCGAACTTGGAGAGGCAGTCGTCATGGTGCGGACTCCCATTGGTTTGGGCTCCGGGTTCATGATCCATCCCGACGGTTACCTCGTGACAAATGATCATGTGATCGCCGGGGAGCGCAGGCTGTCCGTTACCATGTTTCGTAGAACAAGGGAGGAACTGATCAAAGATACGTTCGACAACGTCCGCATCGTGGCTTCTGGGGGGAATGTGGATTTGGCCTTGTTGAAGATAGAGGGTGTGAAAGAAAAGAAGTTCCCGACCGTTCCCCTTGGTAGATCGGAGGATTTGCGACAGGGAGATCGAGTGTTTGCAATTGGCAATCCGCTTGGTTTGGAGCGCAGCGTGTCTGAGGGTATCGTCAGTTTGCGCAACCGCATCATTCAGTCTCGCCTTCATGTTCAGACCACGGCTGAGATCAATCCCGGTAACTCGGGAGGTCCTCTGTTTAATTATCGTGGTGAAGTTGTCGGTGTGAACAACCTGAAGATCGTCTCCACTGGAGCCGAAGGTCTTGGTTTTGCTATTCCTGTTCGAGATCTCAAGACTTTCCTCATGAACCGCGATGCCTATGCCTTTGACCCTCGCAATCCAAACGCTGGATTTCGTTACAATTCCCCGCCTCGCTGAAGGTCTTGCGGCCCCTCATTTGACGAGTTTTTCGTTCTCCAATCCCAATCCCTTCGCTTTCCTTTTTCTTTCCAAAGCTCGAATACTTCCAATCAATCATGAATAAACCTCTAATTCTCCTTTCTCTCTTTGGGATTTCTTCTTTGTCCCTTGCGGCAGACGTCCGACTTGCTGAATTTCTTCCCGGTGATTCCTGGATGACCATGGAAGTCGAGGACTTGGACAAGCTGAAGACCGACTTCCGGGAAGGTCCGTTCTCAGCGATCTGGGAACATCCTGGAATTAACAAGACTCTTGATGAAGTGATGGACTCCCTTCCAGAAAACCCCGAGAATGGTCCTTCCAAGGCTCTTTTTGAAAGGATGAAGGAATTTGCCGGGAAAATCTCCGGGCAGGTTGCCTTTTCTTTGGGAGGAGTTGAAAAACTTTTCGAGGGGGAAGAGGATGGAGACCCAGCCATGGTTGACGTGCTGCTTCTCGCCGAGACTGAAATGAACTCACGGGACTTGGAGGAATTTCTTCAGTGGTCCGAGAAGGAAATCAAGGCTTCCGGTGGCAAACTTTTTCTGGAAAAGGAGAAGCTGCGCGGAAAGGAAGTCTTCTTCATGGGTAGTCCTGAGTCTAGGGAGGACGAAGAAAAGCGAATGGGTTGTTGCGTTGTGAATGGAATGCTTGCTTTCGGGTTCGGTCATTCCGTGATGGAAAATCTTCTGGAGAAAGTTGTGGAAAAACCTTCCGGAGGGATTGTCGAGAACCCCGACTACCGTGAGGTTTTTGAGGAACTTGGTACGGGCGACGTCCGTTTCTTCCTTAACTTTCAAGGTCTAGAGGACTTGTTTGACTTTCTTGGTAAGTCCGAAGACATGAAGATACCCGAGAATCCTTTTGGAGTTACCACCAAGGGACTCATCGATGCTCTCGGCTTGGATGGACTGGAATGCCTTGGTCTAGGCATCGACTTCAGCAAGCAAAGCGTGGAGCTGGGTTCTGCCGTCTTTATGGGGGAACGTGACGGTTTGCTTAAACTAATGCGCATGCCCGAAGGGGATGCTCCCCTCGTGCCTTTTGTTCCTGCGGGAGTCGCAACGGCTACGGTCTCTCGCTACGATCTTGGCCAAGTCTGGCCCGTGATTGAAGAAGTGCTACAGAAAGTGAGTCCTGCCCTGCACCTAATGGTCAACTCTCAGATTGCTGCTTTCGAGACCAAAGCGGGAGTCAACGTTCGCAAGGATCTTCTCGGAGCCTTTGGTGAGGAGCTCGTCACTTTTTCTGAATTGAAGCCTCTGGACCCCGAGTCGCTTGTCGACGGCGGGGAGTTGCCCATGGGGGAGTTTTACGCGATTTCCCTTAAGGATTCCGAGACATTCGATCGTGCTCTTCGCACCTTGATGGATACCTTTGCTCCGGGAGCAGAACTATTTGAGGATCGCCAGCATAAAGGAGTGACCATTCGCAGCATGCGAGGTGGAGAAGGTTTGGGAATAGAGCTTTCCTATGCGGTGACTTCGAAATGGCTCCTCTTGAACGTAGGCGAGCGTTCTCGCATGCTAAGAGCGATAGGTCGTCTGGAGAAGTCTCGAAAGAGTCTCTGGAACAAACCTTCCGTGGCAGATGCATTGAGAGGAGCGCCCGGTGGAGTCAAGCAGTGGGATTACCTTGATTTGGAGGGTTTTTCTAATTTCCTTCTGCCATTGCTTGACATGGCCTTTTCCGAAGACTTGAAGCTACGGATGGAGCTCTCGACTAAAGGAGGAAAGCTTTTCGACGGGGACTTGCCGGAAATTCCTTATTTTCTGCTCGGTTGGACTAGGGATACCAAGCGAGGGTTCATAAGTAAGGCAAAGCTTTACCCCAAGGGAGACTGACCATGCGATTTTGTCTTCTTGGCCTTTGGCTATGTTCCTGTTCAGTCTTCTCCATCCTTGCAAAAAAGGAAGGCAACTCCACAGCATTTCGTTTTGTCGGGCCTGAAGTTCTCAAACTGGATTGGAATGCGCGCGCCCTTCATGCCTCCGACGTAAATGGTGATGGATTGAATGACTTGGCGATCGTTAACCGGGATCGATCCCGGATCGAAATTCTTTATCGTCGCAAACCCGGGCAAGAGCCCAAGGGTATTCGATCTGCCCGGCCCGACCGATGGGAGCCTCTTTTGGAAAATGCACCCTATGTTAGGGAAAACTTGCCTTTGGACGGAGTCGTAACTTCCATTACCACTGGCGACTTGGATGGAGACGGCAAAGAGGATATTGTTTTTGGAGGACCCGAGGACGGAGTTTACGTCTGCTTTCGTCAGAAGGACAATTCCTGGAGTGACTCCTTTGAAGTCGATTCCGGTTCGATCCGTTCAGGTAGCGGATCTCTCGACGTGCGAGACTTGGACGGCGACGGGAAGCATGAACTTTTGGTCTTTGCCGAGGGAGGACTCGAAGTTTTTCGTTTCAAGGGTCGTGAAACTTCTGGGAAACCTCTCCTTTTTCATGAGGACTCCCCCCGCTCGCGCGGGTTGAATTTCGCTGACCTCAATGGTGATGGCTCGGAAGACTGGATTTATCTCGTCCCCGGGGTAAATTCGGGGATACGAACTCGCCTTTGGACGGGATCGGGTTTTGGTCCTGAGTCATCGCATGAATTTGCATCCCGTTCGTTGGTAAACGTCTTGCCACGTGGTCTTGAAGGTCAAGGCGTTCCCTCCTTTGTGGCGGTCGAGGCGGATACTGAGAGGATCACGCTCTTTTCCATTGCCGATGCAAAACTTAAGGAAAAAAGCTCCTTCAAGTGGTCTCCCCTCGTATATGATTTGTTTGGCTCTTCGGATGACACCTGTTCTTTCGAGATTGCGGACTTTGATGGCGATGCTCATCCCGACCTCGTTGCCACGTCGTCCGCCGGGGCAGAGCTTTTGTTTCTTCGTGGACTTAAGGATGGTGATTTTTCAAAGCCGTCATCGTTCCCGTCTCTGCGAGGTATTTCATCTCTTGCCTCGGGTCGCATTTTTCACGGAGATAAAAAATCAGGACTTGTTTTGGTCAGCGTCGAGGAGAAGCTTGCCGGGGTTACGAGGTTTTCCGATGGAAAGCGCCTTGATTTTCCTCAAGGCTTGCAGCTCGAGGAAGAGCCTGTGGAAGTGGTTTGCGCAGACTTGGATGCGAACGGCCTCGAAGAAATTCTTCTGATTGCCAAGGAGAGGTACGATTACCGCCTTCACCGCATTTCGGCAAACAAGGATGGTAAGTTCGTTTCTCTCGGAGCCTTTGAATTGAAGGATCTTAAGCGAGACCCCAAAGGTCTTTTCCCATGTGATCTTGATGGAGATGGAAACCTGGATCTCTTGATTCTCGTACCTCGAGGACCTGCAATCCTTCTTGCAGGCGATGGCAAGGGCAAGCTTGTTCCCGTGGCCGAATCCTCTGCAGTTCGCAAGAGCATGTTGGCGGACCTTGATCCCTCTAAGGTTGGTTTTGCCGACGTCGACCTTGACTCGACTGAGGATCTGCTTGTTTCAGGCAATGGTTTTGTTCGGGCCATCAAGCTCGAGAATGGACAACTTGAAGTGATCGACCAATTCAACTCGCGTACCGGCAAGGGAAATCTCCTGACTCCCTTTGCATTGGACGTTCATGGAGATGCTGCCGAGGAGATACTTTTTTATTCTTCGGTTGCTGAGGGATTTGAGGCTCTGTCCCGTGATTCGGATGGGGTGTTCAGGTATGCTCGTTCTTTCAAGACCGGAGCTTTGAATTTGGGTGAATTGTTGCTGCGCAAGGTTCATTCGAAACACGAGTTACTCGCCTTTGGAAAGAGAGGTTTCTTTCGCATACCTACAGCCCCTAACAAATCGAAGGCTCTTACGATTCAATCGAGTTACCTGACCGACCTGCGAGACGTTTCCCATGCTGCAGTCGACTGTGGTGATTTCGATTCCGACGGAATCCTCGATTTACTTTGCCTTGATCCCACTAGGCACCTCTTGGAGTTTCTCCGGTTTGATAAAGAGGAAAATGAGTGGAAAAGCGTTCTGAGATTCAACGTTTTTGAGAGAAACCTTCATTACCAAGGCAAGAAAGGTGGAGCCGCGGAACCTCGGGAAGGATTGGTTGCGGATCTTAACGGCGACAAGAAGGATGACTTCGCGTTACTTGCCCATGATCGTCTTCTCCTTTACTATCAGGAGTGAGCTCTAACATCAAAAAGGTTCTCTTTCTGGGAGATGTGGTGGGGCGTCCCGGTCGTCGCTTCCTCAAGGAACGATTGCCCGAATATCGTTCTGGTAATGGTTACGACCTAGTCGTTGCCAATGGCGAGAATGCCGCAGGTGGAGCTGGAATAACGGGAAAAATTGCCCTTGAGCTTCTTGATGCCGGGTTGGACTGCATCACCTTGGGTGATCACGTCTGGGACCAGAAGAACTTCCAGAACGAGATAGACGGGATTCTACGAGTCTGCCGTCCTGCTAATTTACCTCTCGGCAATCCCGGTAGGGATCGACTGGTTGTTGCGGCAGGTGACTTTCGAATCGGTTTTTTCACCGTGCTTGGCAGAAGTTTTATGAGACCTCAAGTGGACTGTCCCTTTGCCACTGCAGATAGAATCATATCGGAGCTTCGCGACAAGGCTGATGCCGTCGTGGCTGAAATTCACGCAGAAGCCACCTCCGAGAAAATTGCCTTTGGTTGGCACATGGATGGAAAGGTTGCCGCAGTAGTCGGCACCCATACCCACGTGCCTACGGCGGATGCGCGAATTCTTCCTGCAGGTACTGCTTACCAGACCGACTTGGGCATGACGGGACCTCGACAATCCGTCCTCGGGCGAGAGGTTGGGCCATGCTTGGATCGCTTTCTAGACGGCATGCCACGCAAGTGTCCTGTTGCTGAGGCCGACGTCGGCATGCAGGGAGTGGCTTTTGAGATCGACTTGGATTCTGGCAGTTCTATCTCGGTCCATACAGTGGAATTGAGGGAAGAAAGCTAGCTATCGCCTGCCGCCCATCAAGCCCAACCTGTATGCCCAGTAAAGGAGAGTCAGCAGGGAAGTGACGAATGCGGCGACGTAAGTCATGGCGGCCGCATTCAGAACCTTTCGAGCTCCATCCAACTCCTTGTCGATTACGTAGCCACCCTTGCGGAGGCAGACCAAGGCGCGTTTGCTGGCGTCGAATTCAACGGGCAGTGTGATGAGGGTGAATATCGTCGTGCCTGAGAATAGAATTACTCCCAACCAGGAAAGTGAGGTGCCCGCCGCAGAGGCCGCTCCTCCCATGAAGAATGCAAGCATGATCACGACCATGGAGATGCCGCCTCCCAAGTTCGCTACCGGCACCCAAGCCGATCGAAATTGCAGCGGAGCATAGGATTGGGCGTGCTGGATGGCATGCCCTACCTCATGGGCTGCCACTCCGAAGGCCGCCATGGTGTTCGAGTCGTGAACGGCCTGACTCAGTCGCAAGGTTTTTGTGCGAGGATCGTAATGGTCGCTCAATTCTCCCGCCACGCGTTCCACTCGAACGTCACTTATGCCGTTGTCGCTGAGAATACTTCTTGCGACTTCAGCGCCGGTCATCCGAGAACGGGTCGTGTATTGGCTGTAGGTTCGAAACCTGCTCTTGGTGATTGTGGAAGCCCAGAAACTTAAGCCTATTCCGACAACGATAACCAGAATGTACAATGGATCAAATATCATACTTCTCTTCTAATCCGCTAGCTAGCGTTTTTCAACTTTTACTCAAGGTGATTTTTATTTTGAAGAAAGTCTGCCCTTGACCCAATGAGTTAGAATCCAAGTTCATCCCATTTCTTGTAAAGGACGAACCCCGCGAACCCAACTGTAGCAACGAAGAACAATACAGCCATTCCGACGAGAATCTTGTTAAGAACTCCCGATGACTGAGTATTCTCTTCTCCTCCTTGTGAAGAAATTGCAGAGTGCTCCTTTGGCTTTGCGGAGTCTTCGAACTCGTTTCCGCCCTTGACGGTTCCTTGCTTGGCAACCTCATCGAATAAAGATGGGCCTGAAGTACTCGGAGGTGCCGGGGCCTTGGGCTTCAAGCTCTTGGCGGATGAATCGGCTTGATCCTTCTTGGCTTTCTCAATCTTCTCGCTGATCGTGGGCCATTCGGGCAACTGTTCCAGAGCCATCCAGTTGCTCACTCCTTGATGCCATGACAAGTCTCCTGCGGCAAACTCGCCTTTTTTCATTCTTTCCACCAATTCGTCCAAACTGTATGGACCGAAGTCCTGTTCGCCCTTTGACAGGTATATCGCTTGTGCCGGTGGAGGTGCTCGCATGATTCTTTGTCTCTTTGGATAAATCCTTTGCCTTTGTTTACTGCCATGAAACTCAATTAGAGTCAGCCCAAATCTTTAACACTGGGCAAAGCCGAGGAAAATCTTGGTTGATCCCGACTTCTCGAAACTGCATCATTACAGCAATTGACTCAAAGCTTGTGGCGGGAGTAGCTCAGCCGGATAGAGCAACGGTCTTCTAAACCGTAGGTCGAGGGTTCGAATCCCTCCTCCCGCGCCAGTTTCAAACCATTTTCTCAAGTTCTTGCGTTTTCTTTATCCTTTCTGTCGCGGCATCCCAGAGCAGCAGGCGGTTTTCGAGTGATTTCTCTGCCGCACGCGTGGCCTTTTCCCAGTGCCCTCCCTCTTCCTCGACGGCATGGGAGACCAATTGCTCGGCGTAACGTCCGTGATGACCTCCATCCAGCTCTATGTGTCTTTCCAAGTAGTGTCTCAGCGGAATCCATTTAGGGTAATCTTTTTTACTTTCATCCAAGTTTGACAGAAATCGGGTGAATAGTTTTGGCAGAATCAATTCTCTGCCAAAGGCAAAGGCGGCTGCAACTTCCGCTTTGGTTCCATTTTCCGAAAGATTCAAGTTATAGGTAACAAAGTTCTTTATTGATTCTGGAAGGGACATTTTCGACAAAATGTCAGCCCAATGTTCTCCAGCCTGAATTTTTCGTATGAACTCCTGCATGTCTTCAGTGGAAGCTCCAACGCTTTCCATGGCGTGCAGGTATGATTGAAAGTGGCTCGTGGGTTTCCCCTCATGGTCGAGGTCAGATTCCTCGTCGGTAATGATTTCGTTAATAAACCTAGCTAAGTCGGGTCGAATTGGTGGAATCCATGGTAGGTTGCAACAGGTCAGTGAGAGTTGCAGTCTCTTGGCCAGGGACATGAAATCCCATACTGCCCATACATGGAATTCCATGAAGACTTGAAGAGCCGTGAGATTGTTTGCAGCTTCATAGATTGGATGACTAATCAGAGCATCGTGGGACAGTTGCGTCCTTCCAATCAAATCTTTTATCACGGTAGGGTTGAGCAGGCTCTTTGCTCTTGGAGGGTTAACTTTTTTCGGAGAATTAGCATGTCGAGGGCTCATATTGATTCTATTTCCCGAGCTTGCTTGCTCAAGTCTCGTCCCTCGATTCTATTGCAATGCTTAACGCAATTTCTTCAACCGTTTAGTCAGTTCCTGTGCCTCGATGCTGGCGGCACCTTCTGTTGCAGTGAAGATATCCTTGGCCTGCAGCAGTAAATCCAATGCCTTCTTTTTTTCACCTTTTTCAAGGTAGGCAAAGCCTAAGTCTCTTTTTGCTCGAGCGACGTTCGGATGCTTTTGGCCAAATGTCTTAAGAAACATGTCGGCCCCTTTTTCGTAATGGCTTACCGCCTGTTGGAATTTTTTCTGAGCCAAGTAGGCTGATCCGATGCGGTTGTGACAGGATGCCACTTGTCCATTGTTTTGCTTGGGGTTGACCTTTGAGAAGATACCCATGGCGGCTTCGAAATATGCGATTGCCCTGTCGTATTCCTTCAGGTGAATGCAGACCATGCCGACGTTGTTGAAGCTCGATGCAACGGATTCATGCTCCCTGCCGTGATCTTTCCTGCGAATAGACAAAGCCTTGCCGTAGTACCAAAGGGCGAAGTAGGGATTCTCAGTCAGGTATTCGTTGCCGAGCCTGTTGTAGCTGTTGGCCATGTCGGGCTTGGGGCCATCGCCGAAGAATTCCATTGCCTTGCCATAGGTGGTGTTGGCGTCCTCGAACTTTCCCTGTTCATGAAGTTTTTGTCCTTCGGAGTAAAGCTTGAGGCCCTTCTTGTACCTTTCCAGCGCCTTTGCTCTCAGGATGGGATCTTTTGGAAACGGCTTGACGCAATAAGCCGCACTGCCAAGGCAGAGAAAGATTATCGGGTGAAGCAAAATCAAGAGGCATCTTTTCATCGTCCCAAGGTTGTATGATCCCTGGCGGTTTGGCAAGTGACCTTAAGCGGGCGTGGCTTTCGACCTTTTGACTTCAACTTGACCCTGTCCTGCTTCCAACACAATCTGGATCAAGTTAGAACATGGAACCCGAACGCATCAATTTCTTCCGCAAGCGACTTGAAGCTTTGTCCGATGAAATCACCTCGTTTCTTGAGGGCAGCAAGGATTCCGTAGACGTTGTAAAGCTAGATACCTCGATCGGCAGACTTTCTCGCATGGATGCCATGCAGGATCAGCAAATGGCCTTGGAATTGAGACGTCGAAAGAAAAGGCAACTTCGGCAGGTCGAAGAAGCCTTGAAGCGAATTGATGATGACTCCTACGGTACTTGCTCCCTTTGCGGACAACCAATTGGCACGGAGCGGTTGGAGGCTTTTCCCGA
>CAZNWO010000053.1:16988-20933 GCA_964576585.1 uncultured Puniceicoccaceae bacterium | reverse complement strand
CGCCAGCGCCACCATGACGCCGAGGACGGAGAGGACGATGGTGGTCTGGGGTTCGGGGAACTTGTCCTTGGGGGTGTTGGGGCCGTAGGGGAGGTAGCCCGCCAGCATGAGGGAATTCAACACGGGCAGGGCGAGCGCGAGGAGCAAGCCGACGCAGGCGAGGCAATACAAGGTCTTGAAGCCGGAGGCTCCTCGTAGGGAAGTCTTGTCGGGTGCGTTTCCCATGGGTTTCATTTTCTTGGGGGAAGCGCGGAGGCGTCAACGGGAAACGCGGTGGAGTTACCTTGGCTCTCCGGCATTAGGGGCTTGCCCAGTGAGTGCCGTGGGTTTGTAATCGTCTGCAAATGAGGTCATTCTTGCTCGCAGGCATTCTCCTCGCCTTCTCCCCGACCTTTGCGGGATGGGACTTGTTTGCGGCTGCTCCCGGCAAGGGGAGCCAGAAGGGGAAAAAGCCCAAGAGCCCCGAGCAAACCTTCAAGGAAAAACAGTCCAAGGCGCAGGCGGAATTCCGCAAGCGGGTCGCCGGACAGAAGAAGGACTCGCCAAGGTACAAGTCTGCTGAAAAAACCCTGAGGGAACAACTGGCCAAGGCCCAGTTCGAATATCGCAGGCAGGTAACCGAGCAACAACGCAAGCGACAGGCCGAGGCCGAGGCGAAGCGCAAGAAGGAGCTGGAGCAGGCCAGGAAGCGGCGCAACGAGCAGAGGCTTTCTTCCATGAGGGAGGAGGTTTCCGCGAGCTTGTCGCGCATTCCGCGACTGGAAGGCCGCATGCAGGGGATCAAGGCGAAGCGCAAGAAGCTGGGCGAAGGCATCCGTCTGGTTTCCTCAAAGGCGAAGGGAGAGAAGTTCCGGGGGATTTTACAGAGGCTGGACAGGCTTTCCCTCGAGCTGGAATCGAAGGGCAAGGAGCTGGCGGGCTTGACCAAGGACTTGATCACGGCGAAGTCGTCTTCCTCGGGCGGCGGCAAGTCGGGCGGGTCGGCGACCCCGGCCGGATTGCAGAAGATGGAGGAACGCGCTCTGGACGTGAAGAGGACCATGGGGCGCGTGGACCTGGAGCTGGACAAGGCGGAGGCCCACTACAAGAGCTCCGCCCAATTGCTTTTTTTCTGCGTGGGCGAACTGGTGCGCGGCGGAGTGAATTTTTCCCCGAAGGAAAAGACCTCCATTCGGGCCTTGTCCCCACCCTCGGGCTAGCCGAGGTCGGTTATTCCGGGGGCTTGCCGAGGGCGACGCGGAAGCCGAGGTCGTCGAACCTGCGGTCGGGCAGCCACCAGAGGCGCTTGGCGGAGCGGCAGTTGCGGGGGCGCTCGTTCCAGCTTCCTCCCCGCCGTACCCTCATGGAGCCTTTTTCCCCGCCTTGCTCGCCGTACTTGGCGTAGAGGTCGGCGCACCATTCCCAGACGTTGCCGTGCATGTCGTGGAAGCCGAGGGCGTTGGCCTTCCTCGACCCGACGGGGTGGGTGGCGTTGCCCGAGTTGCCCCGATGCCAGGCGTGCTCGGCAAGGGCTTCGGCATCGTCGCCGTGGGAGTAGGCTGCAGAGGATCCCGCCCGGCAGGCGTATTCCCACTCGGCCTCGGTGGGAAGGCGATAGACCATGCCCTCGGGCAGGGAGCCCGCCCGCCTTTCGTTCTCGGTCAACCTTGCGCAGAATGCGGCGGCCTCGTTCCAGCTGACGTTCTCCACGGGCAGGTCCTTGCCCCGGAAGGCGCTTGGGTTTGTCCCGGTCAACCTTTCGTACTGGGCCTGCGTGACCTCGGTCGAGCCGAGCAGGAAGGGGTGCCGGATGATGTTCTCGTGGAGGGATTCGTCCTCCGATCTCCAAGGTTCCTCGGGCGGGCTGCCCATGAGGAATTTGCCGGGCTCTACCCTGATCATGCGCAGGCCGAGATCCTTGGCCGAGACGGGTTTCTCGGGTATTGCCGGGACAGGCGGTACGGAAGGCGCGCGGGGAGCCTTGGGGCCGCATCCCGCGAACAGGTAAAGGAACGCCAGGGCGGAGGTGATGCGAAGCCCCTTCATTCGTTTTGAGGGGAACAGGCTCTAGGGAGAAATCGCCCGATCCCTGCTCGAGCCGTGGAAGGAATCGGCGGATTGGTGGCGACGGGTGTTTTCCCGCTGCCAGTATGCGTCCATGATGCGCGCCTTTCTGCGATCGTACTCCTTCTTGTCGATGGCGCCGGAGCGAAGGGCTTCGTCGATCTTGGCCAAGCTTTCCCTCCGGATGAGCTGGTTGCGGGCGGGGCCTTCCTCTGAGCGCATGGCGGCCTTGCTTGCCTCCTTGGCCTTTGCGGACCTTATGCGATCCATGCAACCGCAGCTCGCGGCAAGCAGGAAAAGAAGCGGGATACGGTAGACGAAAGTTTTCATCTTTTCATGCTAGAGGCTTTTTGTGATTTTCGGCAAGTCCGATACCCGCGCTTGACCCACCGGCTCCGGCACTCAATCATCGGATAAAGTGAGTAAGCCCCCAGAAACCTTTGTCTGCCTTTGCCGGAAGTCCGGACCGACGTTCTCTCCGGTTTTCCTGCCTTTGCTCTTGGTTATGACGTTTCCACTTCTCGGTTCGGCCCTTCGGGCGGACGACCTCGCCGCCCCCGTTTTCGCCGTCCCCTTGATGAAGGGGATCACGGTGGACGGGAAGAGGCAGGATTGGGCGGACGGGGGATTTCGGGTCGATTTGCTTTGTCCGCCCGGTAGCCGTCCCTTGCCCGCGCAGGATCACGATCCTCGCTTTCGCCTAGGCTGGAACGACGAGGGCCTGCTGGTCTTGGTCCGGGTCGGGGACGACCATTGGATCGAGCATGCCCGGGAGGACTGGCTCTGGCGCTATGACTCGATCGAGCTTTTCCTTGCGCCGAGGCCCGGAGCTGCCGACTGGTGCCAGTGGGTGATTGCTCCCGGGATGGCTCCTGCAAAACCATCCTTGCGGTGGCATCATCACGATCATCGTTCCACGAAGGAGCTGAAGGAGCTTTCGAGTAAGATCAAGGTGGCCCGGACAAAGTCGGCGGAGGGGTATCTTTGCGAGGCCTTGTTGCCTTGGAGCTGCCTCGGGATCGACGCCGGCATCGGCCGCGAGGTCGGTTTCCAGATCGTCGTGAACGATGCGGACGAGAAGGATGGAGCGACCAGCCATGCCGCTTGGTTCCCTGCGGGAGATACCTCGGCCAACAGCGCGAGCTGTCATCGGCTGAGGCTTTCGCATGCTCCCGGCGACAGGATCGCCCACTTGGGCCGTACCCGTTACGACTGGGCCGCCGGGCATAGGATCGTGGAGGCGATCGTCGTCCCGGAGTTCGCAGGCAAGAGGGTCGAGGTTCGGCGAGAGGGCAGGGTGGTGGCCGAGGGCTTGGCCGAGAAGGATGCGTCGGGTCGCGCCTTCGCCAGGATTCTAGTCGAAGAGGAAGCTTTTTCAGGTATTGCGGACGACTATTGGGTAAGGCTCGACGGCACTGCGTCGTTGCGACCTTTGCCCGAAGGCCTGAAGGATTTTTCGGCGAGGCAGGAGATCACGGACCTTACCCAGAGGTGGGTCTTTTCCCGTTTGTATCGTGGGCATGACGATACGAGAAAGCTTTTTGTAGGGGCCGTGGACGAGGCATTGAACCACGTCCTGAAAACGGGAGAACACAAGGAAGACCTCCCCTTCATCCGCGCCTGCGGGATTCGCAAGGCCCGCAACCTGTGGCCCCATCAGGTTCTCTTGGAACCCGCCGAGAAAGGCTTTGCCGTGAGGATTCGCAGATGGCTGAGCAGCTGGACGGGATCCACGGGATATGAGGAGGCTCCGCTCCTCGACGACACTCGTCCCACCGAGGGCAAGGTCGTCCTGAAGATCTTGGACTCATCGAGCGGGAAGGTTCTTCACCGTGGTTCGCCGATTGCGTTTCGTTGCATCAGGGGGAAGACGAAGGTGAATCCACGTTGGCGGGAGGAGGC
>CAZNWO010000053.1:14910-16888 GCA_964576585.1 uncultured Puniceicoccaceae bacterium | reverse complement strand
ACCCCCATGTGGTGCCATGGCGGCACCTGCGTGGTCCGAGCCGGCAAAAACGTGGTGCTCAGCGGGGTGGTCAATGCTCCGAACTCCAGTCCTCCCTGGAACACCCAATGGGTCTTGTTTCAGGGTGACGGCGGAAAACTCAAGAAAGTGGCGGACGGCGGCAGCTTGAGGGAACGCGAGCCCTGCCCGATGGTTTGCTTGCCCAAGGAGGGCGCGGCTTTCCTGTCCGTGAACTCCATCGATCCGAGTTCCGACGATTCCCGAGACATGGAGGTTTTGCGAGTGCCCTTTGCCGGCAAGGCGAGGTCCTACGAAAAGCCCGCCGTCCTGATTCCCGAATGGAGCAAGCCCTACCAAGTGGCTCCCCATACCTATCGCAGCATTGTCGCCGACGGGGAACGCTCGGAGATCTTGATGTTTACCTTGGACTACCGTACCCCCATCGGCTGGGAGGAGATGATGTGGTCCTTCTACGGCAAGGGCAAATGGCTGGCCAAGGGAGTGGTGAAGTTCCCCCAGGTTCGCGTGACCTACCCGGCGGTGCACCTGAAGGATCGCGCCGTGTACCTGGTGGGTTCGACCGATCCCGTGCCGGGAGGATCGATTCGCGACTACCAGCAAATGTTCTTCACTTGGAGCGATGACGTGACCACCGGCAAGTTTCACGACTGGGTGGAGCTCGTGAACAGGGAGAAGACGGGCGGCTACGTTCATTCCCTGGACCTGCGCTTTGTCGACGATTCGCGTGGCAAGCGGGCGCACGTCGTCTGGTACGATCGCCTGCTGAGCCTGGATCGTTCCTTTCAGATGAAGTATGCCCCGGGACTGAGGCAGAGAATTTCCCTGAACCATTCCATAATCAAGGATGGCAAGATGGTCTCGACTCGGCCGATCGTCCTCGGGTACGGGGATGGCGAAGGAGAGATTCCCAGTCGAGTGGCCCGCTTTCACTCGACTCCGGACGGCAGGCTTCTTGTTCTCCACCACGTAACCGACCCCCACTACGAGATGAGGGTTGCGGAGGTCTTCGCCGACGGTTCGGTCGGGCCTTCCGCAAGGATTCCGTTGAAGAGGTCGATGCCCGCCTTCTTCAGTTCCGGGCAGCGCTTCGGTTGCGAACCCTCATGGGTTGCAGACGTCCTCGGCGACACGAGGCGGCAAGGCTACCTTGGGGGCACCTTTCGATACGCCCGCATTCGTTTCAAGCCCTGAGAGGGGCAAAGTTTTCGACTTCTAAGTGAAACCAATTGGAAAGCCTTTGCAATGAATCATAACTTCGCGCGATTCCTGTCGATTTTGTTTCTTGCCTGCCTGCCGCCGGCTTTGTGCGCCGCCGATCGGTTCGAGCTGCGGGCGCGCGTTTTGAAGGTAAAGGGAGAGATCCCGGACGACTTGGCCGAGTTCACAATCGGCTACGGCGGGTTGTCGACCAAGACTTCCGCGAGCGACTGGTCGGCTTGGCTTCCTTGCTCGGAACTGACTTGGAACAAGCTGAGGAGGGACTACCCGAACAATGGTCGCGTAAACCCGATGGTTTTCTGGCTCCGCTTTCAGGGCATCGAGGATACCTCGATCGTCGAGGCGGAGGCGCGTTTTCCCGGGAAGTCGAAGACCGTGTACAGGATGCCGGGAGAGCTTTTCGGGCAGGGCATGGGTCTGGCGGTCTACAAGGAGGGCGAGGAAGACAAGCTGGCCAGTTTCGCCCAGTACAACCGACGATTCTGGGCTGGCCTCAAGGAGGTTGAGATTCCCTTGTCCGAGCGACCGAAGAAGTTCCCGATCGTGGATTCCCTGCGAACGAGAGGCGGAACCAATCGCCTGACTTTCCGCGAGGGTTTCTCGGCCTTGGCCGGGGCGGGTTTCAACGTTCTTGGTCCCGAGGTGCACAAGCCTCAGGTCAGGGAGGAATTGGAACGCGTCGGCATTACCCGTACGGGCGGGGGAACCTTCACTGCCCCGGGCTGGGTCTGCAATTATG
>CAZNWO010000053.1:0-14810 GCA_964576585.1 uncultured Puniceicoccaceae bacterium | reverse complement strand
TCGACCTTCCCGGCAAGCGTCTCTTCTACTGGACGGCTCGTTTCGCCGCAGCGGACTCCTGCCGGCACTTGAACTTGGTGACACGGAAGATGGAGGAGGCCTTCTACCCGGGAATCGGCGTTTTCGCGAACTGGAACAACTTCAAGGGTCGATTCTACGTTCCTCGAGGAGGAGACTCGGCGACCATGCACCACGACTGGATCGAGTTCGGTCGCCTGCGGGGCGCGAACGTGCTGTGGACCGAGGATTGGTATGCAAGCGGTTGGCAATGGCCTTACTGGTGCGCCAAGTTGTCTGCGGGAGCTCGCAAGGGAGGCATTCGCTACGGTGGCTACGTAGTCCCGCGCAGCTACGGCGACAACAACGCCATCATTCAGTCCATACTCTCCTTGGTGGGCAACGGCGGAAAGGTGCTGCAGTACTTCATCTTCGGACCCGAATATATTTTTCCCAGCAATTGCTACTCCTACAAGGCGGACAAACTTCTGCCACGCATGGCTCGGGCTCACCACATGATCGGGAAGGCAGAAGACGTCTTGTGGCCGGGACAGAGACCTCGATCCGAGGTCGCCATGCTTTTCCCGGTGAGCCCTCAGGTCTGGGACCAACCCGGCGTCTTCGAAGCGACCAACACCTTGGTCTATTTCAAGACGATGTCCTATATGGGCGAAATTTTTTCCCAGTTCTTCAGCCTGCTTCGTCACAACGTGCCGGTGGACTTCGTGGAGGAGCTGGACCTGACGCCGAAAGGCCTGGAGCCATACAAGGTGCTGTACGTCACGTCTCCAAACGTGCCGAGGGAACATCAGGCGAACGTGGCCGAGTGGGTTCGAAAGGGAGGGACTCTCGTGACCTGCTACGGTTCGATGACGGCGGATCGCTACAACGAACCCTGCGACGTCTTTTCCAAGTCGAGCGGGATTCGGCAGAAGGAATTCAAGCGACCGATCGCCTACAAGGTCTTTTCACTGAAGCGGCTTAAGGGACCCGACCCGAAGAATCCATGGCCAAAGGGAGAGCATGGTGAATTTTGCATGATAGGTTACAAGGCGGGAGTCGATGCCGAAGGGGCAAAGGTCTTGGGGAGGTTTCTGGATGGTTCGCCCGCCATCGTCCAAAAGGATTTCGGTCGCGGACGCATCCTGCACTTCGCCTTTTTCCCGGGAATGTCCTACTGGGGCAACCAGTTCTCGCGGATGAGCGACTGGATGCTGCTTCCCGCCAAGCTCGCCGGTGTAAAGCCGCCGATCGAGGTCGAGTGGATTCCCGACTCATGGCCTCAGGTCGAGGCTCCCTTGCTGCTTTCGGATGAGGGAGCTGCCATTACCTTGATCAATCGAACGGGAAAGCCTCGCGACGAATTCCGGGTAACCGCACGTTTGCCCTTCGAGGCAGCGAGTGTCGAGAGCGTGGGGCAGGGCAGGCTGCCCTTCAGTAAAACGAAGGACGGTCGCATTTCGTTTACCCTCCCATTGGACGTCGCTGCGGACGTCGTTGGAATCAAGCCCAAGGTTCCCTAGGCGTCGCCGGGAATCCTTTTGAGGAAGTCGGTCGCTTACTTCTTCTCGACAGCTTCCTTGATGTCGACGCTGTCGGACTTTACCAATCCGGCTGCCTTGTCGCCGAGGTTGCCGAGGAGCAAGCCGCTTGGGTCGCAACCCTTGCTGATTGCGGCCACCTTGCCTCCCTTGTCGATGAGGAAGTTGCTCGGCATCGTTTTCGTACCGAAGACTTCCCAGCTTTTCTTTCCGGGATCGAGGGCGTACTGCATTTTCAGCTTCTTTTTCTTTACGTACTTGGCGAACTTCTTGTCGGGCTCCGCAAAGACTGCGATGCTGATCAGGCCTCGCTTCTTGTAGGCCTCGTGGATGGCTTGGAAATAGGGCAACTCCTTGTCGCAACCGAGGCAACCGCAGGTCAGTCGCACCAGAACGGGGCCTTTTGCGGAAAGCTTGGCGAGATCGATTTCCTTTCCTGCCTTGTCCTTGATCCTGAACTCGGGGGCGTCGTCGCCGACTTTGAGACCCTTTGCGGGTTCGGCCGCAAGACCTAGGGTGAGACTGAATGCCAATGCTATGGAAACTAAGATTTTCTTCATGATGAGTTTGGTTAGTTTTAAATTATCCTAGTTTCACGAACGGCCGTAGCAAGCCCCTATTTGTCGGTTTGGGCAAAAGTCTTGCTCAAGCCCTGCAATGAGTCGTTGTTCCGGTTCCTTTTGTTCGTGGTGCTTGACCGTGGGCTCTCGGGGTGTAGGGTCGGTTGCATGAAAAGGATTTTCATTCCCCCATCCCTGTTGATTTTCGGCTTCCTTCATTCCTGTTTCCTTTACGCCGAAATCGGTGAGAACCCAATCTTCGCCAAGGGATCAAGGCTGGAATTGCTTCATAAGCGGACCGCAAAGCTGAACAGCGGGTTGACGGAGGGGCCTGCGGTCGCTCCGGACGGAAGCATCTACTTTACCGACATGCCTTTTGGCTTGAAGGACAACGGCATGATCCTGCGATTCGATCCCAAGACGCGTCGCACAACGGTCTTCACCGACAATAGCGGCAAGTCCAACGGGTTGGCGTTCGACTCGAGGGGATTCATGATCTCTTGCGACGGGGCAGACGGAGGTGGTCGCCGACTTATTCGATGGAACCTGAAGACAGGCAAGGGGAAGACCATCGTGGATCGTTTCAAGGGGAAACGCTTCAACGCGCCCAACGACCTTTGCATCGACTCGAGGGGGAGAATCTATTTTACGGATCCTCGCTACATTGGGCACGAACCGCGCGAGCTGAAGCATCGTGCGGTTTACCGGGTCAGCCGGGACTCGACCGTCGTTGAGATCACGCATGAAGTGGAAAAACCGAACGGAATCACCCTCAGTCCCGACGAGCGCACCCTTTACGTCGGGGACCACAACAACGGCAGCGATGGTCTGGACGTCGAACCGAACGCGCCGCCACCTCCAAAGGGCGCCATGAAGGTCTACGCCTTTCCCCTCGACAAGGACGGTTTGGTCTTGGGACCACGCCGAACCTTGGTCGACTTTGGCAAGGAAGCGGGGTGCGACGGCATCACGGTGGATTCCAAAGGGAACGTCTACCTCACTTGTCGAAGCCTCGCTCAGCCCGGGCTCAAGGTCATCGATCCTTTCGGAAAGGAATTGGCTTTCCTGCCGACTGGTCCGAAGAACCAAACCGGGGGGTTCGAGGATTGGAAAGGAATACCCAGCAACGTCGAGTTCGGCATCGGCGAGGACGCGAACGTTCTCTACGTCACGATCGACAAGAGCCTTTACCGGATAGTCGTGAAGGCGAAGGGTCATCACCATGCTTTCCGGTCCGGCCGATGAGCGGAGGAGTTCTCGGCGATCCGTCGTCAGTGGCGACTGTATTCGGTGGAGGTTCCTTTCGTTATCGCGTGGCGGAAGAGTGGTCCGGCCTGTCGTCGGGTTCCAAATTCATCGAGGTTCCTGCTGTCGCGACCGATTCCAATGACCGAGCCTACGTCTTCAATCGAGGAGAAAGTCCCGTCTCCGTCTTCACCCCCGAAGGAGATTTCATCGGTTCGTGGGGAGACGAAGCGATCAAGCGGGCGCACGGGATCACCATCGGTCCCGACGACGCGGTCTACTGCGTCGACGATCTCGACCACACCGTCAAGAAGTTCTCCACGGACGGCGAGTTGCTTTTGACGCTCGGAGTCAGCGGACGTTTTTCCGATACCGGAGCCACGAGCGTCGACTACCGTGAAATTCGTCGGGCCGGACCGCCCTTCAACTTCCCGACCAATCTGGCGATCTCTCCGAGCGGCGACCTTTACGTGACTGATGGTTACGGGAATTCGCGCGTCCACAGGTTTTCTCCTGCCGGCGAGCTTCTTTCATCATGGGGCGAACCCGGAAACGGTCCGGGACAGTTTCATGTGCCGCACGGCATAGCCGTCGACGAGAACGGCATGGTCTTCGTCGCCGATCGCGAGAACGACCGCATCCAGATCTTTCACCCCGATGGTCGATTCGAGGCCGAATGGAACGACTTGGCGCGACCTTGCGAGGTATTCATCGACGGCGACTCCATCTTCTACGTTGCCGAGCTCGGCTATCGCTCGGGAATGTGGCCGGGCGTAAGCGCCCCGACCCCGACCGCCACGGGCGGAAGAATTAGCGTGTTCGATGCCGGCGGCGAACTTCTGGCTCGCTGGGGCGGCGGCGAAGACCCCTGCGCCCCAGGAGATTTCTACGCTCCGCACGACGTCTGGGCGGATTCGCGTGGCGACCTCTACGTCGGCGAAGTCACTTGGTCCGCAGGGGGTAACCGAGGACTCGTTTCTCCCGACTGCCCCTCTTTGCAGAAGTTCATTCGACTACCTGAGGAGGATCGACATTGAATTTTCAACCCGACCAACTGACTTCGCTCACGGAGGAAATTTTTGCAGCGGCTGGTTGCGAACGCGATGAGGCTCGTCGAGTCGGCGTTCGTCTGGTCGAGTCCAACTTGACCGGTCACGACTCGCACGGTGTCATTCGCATTCCCTCCTACGTCGAGTGGCTGGGGGCAGGCAAGGTCTTGGCCAACCAGTCTCTTCGAGTGGTCAATGAAAACGATGCGATTGCAGTGGTGGACGGACAATTCGGCTTGGGGCAAACCGTCGGCGAGCAAGCGATGAAGCTGGGCATCGAGAAGGCTTCCAAGCACGGCGTCTCCGTCGTCGCTCTGCGTAATGCGGGTCACCTTGGGCGAATCGGCGATTGGGCCGAAATGGCTACTGAGGCTGGAATGATTTCCCTGCACTTCGTCAACACGAGCGGCGCCGGCATGATGGTCGCCCCGTACGGCGGCATCGACCGACGTCTCTCAGTCAATCCGATCGTCGTCGGAATTCCTGCCCGCGAAGGCGAACCGATCATACTCGACATGTCGGGTTGCGCCGTCGCGGAAGGCAAGGTGCGGGTCGCCCTGAACCAAGGCGAATCGCTTCCCGAGGGCTGTCTTATCGATTCGCAGGGCAACCCGACCGACGCCCCCGAGCTTTTCTATGGCGATCCTCCCGGCTCAATCCTCCCCATTGCCGGACACAAGGGCTCGGGGCTCCTCTTCGTGATCGAATTGCTTGCCGGCGCCCTGACGGGAGGTTCCTGCAGCAATCCTAAAAATGCCTCGCGGGTGGCCAACGGCATGTTGTCCGTGATCATCGACCGTTCCTTCTTTGGTTCTGCAGGCGAGTTTTTTCCTGAGGTCGCCCGCTTCGTGGATTTCGTCAAGAGTTCTCGAACGATGGACGAGGATGGTGAGATTCTCCTGCCGGGAGAACCCGAGAGGAGAACAAAGGCTGATCGAATGCGGAACGGAATCGAACTGGACGACGTGACATGGACGCAGATTTGCGCGACCAGCCGTTCGCTTGGCGTCGAGCATGGTTTTGAGGAACCCGATCCGTCCGAGGATGTCTCTCGGGTCGAGCGTGTTTCCATTCCGGGTTGCGAAACGAATTCGCGTATTCCAGGGGAAGAGGCGGAGGAAGCGTAGATCGACATGAGCTTGTCCTTGGCAACCGAACCGTTACACCTGCAAGACGAGATTCTAGATGACTGACGATTCTATTCAGAAACCGACCACCATGCCATTGGGCAACCTTCCGCCATGGGAAAAGGACGACCTGCCCGCGCCGCCGCCTTTCTCTTTTCGCAACCTAACCCGTACGATTGGTCCCGGAGCGATCCTGCTCGCCGGTTCCATCGGTATGGGCGAATGGGTGGCCGGTCCGACGATCGCCGTGAAGTACGGTGTGGACATCCTGTGGATCGCCACCATCGCGATCGCGTTGCAGCTTTTGCTGAACTTGGAAGGAATTCGCTACACGCTCTACACCGGGGAACCCATTCTGACGGGCATCATGCGGTTGCGTCCGGGTTCCAAGTTTTGGGCGGGTGGATACGTTTTCGCGACTGTTGCCCAGTTGGGCGTGCCCGCCGTGGCAGCCGCCTGCGCCTCGGTCGTCTTCTCGTCCTTCGCCGGCGAAATGGCTGGCGACGGGGACGAGGCTTCCCTGCGCTACCTGACCTACGTCGTGATCGTCGTTACGGTCGTGATCCTGCTATCGGGGAAAACGATCGAACGAATGCTCGAATGCGTCTCCTGGGTCATGATCGCATTCATCTTCACCTTTCTCTTCACGGTCAACTTTCTGTTCGTTCCCTTTGATCACTGGATTGAAACTTTTTCGGGCTTTTTTCAGTTCGGTTCGATCCCGGGAGACATCGACTTGTTGCTCTTGGCGGCATTCGCCGCGACGGCGGGTTCCGGAGGCGTCGGCAACCTCGTCATTACCAATTGGTATCGCGACAAGGGTTTTGGAATGGGGGCGAAGGTCGGGTCCATCACCAGCGCCTTCAGTTCCAGCGAGATTCAGCTTTCCCCGGTCGGGAAGGTGTTCGCGATCAACGAAGAGAACATGTCTCGCTGGAGGGAGTGGTTGAAGTACGTCTCGGCCGATCAGGTCTGGTTGTGGGGCATGGGGTGCTTCGTCGGGATGTTCCTCAACGTGAACATTGCGACGTACGTGATACCGGAGGGAACCGACATGGACCACATGGCTGCGGGCGCCTTTCAGGCAAAGTACATGGCCGGCCAGTTGTGGTCCGGTTTCTGGTTTCTCGCCTTGCTCAATGGTTTCTGGGTACTGATGTCGACTCATCTTGGCAATACCGACGTCCTGATACGAACGGTCACTGACGTCGTCTGGGTCGCGAGCCCGAAGTTGCGGGAACGCCGCAGGATGAACGTCAGCAAACTATATTACGCCCTTTTGGCGGCTTTCACGATATGGGGCATGTTCGCCGTCGAATGGGGGCATGCGATGACCTTGTTCAAGATTCTCGGATCCGTTGCGGGGGTCATCCTCGCCATCGCTCCGATCCAGATTCTGATGGTGAATACGACTTTGCTTCCGTCCGAGTTGCGACCTCCTCTTTGGCGACGCCTCGGCTTGGCTTTGTGCACGCTGGTGTACGGGTGCCTTTCGATCGCTTTTTTGTCGAAGCTCTTCTGAACCGGCTTCCGGACGAAACCCTTTCCGGTTTTGCCCGGTTATTCGGTGCGTCGATATTCGTGTTTGCCGGGTTGAAACAACTCCGGGTTCACGGTCACGCCCAAGCCTGTTCCCTCCGGAAGCGACGCTCGTCCGTTACCTATGACCGGAAGCGGGTCGATCAGCTTTTCGTAAAAGGACCGAATGTGGGCGCGGACGGTTTCCTGCCAAGCCACTCCCGAATGGGATGCGGCGAGGTGGAGACCTGCGAGGAGGGTGAGTGGTCCGGTGCAGTCGTGAATCGTTGCGGGTACGTTGAAGGTTTCCGCCAATTGCAGGATGCGGCGTGATTCGCTGAAGCCGCCGCACCAGGTCGGGTCGAACATGACGTAGTCCGCAGCTTGCTTCTGGAGAAGTTGCAGGAACGAGTCGCGTGTCAGCAGCATTTCGCTGGCGGCGATCGGCATGCGCGACCGGCGTCGAAAGTCGGCCACGGTGTCCAAGTTGTCCAAGGGCATGATGTCCTCCAGCCAACAGGGTTTGATTTCGCGCAGGGCATCCGCCAATCGCAATGCGGCGGGCAATTGGAAAAAGGCGTGACCCTCCACCATTATCTCTATTTTCATTCCGACTCGTTCCCGAATTTCCCGCAAGGGCTGCATGCCCGCCTCGAGATCTTTCCAGGAAATTTGGTGGCCCCCGTTGGCATGCGCGAAGCGATCGAAGGGCCAGAGCTTCATTCCCTCAATGCCCTCCGATACCAGTTCCTCCGCCAAGTCGCCCGCTGCGTGGAAGGAAGCCCAGTTGTCCTGCAACGGTCCCGCCTCCCCTTCGTCACCGTAGCCCGGCCAGTCGAGGCTTTCCTTTCCTCCCTTTGTCGCGGCGCCATAGCTTGGGCCGCCGCAGGTGTTGTAAATGCGGACGTCCTCCCGCACGGGTCCTCCCAGGATGCGCCAAACCGGTTGGCCGCAGGTTTGACCGAGTATGTCCCACAACGCCAGGTCGATTGCCGAGAGGGCGCGCATTTCAGCCCCCGGTTGACCGAATGATCTGCTGCGTTCGTAGAGAAATCGCCAGTGGCTTTCCACGGCCAAGGCGTCCGCCCCTATCAATCGTCGAGCCATCCAGTCGTGTATCAGGGACGCAATGGCCTGAGGGGTGTAGTAGGTTTCGCCGTGACCGATCACGCCGTCGTCCGTGTGGATGCGCAAGAGCATCAGGTTCGGCATTACTTCCGAGGGATGAATCGTTTCGATGGCGGTAATTTTCGACATGGGATCTGAGATTACTGACTCTTTTGTCTTAAGGCTGCGAACATTTTATCGATCTGTTCTGAATTCTTTTTCGAGCATTGGAGAAAGGCGTGGCGGGCGCTACCTGTTTTGATGCTCTTGGTGTGACATCTTGGAATTTTACGATTTCTAAGATAGCGAACCCTGCAAAACCGATCTGAAACTTTTGTCTACTTCCCCACGATAGATTCTCTCTTTCTTTCGGAGTTTCCCTTTGCATAATGTTATTCGAAAATATTGGATTAACTTACAAACAAGATGATTCACTTCCATTGACCATGAAATTATCCGAACTGAAGTGGACCGAGACGGAAGCCCTTGATCGAGATCTTCCCGTCATCATACCCATAGCTGCCCACGAGCAGCACGGACACCATATGCCCCTGCACACCGACAGCATTTTGCTGGAAGAGGTTGTGCGACTTTCCGAACTTAGACTTGGCGACAAGGCCTTGTTCGCCCCCCTAACTTGGCTGGGGAATTCTCACCATCACATGGATTTCCCGGGGACGCTTTCCGCCGACTCGCGGGTTTATCTAGACCTCTTGGTCGGCTTGCTCGACAATTTCCTCCAACACGGGTTCAGGCGCCTGCTGCTTCTAAACGGGCATGGAGGCAACAAGGTTCCGGGGGCGCAAGCCGTGTTCGAGGCGAGGCAGGCAAATCGAGACCGAAAGGATTTGCTCCTGCTTTCGGCGACCTATTGGGATCAGGCCGAACCAAGCGATCTCGGCGATGAATTCGTTCAGCAGGAGATGGGACATGCGGGAGAGTGGGAAACTTCGATGATGCTGGCCATCCGGCCTGAACTGGTCGGAGACCATCGTTCCGTTGAGGACGTTCCCTTCGGTTCCGCCTTCAAACGGGCGGACCGGGGTTGGACGATGCCCGACCGCAGTGAACCCGGACATATCGGCTGCCCTTCCAAGGCGAATGCCGAAAAGGGTGAAATTCTCCTGAAGCTTTTTTCCGAAGGCGTAGTTGGCTTGGTAGAGGAAATCGGCCTTTGGGATGGTCGAAGCTGGGATGGTTGAATCGAACGAACGTTCCCGCTCATGGAGGTGGGGTGTCTGCGGCTTGCTCTTGGTTGCATCCATGTTCCTCTACATGGATCGCCAGACTCTCGGCAACGTGTCGGCTCGCCTGCTTTGGGAATTCGACTTGTCCAACGAGCAATACGGGAACCTCGGCTTTGCGTTCGGGATTGCCTTTGCCGTGGGTGGACTCGCCTTTGGGTTGATCGCCGATCGGATTGGGGTCTATTTGCTTTATCCCTTCGTTCTTTCGTGCTGGTCCGTCGCAGGTTTTGCAACGGGGTTGGCCGAGAACTACGAGCAATTCCTTCTGTGCAGGGTGGCCTTGGGCTTCTTCGAGGCGGGCCATTGGCCCTGCGCAATGAAGACCGTTCAACTGGTGCTTCCACGCAAGGACCGAGGCATGGGCAACAGCGTCCTGCAGAGTGGAGCCTCGATAGGAGCCGTCCTGACTCCCATCATCATGGTCTTGATGCTGTCTTCCTTCTCCGCGGGTGTATGGCAGTTCATGGACGTTCGCATGGAGGCGGGCGACACCGATTCCGAAATCACCGATCAGGTTTCCGGATTGATTCGTGACAAGTCCTACTTTCAGACGGAAACTAGCCAAACGAAGGTGGCCGAGGTCGTGTCTGAAATTCGAGAGCGTAGGAAAATGGACCCAAGTCTGACCTCTGCCGAGGCGGCGCTCTTGATCGACGGGGAGCAAGGTTTGCTCGAGCAGTACTCGCCGGGAGCTTGGCGATCGCCCTTTTTCGTGATTGGAGGAGCGGGGCTTTTTTGGGTGGTCTTGTGGTTTTTCGCCATGAGGAAAAGAGACCTGAACATGAAATCGGCAACTAATGCTTCGCCCGAAAGTCCGTTTCGTGAGGTTCTCATGGATCGTCGCTTGCTGTTGCTTCTTGCCATAGGCGCCTGCATCAACACTCCTTGGCAGCTGATCCGTGAATGGCTTTTGCTCCTGCTCACGCACCGCGGTTACTCGGAGAAGTTCGCCCAGCTTTTCAACTCCGCCTATTACGTGTCCACCGACGTCGGTTGCCTGCTTGCGGGAGCTGCCACGCTCTGGCTTGCACGGCGTGGGTTTTCCGTGCATCGGTCCAGGGTTTGCGTCTTTGGGGCGTGTGCCTTCTTGGTCTCCTTGACGACCTTGGCGGCCTTTCTTCCCAAGGGATGGCTCTTGCTTGGCGTGTTGCTGATAATCGCTGCCGCCTCGCTCGGCTTGTTCCCGATTACCTATGCCCTGCAACAGGACTTGAGCCGAGGTCACATGGGTAAGATCACGGGCCTGGTGGGAGCCGCCGCCTGGCTGACCAGCGCTCCCATGCAGAAGGTTTTCGGATGGTTGAGGGATTTTACGGGAAGCTTCAAGATCGGGCTCGCGGTCGTCGGTTGGCTGCCCTTGGTAGCCTTTGTCTTGCTCCTCATCTTTTGGCCTCGGCAAGAGGAGGACGACTCAACTTGACGCGACCCTAATCCTCTCAGGAAGTCAGGGGCCACATGCCCTGCCTGAGATGTCGGTAGGGAAACCTGCTGAGGTTGCTGCTGCAAGGTCCCGGAGTATCTACTGCAAAGCTTCTTGCCGTTATGGGATCGTAGGCTCGGCGATGCGCCACCGCCGCCTTGACGACCACGACGTCCATTTCCTTCGGGTCGATCCCTTGGCTTAGCCATTGACCCAAGTCGAAAGGCGGGGTCTTGACGCTTGTCAGCAGGATCGTCACGCCCGCTGCCAGGACGACGGCGCAGTTTCCCATGTCGAAGAAGTCTCCGCTCATCGAAGCCAAGTGGCTTTGCTTGTCCTGAAGCTCGAATCGTCCCTTTGCCTTCGAGAGAATTTTCACTTCCAGTTCCAAGGGCCCGGGGTCGAGGCGACTTCCTTTTCCTCCGATGGAGATCTTCACTGCAGCGCCTTCTTCACGGCCCTCCAGTCTCTCAACTGCTTGGGGGTCGCAAATGCAAATGGCGGCGTTCTCGATCTTGGCTTCCAGCAGAGCTCGGAGACAACTTGTGCAATCGCCGGGGGCTCCTCCACCGATGTTGTCCGCTGTTTCCACGAGCAGGGTCATGCCCTTGCCTTGTTCCCTTAAGAGCGGAATGACCTCCGAGAGTTTTTTTTCCATACCCAGCGCTGTAGGCTTCAAGGATTCGGCCAGTTCATCCAATTGCTCCAGAAGGGCCTCCGCTTCTTCCTCGGTTCCCGTCGTGGCCAGCTGAAAGCTGAGTCCCGAGTCAGGAGTGTCGGCAAAGCCGAACCCTGCGTTGACGTTGACGGACCATACCTCGCCCCCTTCCATGGAACGTGCTGCGGCCTCCAGCGATCGCATCGGATCGTCCGCAGTCCCCGTGCTCGTGGGAGGCAGCAGTATTCTCGTTTGCTTGAGATGGATTTTGGGACGTCCGGACTGCAGGCACTTCTTTAGCAGAGAGGCCGCCCGAACGGAAGAGTCCCTTGCGTCGAGATGAGGGTGTTCTCTATAAGCCACAAGGCAGTCCGCATGCATGGACATGGCCTTGGAAAAGTTTGCATGTAGGTCGTAGACGCCGAAGATCGGCTTGGTTCCTCCCGAAAGTCGACTGATTCTTTCAAGGATCTCCCCCTCGACGTCTCTGAATTCCTCCGAGACCATGGCCCCGTGGAGGACCAGAAAGACGGCGTCGCATTCGGGCTCCCAAGCTTCCTCGAAGCGTCTCCACCAATCGTCCAAGGCCTTCTGTTCCACGATCCCTCCCGGCAAGGCTCTGCCGTCGACCGCAGGCAGTACCTTCCAGCCTTCCCGTTCCGCGAATTCCAGGAATCCGCCGAGCGGGGACGAGTCTCCCGAGCAAGCCAGCATTCGTTCTCCCTCGATGATCTCGAAGTCCGCCGCCTTCGTGATTTCGTCGACGAAGGTGTGACTCTCGTGGAAAAGTCCCGCAAGGAGAATGCTTTTGCTCACAGTATTCCGAACTTCTCGAAAACCTCCGCCACGGGTACGCCCGCTGCAAGCTGATCGCGGACCAGGTTTTCGCCGCTTACCTTTTCCTTGGCCAATCGAAGGGTTTCGCCCAGTGCATCCTGAGGTATGATGACCACGCCGTCTTCGTCGCCTATCAGGTAGTCTCCGGTTCTAATGCTTACGCCGTCGACTTCTATGGGCTCACGGATCGACACCACGTCGATTCGTCCTTTGCTGTCCGCCGGGGTGTAACCGATTCCGAATACAGGAAAATCCATCTTCTTCAGTTTCCAGGCGTCTCGCGTGCAAGCGCTCATCACGACCCCTCTCACGCCCTTGGCAATACATGCGGTGGACAAAAGTTCCCCCCAGAAGGAGCATTGCGAATGGTGCTTGCCGTCGAGTACGAAGACGTCTCCGGCATTCATCTCATCGATGGCTTGCATCTCTAGCTTGTAAGGCTCGGGAGGAATTTCCTTCACGGTTTCCGCCTCTCCCGTGAACACGCGTCCACAGATCTTGTTCGATGAGGTCAAGGCGGAGATGTCGGAGCTCAGCGTCTGTTCGCGATAACCGAGTTCGTCCAGAACGTCCGCGACGACTGCGGCATACAATTTCTCCAGAGTTTCAAGCGTGTCGTTCATGAGGATAGCATTGTTCAGTCCCTGAGGTTTCAGGCAAAGAAATTTTGATCATCAACGCCTTTGTGAATACCTTTGATCTTCTTGACGGATTCGGCTCAGGCGATATTTTTGCATGCGATGATCAAGGCGAGTTTCCTCCTTTTGGTTTCGATCCTGCTTTGGGGTTGCCTGAGCGAGGTCGCCAAACGCGACGGCGACAATCTGTCGGCCCAGATCGATTTTCCAGACCTCAAAAACGAGGCGGTCTTGGAAGAGGTTCTCGGCAAGGCCGTGGACGACGACAGTTTGCGAAGGCGGAACGTTTCTTCTTCCGTACTTTTGATGAACGGCGACGGAAAGAGACCCTTTTCGGGATGGGTCAAGACGCTCGGAGTCGATGGAGGTGTCCGCAGGCTATGCATGATCAAGTCGGGGAAGCGCAACGGACCCTTGGTCGCATGGAAGGCAAACGGCGATAAGCAGTCCGAGAGCCATTACAGGATGGGGAAGGCTCATGGCGTTTTCGTCGAGTGGCACTCGGAGGGAGTCAAGGCTTGGAAAGGCTTGTACAAGGAAGGATTGATGGAGGGTGTGTGGAGTTACTGGCATGAGAACGGCCAGCTCTTTTCCAAGGGAAATTTTCAAAAAGGCAAGAGAGACGGAACCTTCGTGGAGTGGAGGGATAATGGTAGAAAGGCGTGGGAGGGTGAGTATCGGCTTGGCAAGATGATCGGACCTTGGGTTTTCTGGCATGAGTCCGGACAGAAGCTGACCGAGGGGTCATACGTTAACGACAGGAGGCATGGTCCATTTACCGATTGGTGGGAGAACGGAAACAAGCAGCGCGAGGCGATCTACGAAGAAGGTAAACTTGAGGGTGCGTCCACCGAATGGAACGAGGACGGAAGCAAGAATTGGAAGGGCAGTTACAAGCAAGGAAAGCGTCATGGAACGTTTGTTTTCTTTCATGCAGACGGTTCCGAAAAAGTTCGCCGAAACTTTGACTCTGGAGTTGAGATAAGTGAATGATCAGGCTCCTCAGAGTTTTTCTTCTATCTCAACTCTTTGTTTCTCCTTAAAATACTATTTCGTCGGAAGTCCGACTTGACGGCTTTGTCCACCGGCTTAATTTATTTTTTCGTGAAAAGACCTTCACGCCTCTGCCTTTCATTGTTTGGATTGTTCCTCTCGTTTGTCCCCGCCATGAGTGACGAGGGTTGGCAGTCGAGCTTGGCGGAAAGAATGAAGTGGTGGAGTTTTCAGCCCATCAAGACCATTGCCTTGCCTGAAGTGGAGAAGTCGGAATGGTCGGAGAGCCCCGTGGATAGGTTCATTTTTGATCGTCTGACGGGCGAAGGCTTGTCGCCAGCCCCACCTGCCGAGCCCGCAACCTTGATGAGAAGGTTGTCCTTCATCTTGACGGGGCTTCCGCCAACACCCGACCAGTTGAAGCGGTGGAGTTCTAAGGACGATGTTTCGGGAGTCATTGACGAACTGCTGGCGTCCCCCCATTTCGGTGAACGTTTTGCCAGACACTGGATGGACGTGGCTCGCTATGCCGACACCTACGGTTACGAGTGGGACAATCCCGCCAAGGGAGCATGGAGGTATCGGGATTACCTCATTCGAGCCTTCAACGCCGACGTCGGTTTCGACCAATTGATCAGGGAGCAGGTCGCCGGCGACTTGTTGCCCTCTCCTCGAATCAACCGGTCGGAAGGCCTGAACGAAAGCCTCATCGCCACCATGTTCATGCATCTTGGCGAGCACAGGCACGGAGACAGCCTCGAGTTCAACGGGATCCACCAAGAAATGGTCAACAACAAGATCGACGCCTTCTCCAAGGCTTTCCTCGGCTTGACCATGGCCTGCGCCCGTTGTCACGACCACAAGCTGGATCCG
>CAZNWO010000052.1:0-21397 GCA_964576585.1 uncultured Puniceicoccaceae bacterium | reverse complement strand
TCCGAGCCGAGGAAGGACGCGACCGCCTCGTCGCCGACCTAATCGCCGCTGGTTCTAGAGAATAGAGCTTGGCTTACTTGCCTTCTTTGGCGGTGGAGATACTCTCTCCTAGGTAGATTTCTTGGTCCATCCCAAGAAATATTCCGTGTTTCCGTTCGTACCCTTGATAATGGATTTAGTTTCGGCGAAAACTTCTGCGTTAGATAGCTTTTTTTTGGCGAAATCCTTGATCTCGGAAAGAATTCGCGTGTGTACGGCATCGTCTCGAATGATGCCTTTTCCTCGGTCTGCTTCTTGCTTGGTCGCTTCGAATTGAGGTTTGACGAGGGCGATGAGGTGACCGTCATCGCTCAACAGGTTCCAGATCGCCGGAAGAACCTTTCGGAGGGAAATGAAGGAGAGGTCCATAACGATGAGAGGATATTCGTGCAGGGGAAGGTCGCTGGGGGCAAGGTTGCGTGCGTTTGTGCGTTCGAGGTTCGTTACTCGTTCATCTTGTCGCAGACTGTAGTGCAATTGACCGTATCCTACGTCCACGCATGTTGCGGAGCGGGCGCCTGCCTTAAGAAGACAGTCGGTGAAGCCTCCCGTGGATGCACCGACATCGAGAATATCCAGTCCATCTACCTGTAGAGGGAATTCCTTTAAGAAACCACTTAGCTTTTCACCTCCGCGACCGACGAAGGGTGGAGGAGCGTCCACTCGGATGGGGGCATCCTCGGGCAGGATTCGTCCGGGTTTGTCCACGCGCTCGGTTCCAAGCCATACCTTTCCCCCGAGGATGAGGGCCTTCGCTTGGGTTCTGCTCTCGCAAAGGTCGAGCGACAAGAGCAATTCGTCGGCGCGAAGCTTGGATTTCTTCATATTCTCATTTCTTGGTCATTTTCGATCTTAGCTCAAGCCGTTCTTTATGAAGTTTGGCTTCTTTGACGGATGTTCTCAGGGAATCCTTTTGGGGTACTTTGGAGTCGAAAATCAAAAAGCGTGGAATTTACCGCCACTTTTTCTTGAACGTTTTTTTTGGTCCAAATCCTGACAACCATCGAGGTTTAATTGGTTAATTGCATCTTTTTTTCTTCATTTTTTGGGAAAACAGTTGACTGAAGTGGGGCAAAATGTCAGATAGTGGTGAAAAATGGAGCAAATTAGTTAAGCTGTGATGTCCGATGGACAGTTTGAACGTAAGTTTTTTCGTTGGAGAGTTCGTGCATTCCGTGGACGACAAGGGACGAATCACGATTCCCTCGAAGTGGCGTATCAAGGGAGACGACAGCACCTATTTGGCTTTGCCCAACCCCGTGGGTTACGTTACGGTTTATCCGCCTCGAATGGTGGCTCGATTGGAGGAGAAGGTCGCCGAGGCGCGCATGAGCGACGCGAGCGCCCAGATTTTGTTGATGGAACTTTTCTCGAAGGCTCATTCCTTCGGTTGCGACAAGCAGGGACGAATCAACCTGACGGACAAGCTCTTGTCTCACGCAAGTATAGGCAAGAAGGCCGTTCTGGTCGGAACGGGCACTTTTTTCACCGTCTGGGGCGAAAAACCCTACTCGGACCGACCGCAAGCCTCGGAACGAAACATTTTTGATGCGATGAGGGACCTGGGATTATGATCGACGCGCTTAATTATACCGGGCGACCTTTTGGGGTGGTCGTCTTGGGAAGGGGGGATTGCGCGTATGATGCCCGGGTTCCTCACGCTTTTTTTTCGGGGTCTATGACCTCGTTCACATACTCCGCAAACCCTTACAGCCTTTCAAGGTCCGTCTCGAGGAGGGGCGGCGATTCGTCAAGATTCGATCCATCTTGCTTTAATGCTTTGCGGCACAGCTGAATTCGTCTGCATCCCTTCCAAGGTGAGGCACATTCCAGTACTTCTAGACGAGGCGCTGGCAGCCTTGAGTCCTAAGCCCGGCAAGCGTTTCCTTGACTGCACTTTCGGGGGAGGCGGACATTCCGAAGCTTTGTTAGGAAATGACGCGACCGTTGAGGTCGTTGCCATGGATTGTGACCCTGATGCAATGGAGCGTGCTTCTCCACTGGTCGGTTCCTTTGGAGATCGCTTTTGCTTTCACGATCTGAATTTTCAGCGTCTGGACGAAGTTTCAGCCGAGGGCGAGTTCGATGGAGTTCTGTTCGATTTGGGTATTTCGTCGTTTCAGCTTTCTGAGGCGTCGAAGGGTTTTTCATTCAGGCTCAATGCTCCGCTCGATATGCGATTGAATCCTCGCGCCGGGCATTCCGCCGCTGAATTTCTTGAGAATGCGTCCGAGGAAAGCCTTGTGCGTGCTGTTCGAGAATATGGTGAGGAGAGGCGTTGGCATCGTGTGGTGAATGCAATTATCGAGGCTCGCGGTTCGGGCAGGTTGCAAAACACAGTTAGTGCAGCCGAGGTTGTCGAGAAGGCAATTGGAAGGCCGCATGGAAGAAAGCCGAGGATTCATCCTGCTACGAAGACTTTTCAGGGCGTGCGCATTGCTATTAACGGAGAGTTGGAAGCCATTGCCGTGGCTCTGCCCAAGGCTTTTCGAGCCCTGAAGGTGGGCGGTGTCTTGACTGTGATAGCTTTTCATTCCCTCGAGGACAGGATAGTCAAGCGTTTCATGCGCCGTATGTCGGGTCGTCCTGAACATCGCCTGGATTCTCGCCCGCAGCAGGATCGTGTGGCTTACGCGGGGTTGGGCTCTACCAAGGCGATCATGCCTACTCTAGAAGAGGTCGAACGCAATCCACGAAGCCGTTCGGCCCGTATGCGTTTCTTGACCAAATTGTCCCAGCCCGAGCTATGAAAAAGAAAGCGAGCAAGATCTCCTTCTGGAGGTTGGGTACAATACTTGGCTTGGTCTTCTTGCTGCTCGTAGGTCTCTTCTCTTTGGGCGTGGTCTGGTTTCGTATGGAAATTTCCGAAGTGGCCAAGCTATGCGGCAAGCTGGAGGACGAAAGAGAGCGTGTGAACCGACGCTTGCGCGATCTTCGCGGACAGCGTTCTGCGGTCATGAGGCCGACCCGATTGGCGCACATGGTTGCCGGGCGCCTGGAGAAACCCCCTCCTGCAAAACAATTCTACGTTACCCCCGAGGATATGAGGCGAAGGTTGTCGGATAATTTGGATTTGCCGACCGGAGCTTCCGAAAGAGGAACGATAGCCAGGAACTTCGGTCAATGAGAACCGCTTTTCTTTCTTCTTTTCGATTCTACCTTGTTTTTGCGGCTATTACTTGCGTCTTTTGCTCACTTGCGGGACGTTTGGTTTATCTTCAGGCAATTAAGGCTCCTGCCCTTCGAGAGTCGGCTCAAAGCGCGAGACGTAACTTCTCGACACTCCAATCGCGTAGAGGTGACATCGTGGATTGCAAGGGTAACCTATTGGCGACGACTCGATCTGTGGTTGAAATCGGAGTCGATCCTCAGTCAGTTGTCGAGGAGGACTTGGTTCTAATCCCCGAGTTGGCTCGATTACTGAGTCTTGATACCGAGGAAGTCAGGAAGGCTTTCTTGACCAAAACGAGGACTGGAGCGAGTTTTGATGGCGAAGTTAGGCAGGTTAGGTGGGCGAAGATTGCGGATGAGGTCGAGGAAGAGTTTTATCTCCGCGTCATGAATCTGGGGATCAAGGGGGTATACGGAAATTATAAGCATTCGCGTTTGTATCCGGGAAAAAATTTGGCTTCTCATGTGGTTGGGTTCGTTAATAAGGAAGGCACTGCCGCGATGGGCATCGAACAGATGACCGATTATTACCTTCGCGGACAGGATGGTTGGCGTGAAACGGAACGAGATGGGAGAAGACGAGAACTGTTGCAGTTCCGCACACGAGAAATTCCACCTGTCGATGGCTTGAACATCGAGCTGAGCATAGATCGAATGATACAGGACATCGTCGAGCGACAACTGGTACAAGTCGTCGAGGAATTTTCCCCCTTGAGCGCTAGTATCATTGTAAGCGAGCCAACCTCCGGGTACCTGCTGGGCATGGCGAATGCCCCTGATTTTGATCCAAATCGATTCAATTATGCAGATATGAGCGATTTGCGAAACAGGGCGTTGACCGACCTGTACGAGCCTGGTTCGGTCTTCAAAATTGTTGCCGTCGGAGGCGCCTTGAATGAAGGCTTGGTCAACAGCGAGAGCATCATCGATTGTTCGGAGGCTGTTTCTTGGAGAGGGGGCAGAAAATATAGATTGCCCAGAGATCACCATCCTCTTGGAAAGATCAGCGTAAGAGAGGTAGTCGCCAAGTCCAGCAATCGAGGGGCGGCTCAACTGGGCATTATGCTCGGCGACCGAAGGATGTACGAGTATTGCAGGATGTTTGGTTTTGGGAGGCCAACGAATCTCGGCGCTCGTGGTGAAAGAAAAGGAATCCTTCATCATCCCAAAAACTGGGATGGGTTGACAATTACCCGTCTTCCAATGGGGCATGCGGTTAGCGTTACGCCTATGCAGATGCATTCCGCAATGGCAGCAGTTGCAAATGACGGTATCCTTATGAAACCTCAACTGGTTCGCAGAGTTTTCGACTCTTCGGGAAGGACTGTCGTCGACTTTAAGCCTCGTGGTTCGCAAAGGGTTTTGCAAAGCGACGTCTCCTCACTGCTTACTGATATGCTGGTTGACGTAGTGGGGGACAATGGTACCGCAAAGCAGGCGAAGGTTGAAGGGTATGAGGTTGCGGGGAAGACTGGCACGACCCAGAAGCTTGTCGACGGCAGGTATTCTAATCGTCACCACGTCGCCTCTTTCGTGGGTTTCTTGCCGGCCGATAATCCTAGGGTTGTAGTCACGGTCGTTGTTGACGAGCCCAAGATGAAGGCTGGGCGAATCGGATATGGGGGAAGCGTTGCAGCTCCTGCCTTTGGCAAGGTCGCCAAGGAGATCATGGATTATCTGGGAATACGTCCGGAGAAAAAAATAGCAGATCTCAACGACCTTGGGCGGAGGAGCCGCTGATTTTTCGGGAATTTCCTTTTGCATTCATGAAAACGCGCGAACACCATAATCAAAATCCCGAGAGTGACTTTCGGGAACGAATGCGAGGACCTATGGTCCTAGAGGAGTTGCTTCCGGAGGGTTGTGAATTTCACGGGGACAGGAGTTTGTTGGTGAATGATCTTGTCACCGACAGTAGGAGGGTGACTCCGGGTTCCTTGTTTTTCGCTTTTTCGGGTGACCGAACGGATGGCGGCAAATATGTCGAGGAGGCGATTGACAGGGGAGCTGCCGGGGTGGTTGCTTCGGAGAGTTATGCTGGGTCTTCCAGCGTTGCCTCCATTAAGGTTGCCGATGCCCGGGTTGCCTTGGCTAGCTTTGCAAGGCGTTATCATGGTTGGCCCGACACCCATTTACGCGTGGCAGGGGTTACGGGCACGAATGGGAAGACGACCGTCACGAGCTTGGTTAGGCACTTGATGGAAAGGCCGGGCAGACCTGTGGGGTTAGTGGGTACCGTCCGGTATAATCTGGGAGATCGAGAGGTGCCTTCCTTCAAGACTACTCCCGAGTCTGCTGATTTGTATGCTATGTTGCGAAGCATGTTGGCTGCAGGTTGCGCCGAGGCGGTCATGGAGGTGAGTTCCCATGGGATTCATCAATCGCGGGTTGCAGGTCTCAGGATGGAGGTTGCGGCTTTCCTGAATCTAAGTCGGGACCATCTTGATTACCACGGTGGCATGGAGGAATATTTTGCCCAGAAGAGTGCTATTTTCAATGGGCAAAACGGCTCCTTGCCAAAGGCTGCCGTCGTTAACGGGGATTGTCCTTATGGAAGACGATTGCTCGAGGAGATACCGACTCCGATTCGCTCCATAACCTTTGGAGAGGAATCGGGTAACGATTTTCGTGTTCGCGAGATTTCCCTTTCTTCGGATGGATCGGAGTTCGTCCTCGATTGTCCCGGTGGCTCGATGGTGATTAGGAGCCCAATGCTCGGACGATACAATGTAATGAACGTGGCTGCAAGCCTTGCAATTGTGCATGCTCTCGGCTTTTCGGTTTCAAAGGTTGTCCACAAGGTTGGATCTTTCATTGGAGTGGATGGCAGAATGGAACCAGTTGAGAATGGGCAGCGTTACAAGGTGCTCGTTGACTACGCACATACGCCGGACGCCTTGCGGAATGCCCTCGGCATGTTGCGTGAATTCACTTCGGGGAGGTTGCATCTAGTCTTTGGCTGCGGCGGGGATCGCGACCGTGGCAAGAGGCTTGAGATGACAAGGGTGGCTTGTGCGGGAGCGGACGAGTCTTGGGCGACATCCGATAACCCCAGAACGGAACTTCAGGAGGATATTTTTTCGGATATGCGAAAGGGTCTGCCCAAGCGTTCGAAAATCAACTTCATCATGGATAGAAGACAAGCAATCAGCTTGGCTTTGGATGCTTCCCGAGAGGGTGACTGCCTTCTTATCGCGGGAAAGGGTCATGAGACCTATCAGGAAGTTCAGTACACCTGCATACCCTTTGACGATCGATTGGTCACCGGGGAACTACTTCACGCAAAACAAATCAATTCCTAATGCCTTTCTTTGATCCCGAGATTTTGGCCCGTTGGTCCGAAGGAGAGTGGAACAAGCCTTTCTCAGGTGAAGTTAGTGGTTTTTCCATGGATTCTCGGAAGCTTCGCTCAGGGGACTTGTTCGTGGCACTGAAGGCAGCTCGAGATGGTCATGATTATCTTCAGAGTGCTGCAGCCGGCGGCGCGAAGGCCGCCCTCGTGGAACGCTTCGTTGAAGGAGTCGATCTGCCCCAGCTTAGGGTACTTGATACGGGAGAGGCATTCTTACGGATCTCGAGGAATCATCGGATGAGTTTTCCCGGCAAGGTCGTTGGAATTACGGGAAGCTGTGGAAAGACTTCCACCAAGGACGCCCTCCAACTGTTGTTGAGCCGGGAAACCTGTCTAGCGACGGACGGAAACTTCAACAACTTGATCGGGGTACCCTTAACTTTACTGCGTCTGGATTCCGACTTACACGAAAGGGCGGTGGTAGAAGCGGGAATAAATCAGCCTGGGGAAATGCAGAAATTGTGTCATGCAATTGCTCCCGATCTGGCATTGGTAACCATGGTGGGACCTTCTCATCTCGAGGGTTTAGGTTCCGAGGAAAACGTCGCCTTCGAGAAAGCGAGGCTGATTCATGACTCGGAAAAGGTATCCAAGGCGATTTTTCCGGAAGATTGCCTCCGATTTGAAACTTTTAGGGATGTTGCCCGAGGGTCAACTGAAACCTTTGTCCTGAAACGCGGAAACCTAAATGAGGAACCGCCTTCAGGGATTGTATATTTCGACACGTCGACTGAAACAAACAAGGCCGGCAACACCGCGTCGCTATGGCTTAGGCGACGCGGTTGCCCGGCCCTTGCATTCCCGATTCCCGAGTTGTCGGAGGGAATGGCAAGCAACTGCGCATTGGCCGTTACGGCGGCCTTGGAAATGGGCATCACGACGGAGGAAGTCTCTGGACGCCTGCCCCTGCTTCAACCCTCGGCCCTTCGAGGCAAACGCCTTAAGGGTCGAGGGAATCTTTACTACTTGGACTGTTATAACGCGAACCCTGCTTCCATGCTCGATACCATTCGCTTCTTTGGGGGCTTGGCTGGAGATGCACCAAAGCTCTACGCGCTTGGTGGGATGGAGGAACTCGGATCCGATGGACCTCTCTTGCATCGTTCGCTCGGCTGTAAGCTTACGCTTTCAGATTCCGACAGAGTTCTCCTAGTTGGAGAAAAGGCATCTTGGATCAAGGAGGGCATTTTGGAAAATGGTCATGCCGAATATCTCGTGCAAACGACAAATGACCTAGATGAGGCCCGTAGAATCGTCGCCGATTTCGAGGGAGCCGTTCTTCTGAAGGGAAGTCGGTCCAATGCAATGGAAACGCTCGTGCCCGAATGGGCGAATGAAGAGGAGAAACCCGATGCTTCCGGATGCTGAGCTACCTGCAGTTTTACGAGGAGACTTTCGGTCCTCTTCGCCTGTTCCAGTTCATTTCCGTTCGAGCCATGCTTGCTGGAGCGACTTCGCTCTTTCTCGGCTTTCTGCTGGCTCCAAGAATTTTTTCGCTTCTCCGATCTCTCGATGCTCGTCAAGCCTTTCGAGACAAGGAGGAGGTCGGAGAGTTGGCCGATCTGCATCAGTCGAAGTCGAGCACGCCTACTATGGGTGGGCTATTGATCTTCCTGTCGGTCGTCGGATCCTCTATTCTTTGGGCAGACCCGAACGTCTACGTCGTTACCGCGCTTGTCGTTTACGCCTGCTTGACCTGCGTCGGTTTTGCCGACGATTACTTGAAGGTGGCGAGGAAAAACAGCAAGGGCTTGCCCGGAAGGTTCAAACTCCTCGGGCAGCTTTTGGTAACGGCCTTGGCTCTTTACTTGCTTTTGGGACACACGAGTCAATGGCTGACCGGAGCAAAGGGAATAGCTGCGGACAGTTCGCGAGAAATGCTGCAGTTCTGGATTCCGTTCTACAAGAACGTGGTTATGGAGTCTATGCCCCTCGCTGCGGCATTCATCCTGTTTTTTCTTACCCTGTGTGGATCGAGCAACGCGATAAACCTGACCGACGGATTGGATGGTCTCGCAATCGGTTGTACGGTCACGGTTGCGTTGACCTACGGTCTCATGGCGTACGCATCGGGCAATGCGATAATTTCCGACTACCTGCTCATAAGCTGGGTTCCCGGCACGGGAGAGCTCACGGTAGTCTGCGCCGCCCTCTTGGGCGGCTGTTTGGCTTTTCTATGGTACAATGCCCATCCGGCAGAGGTATTCATGGGAGATACGGGTTCGTTGGCAATCGGGGGGCTGGTGGGAGTCATTGCTTTGATGATCCACCAGCCCCTCACTTTAATCGTCGTTGGAGGAATTTTCGTGATGGAGGCGGGCTCCGTCATCCTTCAGGTCGCCTCCTTCAAGCTAACGGGAAATCGGATCTTTCGAATGTCCCCCATACATCATCATTTCGAACTAAAGGGCTGGAAGGAGACGAAGGTCGTCATCCGTTTCTGGATCCTTTCTCTTCTGTTCGCCATTGCGGGATTGGCGACGTTGAAGCTCAGGTAGGAGGAAAGACTTGAGCACTGGAATCTGTGACTTGGAAAGACTGCGTCGGCAACCCGCCGCAGTCCTTGGCGCGGGTGTCAGCGGAAGCGGGGCGGGAACCTTGCTTCGTTCGCTGGATTGGGAATACGAAATCTTCGACGAGCAGAGCCGCGCCTTCGGGTGGACGGAGGCGCAGGCTTGCTCTGTCGTGGTTTTCAGTCCCGGTTTCCCCAAGGATCATCCTTGGCTTGAATTAGCGCGAAAGGCGGGGAAGCTCCTGTTGGGAGAGGTTGACTTTGCATCGGCCTTTTGGCCGGGCAGGATAGTGGCCGTGACCGGCACGAACGGCAAAACCACCTTGGTCAAGTTTCTCGAGCTGCTGCTCAAGGATGCGGACAGGCAGGTTTGCATCGGCGGGAACGTCGGCAATTCCTTCGCCGAGGTTGTCGCTAAAAATCCCGAGCCCAATTGCACGGCCATTCTCGAGCTGAGTTCCTTTCAGACTGAAAGTCTAAAGATTCTTCGTCCTGACTCCGTAATTTGGACGAATTTCGATGAGGATCACTTGGATCGCCATCATGACATGTCTTCCTATTTCAAGGCCAAGGCTTGCTTGGTGGAAAGGTTGCGGGGAGACTGTTTCCTGAGCGGGGTTTCTGTTCTTGAATATTCGGATGCCAAGAATCTGAAGCTGGCTAGAGAGCCTATGGTGGTTGTTCGGGAGGAAGCCGAGAAGTTGAAGATTCCTTCGTCTTCTCCCTTTTCTTCTTATCCCCAGCGAGAAAACCTCGCCCTGGCAATGGCCTTTGCGGAAGAGGAGAAGATTTCCATGAAGGTGTTTCGAGATACCATGGAAAAATTTCATGGGGAACCCCACCGTTTGGAACGGGTTGCCAGTTTCGGCAACGCAACTTTCTGGAACGATTCCAAAGCAACGAACTTTTCTGCCACGCTGGCTGCATGCAAAAGCTTTGTCGAGAAGCCATTCTGGATCGGCGGTGGCCAGTCAAAGGGCGGAGATCTCGAAAGGTTTGCAAGGCGAATGGCTGAACTTGTTTCAAAGGCTTACCTTATCGGGGAAACTGGTCCTGAGCTACGAAGAATGCTTTCTTCATTAGGTTTGCCATGTCTGTCCTATGGCGATCTCGCCAAGGCCACCCGAGCAGCATTTGTGGACGCCAAGAAGTTTACTGACATACTTTTCAGTCCCGGGTTCTCCAGCTTTGATTCCTTTCCTAACTACGCGGCGAGGGGAAAATCTTTTATCGACGTCGTTTTGCGTTTGAAGAATAACGCGCGAGCGAGTACAGCCCTAAGCTAGGCCATAAGTATGCTAACAGGAAAATCATCATGAAACTTACAAAAATATTCGGAATCGTCCTCTCCTTGCACGTCGGTGTTATCCTGCTGGTCATGTTCCAGCCGGGCTGCCAAGTCTTGAAGAAGTTCAAGAAAGGCGGAGACGACAATAACGCTACCACCGGGACTGAATCTCCCGAAACCTCAGTTGATCCCGCATTTAATGCTGGGGACGGTGCAGCGGAAACTGCCGAGGCGCCAAGCGCGACTGGAGACGGACGTTTCCCGCCCACTCGGCCAGCGGGAGAGTTGATTGTTCCCGGGACGCCGGGTGTTCCATCCGTACCTTCCGCTCCTGATGGAGCAGGTCTTAGCGCAGAAGGGGTAACTGTCTACAAGATCGCACGAGGTGATACCTTGTGGGGAATAGCTCGAAAGAATAACGTATCTCTCAATGCTCTACTGGGAGCGAACCCAGGTATGAACAAGGATACTCCGCTCAAGATCGGACAGGAGGTTCTCCTGCCTGCAGGCGGAAGTTCAGGTGCTGCCGCCGTCGTCGAGCCAAGTGCTCCGGTTCCTTCCGGTTCCTCTTCCTACGTAGTAAAGGCAGGAGACAGTCTTACGCGAATTGCCGCCCTTCACGGAACCACCATTTCAGACATAGTTCGCCTCAACGGTCTTGCCAACGCGAATGCCATTAGCGTTGGTCAAACGCTGGTCGTTCCCGCAGGAGGAACAGTTGCGCCGGCGCCCGTTTCTCCACCAGCAGCCGGTGGGAGCACTTATGTCGTTAGGAAGGGAGACAACCTCACGCGAATTGCCTCACAAAATGGTACTACGGTCGCGGAGATTATGCAGCTTAACGGTTTGACGAATGCAAACAGCATTAGGGAAGGGCAGACATTGGTTGTTTCCGCGACGGATGCTCCTCCACCGGCTACACCTGCACCCGTTCCCGTTCCTGCTATTCCCGCTCCCCCCAATTCTCCTGTCGAGGAACCTAAGGCTCCCGATGGTGGAAGCTTGGAAAAATTCTTTAAGAACAAGGACGTTCCGGTTGTGGAGGCTCCGGACCAAGGAAATCCCAACCCGCCCCGCAACTAGTAGGGCGACGGTGGATGGAGTAAGGGATAGTGGCTCAGGCTTTGCTTGGAAGGTCGTCCGCCGGAAGGACCAACTTTGCCCCGGGGATCGTCGTGGCAGTTGCCTTGGCCTTGACGACTCTCGGTCTGGTCATGCTTTTCAGCGCAGGCGCCGCTCGCGGAGCTCACGCCCTTCTAACCAAGCAGACCATATGGCTGGGACTTTCGATCGTGGCGGGATTGTCTGCGGCATGCATCAGTCCGGACTGGCTGCAAAGGAGGTCGGTCGCCTTCTATCTGCTTTGTCTCTTGGCCCTGAGCCTGATTTTCGTACCCGGCTTGGGCGTAAAGGTGAACGGAGCCCAGAGGTGGCTTGGCCTCGGTCCTCTTCGGGTTCAGCCCTCCGAGTTTGCGAAGATTGGCTTGGTTCTGCTCCTTGCATCGTATCTTTCTACTCGCCAGCGACAGATCCGAACCTTCTGGCACGGCTTCATGATGCCCTCGGTCATTGTCGGGTTGATCCTTTTCCTAATCATGCTCCAGCCCGATTTCGGAACCACCTTTCTTTGCGGTGCAGTGGGAGCCACGATGATGTTTCTTGCAGGCGTCAGCCTGCGGTGGCTTCTTCCCGTCGCAGGACTGGCGGTATCCCTGTTCTCCCTTTTGGTCTATTTGGACCCCGTTCGTCTTCGTCGTGTAACTTCCTTTCTCGACGTCGAGGCAAACGCCAACGACAGCGCGTACCAGCTATGGCAGGGCATGCTGGCCTTTGGCGTGGGTGGCTTGGAGGGCGTAGGTTTGGGGAAAGGGCGCCAGCAGATGCATTTTCTTCCCGAGGCTCACACCGACTTCATCTTTTCCGTGATCGGGGAAGAGCTAGGCTTGGCTTTTTCGCTGGGAATCGTTCTTTGCTTCATGACGCTTTTCGTGGTTGTCTCCTGGCGTTTGCGGGAAACACAAAGTCTCTACCCCTTCCTGCTCGCGATGGGAGCACTCACCATGATCACGCTTCAGGCCATCATCAACGTTGGAGTGGTTACGGGTTCGATGCCCACCAAGGGAATGTCCCTGCCGTTCATCAGTTATGGAGGTTCGAATCTTATGGTCACCTTCATAATGGTGGGGTTGATCCTGAACGTTCTCCGGGCGTGGGGACGCCCCGTCTTGTCTCATTCAAGGGAGCTATGAAAAAGAAGGCTTTCTTGTCCTCATGAAGAATGTGATTATCGCTTGTGGGGGTACGGGCGGACACTTGACTCCCGGCATTGCCCTTGCCCAAGGACTGGAGGAGCGAGGCTATTCCAGTTGGCTGTTCATCAGTAGGAAATCCGTCGACTCAAGGTTGTCCGAGAACTACCCCGAACTCAGCTTCGAGTGTCTTCCCGGGGCCCCGTTGACAAAGTCTCCCTTGGGATTGATTCGATTTTGTATCGGGTTGATTGGTTCCTTCTTTTATTCATTACGGTTTTTTCGCAGAGTGGGGGCAGACGCATTATTTGGCTTTGGTGGGTTCACCATGGTTGGACCTGTCTTGGCGGCAAAAGTCCGAGGGATTCCTGTTTTTCTTCATGAGGCCAATCGCGCCGTTGGCCGTTCCATCCGGGTGATGAAGAAAAAAGCTACTAGAATTTATTTGCCGGAGGGAGTTCGGCTTGAGGGAGTTTCGGTTGGAAAGGTTACCAACTTAGGTTATCCCCTGCGACGTGAATTTCGGCGACTGCCTCGCGAAAGAGCGCGAAAAATCCTTGGAATAGAGTCTACCGAGCGCCTGCTGGTGATCTTGGGGGGAAGCCAGGGAGCATCCTCCCTTAACACTTGGGTGAAGGAAAACCTGGAGGCGCTGGCATCAGAGGGGATTTCAGTTTATTGTCTCACTGGCATGGGTAACGAGAGCTCGGGAGTCGTGCAGATGACGGAACCCGGCGGAGACCTCCTCAACATGCGCTTCGTACCATTTAGCGACAAGATGAATGCAGTCCTTTCCGCTGCCGATCTTCTAGTTTCGCGTGCCGGCGCAGGATCCATTTCAGAAGTCATTCGATGCAGAACTCCATCGATTCTGGTTCCATACCCATACGCTGCAGACGACCATCAGGCGCTGAACGCTGCCTTTCTGGAGCAAAAGGGTGGTGCCATCGTCTGTTCCGACGAACGCATTCAGGACGACCTGCTCGAGGAAGTGCGAGAAGTAATGTTCAACGAGGAATTTCGTGATGTGCTTCGACGAAACCTCGCCGCCATGGATCCCGGAGACGTGGTTGCCCAAGTAGTTGCCGACGTTATTGCCCGTCTACACGAAGAAGCCCTGCCTCAAGTGACTCCGAGCGTCTTACCCTTCGCAGGATGAAGCCATTCGCAAATTGCTTTTTGCTTGGAGCCGGAGGAATGGGTATGGCTCCTTTGGCAATTTACCTGCGGCAAGCCGGCTACGAGGTCGAAGCTTTCGATGATTCCTTCCGCGAGCCCGTTCGCAGTCTGCTTGAGGAGCATGGTATTGGAATACTTCCCGATCCCGCTCCTTCGCGCGAACCCGATGTGGTCATTCGTTCCTCTGCCATTTCGGAGAATCGCCCCGAAATCGAACATTGGAAAAAGTTGGGCGTTCCCGTGTATCGTCGTGGAGAATTTCTTGCCGACCTCTTGAGGGATCGAAAGGTTCTAGCCGTCGTCGGCAGTCACGGCAAGACCACTACTGCGTCGATGATCGTTTGGCTTTTGAACAAGTATGGATACGATTTCGGCTACCTTGTAGGCGGGTTGTTCTCCGAAGGCGCCTTGCCGCCTGCAGCTTATTCCGAAGCTCCTTGGGTCGTGGTCGAGGTGGACGAGAGCGACGGCACGATCGATTGCTTTTCGCCTGACCTGACCTTGGCTCTTAACTGTGATTGGGATCACTCCTGTCTATACGCATCTCGCAACGCCTTCAAGGAAACCCTCGCCTCTCTTTTTGCCCGAACAAAGTCCTTTATCCTCAGCCCTTTCGAATCCGATCTGGAAGACTTGGCGCGTGTCTCTTCGCATTGCAGCGTGGTCGGATTCGAGTTCGAGCAAGACCCTGCATCATACAACCGCTGCAACGCCCTTGCTGCCGTGGCTGCCTGCCGAGCCATGGGCCTGAAACCTAAAATTGAGGACTTGGATGACTTTCCCGGCCTTGAACGTCGGCAGGTAACCCTTCTGGAAACGAAGAGTCGTCATATCCTCGAGGACTACGCCCACCACCCGGCGGAGATTAAGGCAGTCCTTGCCGAAGCAGCGGATCGTTCTCCCGATCGACTTCTGCAAGTAGTCTTTCAGCCTCACAGGTTTTCCAGAACTTCAGCCCTGAAGTCTGATTTTGCGGAGGAACTGTCCTCGGCGGACAACTTGTTTCTCCTCCCGACCTATGGAGCTTTCGAGGAACCCGATGCCTCGGGCATGGCGGAAAGTCTCGTGGACTTTCTTCCTCCGCGACTGCGTGAGCAAACAAAGGTCTTTCATGACTTTAATTCCCTTCGGGAAGCTATCGGGCCCAGCCCTGCTCAAGGGGATGAATTGCTGTTTCTTGGCGCGGGGAACATCGAGCGGTATGCCCGGGCTTTTGCCGCCATGGAATCGACCGGTGGGAATCCTTGGGCTGCTTGGCGCAAATACCTTGAGTCGAGGATTTCGCCTCGTACCGTTCTTTCCATGGACAAGCCCTTGGCCAACCTTACCACCTTGCGCGTTGGAGGTTCGGCCAAGGCCTACGCGGAGCCCGACACATTGGAGGACTTGCGGGAGCTAGTCGATGCTTGCGCCTTGTTTGGCTTCGAGTTTTTCGTCATCGGGCGAGGTTCCAATCTCATCGTGCCTGACGAGGGGTACGATGGACTTGTCCTCAGGCTGTCGGGTGAAAGCTGGCGTAGTGTTCGCGAGGTGGAGAATCGAGCCCTGATGGCAGATGCCGGCACACGATTAAAGGAGATTTGCAGAGTGGCGATGGAGCGCGGTCTTTCTGGTTTCGAGTTTCTCGAGGGTATTCCCGGTACCTTGGGTGGCGCTCTTCGAATGAATGCCGGAGCCATGGGAGGAGAGTTCTGCGACTTGGTGGAACGAGTCACCATACTTATGCCCGATGGTTCCATGCGGGAAATTTCGGGGAGCGACCTCACTGTCGAATACCGTCGTTGTATCGAGGCCGAGCAAGGTGTCGTACTTCGAGCTCTCCTTCGTGGTGCAGGGTCCTCCGCAAAGCGCGAGATACGTCGTAGGATCGACGATTTCTCCCAAAAGCGTTGGAAATCTCAGCCCCACGAATCCAGTGCGGGTTGCATCTTCCGCAATCCTGCAAACGATTCCGCGGGCCGTCTCATAGACTTTCATGGCCTCAAGGGCGAAAGCATTGGTGGCGCTTCGGTTTCGAACGTTCATGCGAATTTTATAGTCAATGAAGGAGAGGCAACCGCCGAGGAGGTGATTGGCCTCATTCGTAGGGTGAGAAAGGTGGTGAAGGATTCCAGCGGAGTCGTTCTCGAGCCTGAAGTCACTCTCATGGGTAGAAGTTGGAAGGAGACATTTAGCTGAATTATTGAACGACTGACATAAGTCATCTCAAAGAGTTTGCGGGAACTCTAAAAAATGAAAGACGACAAAATACCTTCGATTACGGTCTTGTCCGGTGGAGTGGGAGAGGAGCGAGAGGTTTCCCTCACGACTGGTCGTGCCATATGCAAATCACTGAAAAAGTCTCACGAGGTGATCCTCGTAGACCTCGAGCAGACTTTTCTGCCTCCCGACTTGGACGCAGAGAGTACCATTGTCTTTCCTGCCATCCACGGCACTTTTGGGGAAGACGGGGACTTGCAGCAACAACTGGATGACAACGGTATCCATTACGCGGGTAGCGATGCTGCATCGAGTAACCTATGCATGGACAAGAACAGGGCAAAGAACCGTGTTTGGGAAGCCGGTTTGCGTGTAGCTCCTGGTAGGTTTTTCCGCGATCCTGCAGAGGTTTCCGCGGGAGACTTGATCGATTCTCTAGGACCCGACTTGATTGTAAAGCCCACCAATCAAGGTAGCAGCGTCGAGCTGAGTGCCCTTAAGGGCGAGGATGAACTCGAGGCCTTGCTCCGCGACCTGCCGGTCGGCAACTGGCTTGTGGAGCAGCGCATCCTGGGACGAGAACTTACGGTTGGAGTCTTGGGCGGCGACGCCCTAGGGGTTGTCGAGGTCATTCCCCTGGGAGGAGTCTACGATTACGAGCGGAAGTATCTTTCCGGCCAAACCGAGTACCGTTATCCTGCCGTCCTGCCCTGCGATGTGGAGGAGGAGGTGAAGAATGCCGGTAGGATTGCCTTTGAGGTTTGCGGTTGTCGGGATTTTGCTCGAGTCGACTTCATGCTCTGTGAGGATGGGCATGCTTTCTTTCTTGAGGTGAATACCTTGCCCGGTCTTACCGAGACTAGTCTCCTGCCCAAGAGCGCCTCTTGTTCGGGTTACGATTTCGACAGCTTGGCCCTGCAGTTGATCGAGCCTGCCATGAACCGCTTCCGCGTCGCATGAACGATCTTTGATTTACGTCCTTTTGTCATGGCTACAAAGAAGAAAAAAAATACCTTTTCCGAGAGAAGTTGGCGAAAGCTGGTGCCTGAAAAGCGTCGTCGACCGATGTCCTGGATCGCTTGGCGACGAGCGTTCATAGGCTTCGGGAAAGCCCTGTTGCTGGTTTGCTCGCTCGCGGGCGTTGGATTTGGGTCCTGGAAGTTCAAGGAATACCTGGCCACCCAGTCAGGCCCTGTCGATCTTACCGGACCATCGGTCCCGATCGCTTCCGTAACTTTTGCCAGCGACGGCGTCTTGGACCACGAGTGGATTCTGCAATGGCTCGACCTGCCTACCGGCAAGACCCTCATGGATCTGGATATTGCGAACCTGCAGCAACGCCTAACCGACGAACCCCAAGTGTCGTATGCTCGAGTTAGTCGAATTTTCCCCGACGTTCTTCGAGTCGAGCTGAAGGAGCGAAAGCCCGTTCTTCGGCTCGGGCTGCGCAAGCAGGGCAAAAACGAGCTCTGGCTTCTATCCGAGGAAGGAATCGTCTACCGAGGTCAAAACTACACCTATGCATCCCTCGACCTCTTGCCATGGCTGGAGCTTGCACCTTCGATGCTCGAGCCCGATGGTCGCGGTGGCTACCTACCCCTGCATGACCTTACGCGGGTATCGCCCCTTCTGGCTCATGTTCGTCGTGATTACCCGGAGATTTATCGCGACCTAAAGTCCCTTAGCTTTCTAAGACCAACGGCGGACGAGTCGGATCCCGGCGCCTACGTTCAGTTGCGTTCCGGGAAGGTGCGGACCATTCGCTTTGCCCCGAGGGATTATCCCGCCCAATTGCGTCGCCTGCGCTACCTCTTGCTCGACCCCTCCATCCGCGCCTTGCCAAGGATTTCATCGATCGACCTTTCTCACGGACGCTCCGTCTTTGCCGACCTGCGCCCGACCTGAAACCCATTGAACTTCACCTAGTCTTTTCACCTGAAAGCAAAGCCCATGAGCAAGATTCTGGCAGCAGTTGAAGTAGGAACCTCCTCGGCCAAGGCCCTGATTGGCGAGCTAACCGATGCCAAGGGGCTCAACGTCGTGGCGGCTTCCTCCGTTCCAAACGAAGGTGTCCGCAAGGGCCAGGTGGTCGACTACCGAAAGGCCGCCGCAGCCGTTCATGCAGCTCTGGAGGAGGCGGAGAAGGCCGCAGGCACCAACGTGGACGAGGTCTACCTCGCCCAGACGGGCAACCATCTTCGTGGAAACCGCCTGGTGGGAACGGCCCTTACGGCTGCCGCCGACGACAGGGTGGAGGACTCCGACCTTGCTCGAGCCGCCGAGGAGGCCAAGCGCAAGCAGCCCGTGGAAGGGCGCAGCTACATTCATCACGTGCGGTCCCCGATCCTGCTGGACGGCAGGATGGTGGACGATCCCGTGGGTATGCACGGTTCCAACATCGAGATCGGCTATTGGGCCATCGACGGCGACGACCACGCCATCAAGGAAACCGTCGACATCATCAGCGGCTACGGTCGCGTCGCCTTGGCGGACCTCTTCATTTCATCGATTGCCTCGGGAGCCATCCTCGCCGGGCCCGACCTCCAGAAGGCGGGCGTGCTCGTCGTCGACCTCGGGGCCGGCGTCACCGACTACGTGCTTTACCGCGATGGTCACGTTGCAGTCACGGGCGTGGTACCCGTTGGCGGGGATCACGTCACGGGCGATCTCAGCATGGGCCTTCGCATCGGCGAGCCCTATGCCGAGAAAATCAAGATCGAGCACGGCAAGGCCACCGTCAGCAAGACCGACTCGGAGGAGGAGGTCTGGCTGATAGGGAACAAGACCATCGGCGACCGTACCGTCTCGCGAAAGGCCATCTGCGACGTCATTCACGCACGGGTCGTGGAACTCTTCGAGATTCTCGGCAAGGAGCTTGGCGACCTGCTCGACCCCGAGGAGGTCGCGGGCGGAGTCCTGCTCACCGGCGGCATGTCCGCCCTGCCCGGGATCGACGTAATCGCCCGCAAGGTACTCGGTCTTCCCGTGGAAAGGGCGGCGTTTCCCGATGGGATCGAGGGCGCCCTTGCGGATCCTGCAAACGCCACCGTGCTGGGCTTGCTCCACTACGGCCTGAGGGACAACGATCGGGGAAGCCCCGTCGCCGAGTCCAAGGGACTTTTCAAGAAACTCGCCCACCTCGTGGGCATCAACTAGCCGCCTTCCGTATGCCGAACGCGAGCTGCAAATCGTAACTATCCCGAACTCAGGTCCGCCATGTCCCAGCAAACGATGTTTCACACTGCTTCCTTCCGTGCGGAAACCAGTCCCATCCGAGCCAAGGTCATCGGCGTGGGAGGCGCGGGCTGCAGCCTTGTGGACGGGCTCCACTTCGACGGCTTCGATTCCGTTCGAGCCGTCGCCATGGACATCGACGCGACCAACCTTTCCGAGAGCATGGCGAGCGAGAAGGTCACCCTTGGGCGACGCCTCACGCACGGCATGGGCACGGGTGGCGAACCCTCCGTCGGGCGCAAGGCGGCCGACGAGGACCGCACCACCATACGCAAGCATCTCGACGGCGTAGACCTCGTCTTCCTCCTCGCCGGCCTAGGTGGCGGAACCGGGGGTGGGGTAGGTCCCGAGATCGCCAAGCTGGCCCGCGAGGCGGGCGCCCTCGTCTTTGCCTTTTGTCCCATGCCCTTCAGCTGGGAGAAGCACCGCCACAAGCTGGCCGAGGAATCCCTTGCCGAGCTGCGCAAGTTCTCCAATGCCGTGGTCCCACTTCCAAACGATTCCCTCCTGCAGGTCGGCGGTCCCGATGCCAGCGCCCTCGAGTGCTTTGCCCAGGCGGGGCGAAACGTCAGCTGCGGCATCACCTCCATTTGCTCCCTCGTCTTTCGCAAGGGCATGATCGACGTCGACTTCGCCCACCTCCGCAAGGCCTTCAACCTACGTTCCGGGCGCACCCTGTTCGCCATCGGCAACGGATCGGGAGAGGATGCCCTCCGGCACGCCCTGCGCGACCTTCTCCTTTGTCCCATGTTGCACCTTCCGGACGTTTCCAAGGCAGCCGACGTTCTCCTCATCACCATCAGCGGAGGTCCCGGCATGAGCATGGCCGCCCTGCAGCAAACCGCCGCAGGCATTCGCGAGGAACTCAAGGCGGGCGAGCACGTCGTGTTCGGCGCCCACGTGGACGAGAACATGGGCGACCGCGTCGAGATATGCGTCCTCGGCGCCACCGACCTCGAGGCAGGCCTGCCCGCCGCCGACGTAGCGCCCCCCGGGGCGCCCGCCCTCACCACCTCTGCCAAGGCTTCCAAGCGTGCCGCCAAGTCCCATGCATCCAAGCTCAAGCGTGCTGCAGCTCGCAAAAAGCCTGCCCGCGCCAAGGGTAAGAAAGCGGCCGCGAATGCCACCGAGGACCAGAACCTCTTCGAGTTCATGCAGACCGAGAACCAGCGCGGCATCTTCGGCGACCACGACAACCGCAACATCTACGAGGGCGAGGACCTCGACGTCCCCACCTACCTCCGCCGCGGCGTAAAGATCGCCGTCTAGGCACCCATCCGGGCCTCGGCCTTTGCTCAAGCCAAGTCGGGCGGGGCCCTTTTCGGAACCCCGCCCTCTCAGCTCGCTTCCCGCGACTAGTTCACGGTGGGATCCTCGGGCACCGGATCCTCCTCCGCAGCGTCTCCGGGCAACTCCCTGCGGGTCAACCCGCTGGCTCTCTTGCTTCTGCGAACGTAGCCCATTTGGGCCAAGGTCGCGCAATCGTCGCCGTAGTCGGGATGCCCGAGCACGCCATGATACACCTTGCGGTTGAGGAGGGCCAACTCCACGACACGATCGTCGCGTAGCTCCCTTGCCCCCTTCAACGCCACTTCCAAGGCTTCCACTTGCGTTTCCGCCTTTCGAACACCGGCTAGAGCCACCTTGTGGTCCTCCAAGCCGAGACCGCCGAAGATTTCCTCCGGGGCCTGGTTTTTCCAAGCCGCCTGAACCAACTCGGCTCGTGCGACTGTTTTGGGTTTGTTTATGTTTATCATAATGCAACTATATTAGCAGAACATGTGTCCTTTGTCAAGAATATAAGTACCTGACAGGCAAGGACATATAATTTCATAAAATTTTTCATGCAGTTATCTCGAAAGACCTGTTTTCGCACCCTCGCGACCCCCTTTCTCGGCCTCCCGACCAGACGTTTTGTGCCCGCGATCGGCTTTCTCGCCCTCGCGATCAGCTTGCTTGGGCATCGAAAATCAATTTCTGCTGCTCCCGATCACCGGTTTGGCGCTCGAGATCGGCTTGCGGAAGCTCCCGATCGCCTTACTCGGGCATGCGTTCAGCTTGCTTGTGGGCGCGTTCACACGACGCGCGCACGATTTATAGCGCGCGTGTTAATATAATTAGACGTTTTTTCCTTGTTTCAAAGCATCCGGGCATACTAGCTTCAGCATCCCCGA
>CAZNWO010000051.1:0-21542 GCA_964576585.1 uncultured Puniceicoccaceae bacterium | reverse complement strand
CTGGCTCTACTTCCTGAGGAGAAGGGACGGGCGACCCAACTTTTACAATTTCTCCTCCGGCAGGGTGGAGTAAAGAGGGAAACCTCGGCAGCTTTCCGGGCCGAAATCGGCGTGGCATTTGGCTTGCCTGAGGACGGGAAAAGTGTTGTTTTAGATCTTTTTCCCTAATTTCTCGAAGAAGATGAAGAAGACGCACAAAGGTATCTCGAAGCGTTTCAAGGTGACGGGTTCCGGCAAGGTAACCCATCGCAAGCCAGGACAAAGACACCTGCGCCGCAAGCGCACGGTGAAGCAAATTCGCGCCGGTCGACAGGACCAAACCTTGGCCAAAGGCATGGCGGCACGCGTCATCCGGGCTCTTTCCTGACTCGGGAAAGCCAGCGCCCCGCACTGCCTGCAAGCACCGGATAAAGACAGGAGAAAGAATCCATGCCACGAGCAAGAAACGTCCCCGCCACCCGTAAACGCCGCAAGAAGGTACTCAAGAAGGCCAAAGGATACTTTGGTAACAAGTCGAGGCTCTTTCGCTATGCCAAGGATGCGGTCGATCGAGCCGAACGCTACGCCTATCGGGATCGTCGCAAGAAGAAGACCGAGTTTCGCCAGCTCTGGATCGTGCGCATCAACGCCGCCTGCCGGGCGGAAGGTCTGCGCTACGGCCAGTTCATCAACGGACTGAACAAGGCCGACATCCAACTCAACCGCAAGGTGCTTTCCGAACTCGCCATTCACGAACCGGACGCGTTCAAGGAATTGGTGGGCAAGGCCAAGGCCGCCTTGGAAGCCTAAGGCCACGCGGCCACCCCTTCGGCGTGGAGGAACAACTCCAAGCCATCCTCGAGGAAACCGAGTCGGCTCTAGCATCGGCCGGAACACGTCCCGAGCTAGACCAGATCAAGGCATCGGTCGTCGGGAGCAACGGCAAGCTGACCGGGCTGATGAAGGGAATCGGCTCTTTGCCCAAGGAAGAGCGGCCCGCCTTCGGGCAAGCGGTAAACAAGGCGAAGAAAAAACTGGAGGAGGCGTTTGCCGAGGCAAGCGCGGGACTGGACAGCCGGGAAGATGCCGCCAGCCTGGGAGACCCGGTGGACGTAACGCTGCCCCCGCCGGGCGATTATGTGGGAGGCCTGCACCCGCTGACGCAAACCATGAGGCGAATCGTCTCAATCTTTCGCAAGATCGGGTTCACCGTGGCGGAAGCCACCGAGGTAGAGACCGAGTGGTACTGCTTCGACGCCCTGAACACGCCGGAGGATCATCCGGCCCGGGATGAGCAGGACACCCTTTTCTTCCCTACCGATGCGTCTTTTGGAAACGTTTCCCGCAAGGGGAAGGAATCGTACGTTCTTCGAACCCATACCTCGTCGGTGCAGATTCGCACGATGCTTGCCGAGAAGCCCCCAATACGCGTGATAGCTCCGGGGCGTTGCTTCCGTCGCGATACCGTGGACGCCACCCACAGCGCAAACTTTCACCAGACGGAGGGTCTCTACGTGGACCGCAAGGTAACGATCAAGGACTTGAAGGCCGCGCTGGATCATTTGCTGAGAGAACTTTTCGGGGAAGAGGTGCAGACCAGGCTGAGGCCCAGTTTCTTCCCATTCACCGAGCCAAGCTTCGAGGTAGATCTCTTTACCCCAAACCTAGGTCGCCTGAGCAACAAGTGGATCGAGATCATGGGCTGCGGAATGGTCGATCCGAAAGTCTTCGAACAGGTGGACCTCGATCCCGTGGAATGGAAGGGCTATGCCTTTGGCCTCGGCATCGAAAGAGTCGCCATGCTGCTGCACGGGATCGACGACATCCGCCACTTCTACCAAAACGACCTCCGCTTCCTGCAACAATTCTGATACGCGATGAAAGTCAGCTTGGAATGGCTAAGGCAATACGTTGAGACGGAAGCTTCCCCGGAAGAGCTGACGGACGTTCTGCCCATGCTGGGAATGGAAGTGGAGGATGTGGAGACGGGTGGACCGAGTCCGATGGACAAGGTAGTCGTGGGTGAGGTCTTGACCCGAGAGAAGCACCCGGAGGCCGACAAGCTTAGCGTCTGCAAGGTAAAGGTAGGCGAAGACCTGCCCGAGGCGAACATCGTGTGTGGAGCGCAGAACTTCGAACCCGGTGATCGAGTGCCGGTGGCTCTTCCCGGAGCCAAGCTCCCGGGCGGTTTCAAGATAAAGAAATCGAAGCTTCGCGGCGTGGAGTCCGAGGGCATGATGTGCAGCGCGCGGGAACTCGAACTGGGAGAAGACCACGAGGGGCTCCTGATCCTGAAAAATCGTCCTGACGTAGGCATTCCGATCCATCAGGCCTTCGGCGAGAGCGACGTCGTCTTCGACTTGGAACTGACTGCCAATCGAGGCGACCTGCTCGGACACGTCGGCGTGGCCCGAGAGCTCGCCGCGCGCTATCGCCAACCCTTGATGTTGCCCGAAGTAAAGGCGGACGCCCCCACCCTTTCCGAACCCACTGAGCAAAACCTCTTGAGGAAAGTCTCCATCGATTCCGAGAACTGCAAGCTCTACTTGGCTTGGTGCATAAAGGGGGTGAAGATCGGACCTTCTCCGGACTGGCTTCGCGGCAGGCTCGAGGCAGTCGGGCTGCGCTCGATCAACAACGTGGTCGACGTCACGAACTACGTCCTGATGGAGACGGGACAACCTCTTCATGCATTCGACTCAGGTAAAATAGCCGGCAACGAAATAATCGTTCGGAACGCCCGACCCGACGAGACCATCACCACGCTGGACGAGGTGGAACGCAAGCTGGACGAGGAGGTCATGGTGATCGCCGACAGTGAAAAGGCCTTGGTCATCGCCGGGATCATGGGAAGCGTAGATGCGGAAGTGGACGAGAACACGACCGACGTCGTACTGGAGGTGGCTTGGTTCCAGCCGGGCAACGTCCGCGCCACGGCTCGAAAGCTCGGGCTGCACACGGACAGCTCGCTGCGTTTCTCACGAGACGTGGATCCGCAATCGGCAAGATACGCCGCCCGCCGCGCAGTGGACCTCATCTTGGAGACTGCGGGCGGAGAACTCGTGCCCGAGGAAATTAAAGTTGGCGAAATTCCAAGGGGAGACCGTGAAATAGAGATCGAGCCGGACTTCGTTCGCGAGACCTGCGGCTTCGAATCGAGCAACGAGGAAATGGACGAGTCCTGGAAGAGGCTCGGCTTCAAGGTAGAGGCGATTGACGAGAACTCCCGCAAGGTAACCGTTCCCGGCTTTCGCTCGGAGGTGGACCGCCCAATCGACTTGGTGGAGGAATTTGTTCGAATTCACGGGACCATGGAAATTCCCGAGAGTTCCGTCCTTTGCCCGGCTTTCGCTCGAGACGATTCATCCATCTTCACCTTCAACGAAAAGGCAACCGACACCTTGGTCGGGCTGGGCTTTCGCGAGTGCGTCCACTACAGCCTCCGCGACTCGAAGGAAGTGGAAGCCTGGCGTGGGAAGGAAAACGCCGACCAACTCGCCTTGGCGAATCCCCTCACGGCCGAGCACACTCACTTGAGGGGCTCGCTCATTCCGGGTCTGCTCGATGCCCTCGCTCACAACAGGAGAAACCACAACGATCTCCGCCGCGTTTTCGAGACGGGTCGAGTGCTTCGAGAGGGACACAAGGGCGTGAACGAATACCTTAGCGTAGCCTTCGCCATCTTAGTCAACCCCGGCGAACGCGAATGGAACCCTGAGGCAACACCCGATTTCCATGAGGCGAAACGAATGGCAAGTCGTCTGCTTGCAGGAGCCGGCATCTCGATGCCCAAGGGAGGTCTGCTGCCGTTTGCCGAGGGAGCAAGCTCGGCATGGCAAGAGGGACATGGAGCAATTGCAGGAGATGCGGCAAAGACTCGTTCCCAACTGGAGGTGGGAACCTGCTCGCTCGCCCTTTCCAGGCAAAAGGGAATCAAGGGCCCCGTCCTTGCAGGTGAATTGCTGCTCGACCCGGTGGTCCTCAAGAAACGTTCCAAACCAGCAAGGTTTCAATCATTCGGAACCTTTCCGCCCGCCAATCGAGACTTGGCTATCCTAGTCGACAGGAACTCTCACGCCGAGGACGTTCGCCGGAAGGTGGAACAGGCGGCGGCAAAAGCAGCGGGGAAGGACTTTGAGGTGGAGGAAGTGAAGGTCTTCGACGTATTCATCGGAGAGGGACTTCCGGAAGGCAAGAAGAGCATCGCCGTTGCCATCCGATTCAGGTCGCATGACCGCACCTTGGAGGACAAGGAGGTGAATGCAGCCTTCGAGAGCTTGCAGGGCGAACTTTCCCAAAACGAAAACTTCGAGTTGCGAACCTGATCAGCTTCACCCAAAAAGGATTATGCCCGAAACACCCGAGATCGACGTCGACTACGTTGCGAACCTCGCCCGAATAGAACTGTCGGAACAGGAAAAGGAAAAATTCAAGTCGCAGTTCGCGGACATCCTGAAATACTTCGACAAGCTGAACGAGGTGGACGTCGAGGGAGTAGAGCCAACCGCCCATGCGTTTCCCCGTCACAACGTCTGGGACGAAGACGAGCCTAGGTCAGGATTCAGCGCCGAGGAAGCTCTCTCAAACGCACCTGCCCAAAGGCAGGACCAAATCGTCGTGCCGCGCGTGATTGAAGATTAGTCCGAAATGTCCGAGCTTTACGAGAAGACGGCCGTCGAGCTGGGGAAGGTACTTTCCTCCGGAGAAGCCTCCGCAGAAGAGGTGGCTCGATCCTTCGCGGATAGAACGGCGAAGGTGGACGACAAGGTACACGCCTTCCTGAATCGGGACGACGAGGATTTCATCCGACAAGCAAAGGAGTCCGACGAGCGTCGGTCCAAGGGCGCAGCTCTCGGACCGCTTGACGGCGTACCCGTGGCTTTAAAGGACGTCATTTCCCACAAGGGCCAACCCCTGACCGCCGCCAGCCGCATCTTGGAAAACTACGTCTCACCCTACGATGCTACGACCACTCGCAAGCTAAAGGAAGCGGGAGCGCTGGTCTGGGGCAGGTTGAACTTGGATGAGTTCGCAATGGGCTCTTCTACGGAGAACTCGGCTTTCGGGGCCACCCGCAATCCTTGGGACGTCGACTGTGTACCGGGAGGCAGCAGCGGTGGCAGCGCGGCAGCCGTTGCCGCTCGCGAGGCCCCTCTCACCTTGGGTTCGGATACGGGAGGATCCATTCGGCAGCCCGCTTCGCTCTGCGGAGTCGTGGGGATGAAGCCAACCTACGGGATGGTGTCAAGGTATGGGCTCGCGGCATTCGCTTCTTCCCTCGACCAAATTGGCCCGTTCTCACAAACCGTGGAGGATACCGCCCTTGCCCTTGGAGTCATAGCCGGTCACGACCCGCTCGATTCCACCAGCTTTCCGACGGAGGTTCCGAACTATCTGGAAACGATCACGAAGCCTTGCCCGAAAATGAAACTCGGTCTTCCGAAAGAGTTCTTCGGCGAAGGTATCGACGAGGAAGTTCGCAAGCTCGTCGACGAGGCCATATCGTTCTACGAGAAGGAAGGCCACGAATTGGTCGAAATCTCCCTACCGACCACCGACCTCGCCGTGCCGGTGTACTACCTGATTGCAACCGCCGAGGCATCGTCCAACCTAGCTCGTTACGACGGGATTCGCTACAGCCACCGGAGTGAGCGAGCGGAAAACGCGGTTGACGTGTACGCCAAGAGTCGAGGCGAGGGTTTCGGAGAAGAGGTCAAACGCCGCTGCATTCTCGGAGCCTACGCCCTGTCCAGCGGATACTACGACGCATACTACCTACGGGCGCAAAAGACTCGGACGCTGATTCGGCGCGACTTCGAGCAAGCTTTTCAAGAAGTGGACGCCATCCTGACCCCTACCTCCCCCACCCCGGCATTCAAGCAAGGCGAACGCGCCGAAGACCCCATCGCCATGTACCTGAGCGACGTCTTCACCATTTCCGTCAACCTCGCAGGACTTCCTGCCATATCAGTCCCCTGCGGTCACACCTCGAGCGGTCTTCCCGTGGGACTTCAAGTCATCGGTCAAGCGTTCGGGGAAACCGATATGCTTTCAGTCGCCAACGCCTACGACTCCGTCCACGGCTTCGGCAGAAAATGCCCCGAACTGTAAGGAACGACAAACGATGGAATACGAGGCGGTCATAGGTTTGGAAGTCCACGTCCAGGTGGAAACGCGCTCCAAAATGTTCACCCGAGCCCCTCGTGGATTCGGGGAAGCGCCCAACACCCTGACCGATCCCGTGGTGCTCGGTCTGCCGGGAGCATTGCCCGTGATGAACCTGGAGGCGATAGAGAAATCCATAAAGGTGGGACTCTTGCTTGGGTGCGAGATCGCGGAGGTATGCAAGTGGGACAGGAAGAACTACTTTTATCCCGACATGCCGAAGAATTACCAAATCTCCCAGTTCGACCAACCCATTTGCCTAGGAGGAGAGGTTGAAATAGAACTGCCGGGAAAGACTCCTGCCGAGATGGGTCCGCACAGAAAGGTAAAGCTTACCAGGATTCATCTGGAGGAGGACGTGGGCAAGCTCACTCATGCCGAAAACGACAGCTTGGTCGACTTCAACAGGGCGGGTTCGCCATTGCTCGAAATCGTATCCGAACCCGATCTATTCTCACCCGAGGAAGTCTTTGCCTACCTCAACTCTTTGCGGAACTCACTGATCTATGCAGAAGTTTCCGACTGCGACATGGAAAAAGGCCAAATGCGGTGCGACGCCAACGTAAGCGTTCGTCCAGTCGGTACGGAAACCCTCGGCACCAAGGTGGAACTCAAGAACCTCAACACCATTTCGGGGGTACGCAACGGCGTGGAGTACGAAATCAAGCGCCAAACCTCCGTGCTTCAGGAAGACGGAAACATCTATCAGGAAACTCGTCGATGGAATCCCGACGAACGCTACACCACGGCCATGCGCACCAAAGAGATGGCTCACGACTACCGCTATTTCCCAGACCCCGACCTCATGCCCGTAAGGATAGATGCGAAATGGGTCGAACGAGTTCAGGCCGAGATTCCCGAGATGCCCTTCGACAAGCAACGTCGCTTCATGGAAGAGCATGAACTGCCCTACACCGCAACCTCCGCCATTTGCCCCGACAAGATGCTGGCCGAGTTTTACGAAAAGGTCGCTGAAAAGAGCGGGCAACCCAAGAAAGCGGCAAACTGGGTGGCCAACGACTTGCTGAGGGAACTTTCCGCTGCAGGGGACGAAAATGGCCCCATGCCGTTGGAGCAGGCAAAGGTTACTCCCGACCACTTGGCGGAACTCATTGGCTTGGTAGAGGATGGTTCGATATCTTCGAATATCGCAAAGGAAATCTTTCCCGAAGTATTCTCCCAAGGCAAGGCCCCCGGTACAATTGTGGAAGAAAAGGGACTCAAGCAAACCTCGGACACAGGTGAACTGGAAGCAATTTGCGAAGAGGCCATCGAGCAGGACCCCGATGCTTCGGAAAAATTCCGATCAGGCAAGGAGGGTGCCATCAACGCCCTCAAGGGTTACGTAATGAAAGCTACTCGAGGACAAGCGAATCCTCAGGTCGTCGACGAAATTCTTCGTCGAAAACTTATTTAAAGGAGGTCGACCAATTCCTTGTAAGGCAAGCATACGGCATCAAGTTTTTATTGAGACACAGTCTCAAAAGGATTGACCGAAGAGGCGTTTTCGGAGAGTCTCAAGCTAATCATTTACCCCAAACCCAAGATACTTGGAATTTTGAAACACCCTTTGCAAATTGTTTTTTGCTCCTTCCTTGCAGCTTGCGCTCAGGTAGCTTCCGGCACTGCGGTAAAGGAAACGCGAAAGTTGCTTGAGGAATGGGTTGGGGTCGAAAAACTGATTTCCGAGGAGAAATCCAAATGGCAAACGGAAAAGGCCACCCTGCAGGACCTCGTCGTTGCCCTTAGGGTCGAGATATCGCAACTGGACAAAAATCTCGAGAAGTCGGATGCGGAAGCTACGGGGGCATCTCTTGCCCGTTCCAAGCTAATGAAAAGAAGTGCAGTTGCCGAAAACGCAGCCAAGAAACTGAACGTAGACTTAAATGCCTTAGAGAGGGAAATTCTCTTGGCAATGGACTCCTTTCCCAGCCCCTTGGTTCGCCGCCTAAGGTCCTTCAGGGAAAAACTGACCGATCGTGAACAGAGAAAGTCCCTAACATTACGAGAAAGGCTTGAGGCTTGTCTGGCGATTCTACAGTCCGCCCAGATTTTTCATGGAGGGGTGAACCTCGAAAGGCAAGAATTCAGCCTGAACGAGGAACAATCGCGAGAATTTCACGTCCTTTACTTCGGCATGTCCATTGCATACTTCGTGAATGAATCGGGAACCGTTGCAGGCTACGGAACACCCGGACCAAGAGGTTGGCTATGGGAACGAAGGGACAACTTGGCCGATGAAATCCGCAAAGGCGTTTCCATAAGAAAAAAACGAGCCCTCCCCTCATTCCTCGAGCTTCCAATACCAAGGAAATCCGATGCGAATGAAAATGAGGATGGAATCAAATGAGGGCAATCCACGCAATTTGCCTAGCTCTTCCGGGCGCAGTTATTCTTCATGCCGCAAGCCTTTCCGAAGTAAGAACCGGAGCAAAGCGAGACCTGCAGGAATCCTTGACGAGACTGTCCCAACTTCGCCAACAGGTTGAACGGGAGAAGACTCCCTTGGCCAAGGAAGTCAATGCCTTGGAACGAGAGGCTCGCCAAAAGAGAGAGGAATACGAGAGAAGGATCAGGCTTCGCGACAATCGTGAAGCCAGCTTGCTGGAACTGGAGAAAGAAGTCGACGAGCAAGAAGCGGAACTTGCGGCAGACTTGTCATTGCTTCGAGATTACGTCAGAAGCTGGCGAAACGGCTTGGGCAACCCGGAGAAAAACCACTTGGCGAATGAGCTAGCCGATGCCTTGGAGACAAGAGTAAGCGATACCAACGATACTACCACGGAAAACTTGGCCGCCACCTTAAGGGCAACCAAGCTCTCCTTGAAGGCCCTGCAGGATTCCTTCGGAGGTCGCTTTATGGAAGGAGAGGCCATAGTCCCCCCGGAAGGTCGACGGATGAAAGGCGACTTCTTCGCATTGGGACCAATTACGTACTTTACTGGCATGGACGGAACGGTGGGGATCGTAGAAAAAACGATTAGCTCGGAGGAGGACGAGACACAAGTGACGCCTTCTTTCGCTCGAGGCACCGAACCGTGTCGAATATTAGTTACTCCAGAAAAAGTCGCATCTTCGATTCGGGAAGGTTTGGTCAATAAGGATGGCAAAGAATTGATCCTTCCTCTGGACCCAACTTTGGGCAAAGCATTGATAATTGAAACTGGCGAACCTACTTTGGTTGAGGAATTGAAGAAAGGCGGCATATGGATTTATCCAATCATAGCCTTTGCCGCCATCTCTGTTCTGATTGCCTTTTTCAAGGCTTTTCAGATTCTTTTGGTAAGAGAACCTCGCAGACCTCCTTCTCTAGATGGGCAGTTCTCCGGACCATTTGAGGAACTGAGAGCTGCAGCCAGCAAAAACATGGGCAGGAAGGCAGAGGTTCTCGAAGAGATTCTATACGAACGGATCATCGACGCACAGGTTCGCCTGGAGAAAGCTTTGCCGCTGGTTGCCGTGACTGCCGCAACGGCGCCGCTGCTAGGTCTTCTCGGAACGGTAACGGGCATGATAGACGTCTTCCGTCAGATCACCAACTTCGCCAATCCCGAAAGCAGTGAACTGGCCAGAGGAATATCCGAGGCGCTGGTGACGACAAAGTTCGGTCTGATAACCGCAATCCCGGCGCTGATAATCCACGCCCTGCTCTCCAGGCGCCTGCAAGGCTTGGTCGCGAAGATGGAAACCTTTGCATCCCGCTTGGTCAACTTGGCAGCCAACGGCAACGCAGACAAGAAACCCGATGAAGCAAACGCTTCGGCCATGGAGGGTTCCCCGTCATGACTCCGGGCCCCACCTTCTGGGAGCAGGCAATGCAAGTCTGGGAAAGAGGAGGTTCCCTTATGCCCGTACTAGCCGCCCTTTCCCTCTACTCCTACTATGTGGGTTTCGACCTCTGGTTCCGACTCAGGAAAATGATGCCGAGGAAAAGAGACAGTGAAACCATCGCTAAGTTTGCAACCGAATCCTCGAAGGTCGGAGGGCGCCTAGGTTCCATTCTCGAACATTGCCTCGGAAGCAGGGAGGACAGAGAAGAAACCAGGAGAAGGTTCGAGGAATCCCGAGCAGAGGACTCCTCTTTTCTCGGTCGTCGCATTCGCTTCCTCCTGATGCTCACCTCGGTGGCTCCCTTGCTGGGACTCTTGGGCACGGTCAACGGAATGCTCGTGACCTTCGAAGGCCTGAGCAGGCACATTGGCCGGAAGATGGACTTGGTCGCGGGAGGAATCTCTGAGGCCTTGGTCACCACGCAAACCGGATTGCTCATTGCAATTCCCGCCTTCGCCCTAGCCTATTTGGTGAGCAGACAAAGGTATGAGTGGCTCTCCTTGCTGCGCAGAGTCGAAAGCCACGCATTGAGAAACTACGGGGGACAAGTCGTAACAAGCTCATGAAAATTCGACGAAGACTCCTGAAGGAAAAAAAGGCGGAGGCCATTAATGTATCTCCCCTGATCGACGTGGTCTTCATCTTGCTCATTTTCTTCATCGTCTCGGCTACCTTCGTGAAGCTTCCTGGAGAGGAAGTCGTTCGCCCGAGAGCAGTAACCGCCGATGCCTTGGAGAAGAACTCTATACTCTTTGCGCTCTCCTCGGACAGCTCCCTCCATTATGCGGGCGAAAAAATTACAGCTGAAAAAATTCGCCCGCTGGTAAGCTCTCTTCGCAGAGAGGTGGACGTCCCGGTAGTGATTCAGGTCGATGAGTCCGCCGACGCGACCAAGCTAGCAGAAGTCATCAGAGAAGCAAAGAGAGCCGGAGCACCCGTTTCCATTGCCACGCGCAAACCTCAATGAAAAGACGACTCGCCAGCTTCAAAGCCGACCAAGTTGAGATCAACGTCTCTCCTCTGATAGACATGGTCTTCATCCTCCTGATCTTCTTCATTGTAGCCACCTCCTTCGTCAACGAGATTGGTCTCACACCGAAGTACCGCGACACGGCGGACCCGAAAGCAAAGACGGAACCACCGATTGCATTCGAACTTACGCCCGAGGGGCGAATAATCAACAAGGGCTCGGAAATCGCCATAGCGGGAGTGGCTCCAATCGTCAGGGCTTCATCGACAGTCGTTGCCAAACCCGTCATCGTGCGGGTAAGCCCCGGATCCAAGGCGGGGTTGGCCACTCGGGTAATGGACCAAGCCTTGCTGGGAGGAGCAAGAACGGTAAAGTTCTCGGCCATCAGGGGCATCGGATTCAAGCCATGATCGACGCAGGTCAAGACAGAGAAAAGAACTCTGAGCCAAGCGATTCCAAGGAGCACAGTCCGCTACTCGCAAGCCTGACCTGTTCCGGCCTAGTCACCATTTTGCTCTTTTGTCTGCTGCCTCTCTCGCAATTCGTTCGCGGGGACGACTGGATGGTCCGCGAAGTCGACTGGGTAGACGTACCGGAGCCTCCCAGAAAAAAGCCCGTCATAGAAAAAAAGCTTGAAGAGGAACTTGAAAAGGCTCCGAAGCCTCCCGACCTTCTCCCTCCCAGACCCGTTTTGAATCTGGAATCTCTCGAGACAAGTATGGAAGTAGGGCCTGGAGACTTTCGAACCGCCTTCGCGATTACCGACTTCGATCTCGCTCCAGGTGAAATCGAGGGAGACTTCGTCTTCAAGCTACACGAACTCGATCGAGTACCGGGGATACTGAAACGAGGTCGCCTCCGCTATCCTTCCGCCCTACTGAGGAGGAATCTCGAGGGAAAGGTGAGGCTTCTTGTCGTCATCGATGAAAGAGGATCCGTAAAGGTCCGGCAAGTCGTGGAATCCACTCACGAGGAATTCATTGAACCCTCGATAAAAGCAGCGGAAGAATCGATTTACGAGCCACCCATGCGTAATGGAGAACGAGTAAAGGTGCAATTCTACCTGCCCCTCGAATTCAAGATTTCCAACCAATGAGCCGCCGCTGCGCCAAAGTCACCCTTTATGCCAGCAGCCTTACGCTTGCGGGCTTGGCCGCATTCTCCGCCCCGGACTACAGGCTGACGCGGGAATTCTGGCACAGCCCTGAATTCGTTCGCAGCTTCATGGGAGATTACGGATTTCGTACAGAGATCGAACCCAAGGTAAGCAGAACGGAACAGCAAGTTCTGAGAGAAGCCTCGGCAAGAGCTCAAAACGATCTTGGCGAAGCCGTTCAGTACCTGTCGGGAAAACTGAAAACGGAATCTAGCGCAGCTATTGATTTTGCTCTCGCCACCATGCAATTCCAGCAGGGAAGGCTAGGCGGCGCAGTCCAAGGCTACGGAAAGGCAATTAAGAAATTCCCCAACTTTCTAAGAGCGCACAAGAACCTCGGGTTCGTTTTAATCCAACAAGAAAGCTTCAACGAGGCCGCAAAGCATCTTGCCGAGGCTCTCTCGCTGGGCGAAGGAGACGGTATAACCTACACTGCGCTAGGTTACTGTCATCTCGCGCTAGAGAGGTTTGTATCGGCTGAAAACGCCTATCGAATGGCAATTCTTCGTTCTCCCGAAAACAAGGATGCACGGAACGGCTTGGTCAATTGCCTGCTTGAAATGGAGAGGCAGGAAGAAGCCCTGTCCTTGCTCGACGAGTTGTTGGCAAAAGACCCGGAAAACGTCTTTTGTAGGCGTGCAAGGGCAAACGCGCTTATAGCGTTGGACAAAGTCGAGCTAGCCGCCGTAGCCCTCGAAACCCTCCGCAGACTCGACAAGCTCGACCCAAGTGGATTGCTACTTCTCGGTGACGCCTACCACAATCTCGAGCTAAACGAATTGTCCCTAGACGCCTATCAGGAATGCCTGCAAAGAAGGGGAGACCTCACGGTAGGTCGATTCATGAGGGTGGCATCCATCCTGATCGATCGTGGTTCATATCAAGCGGGTTTTCGTTACCTAGATCAAATCGAGCAAAAGTTCGCGGAAGGCATGGGAGAAGAAGATCAACTTCAACTCCTTGCTCTGAAGGCGAAGATAAAGCTGACAACCGGACAAGACGAGGAGGCGGCGACACTCCTCAAGCAAATCCTAGAAAAAAATCCCTTGGATGGAAAAGCCTTGTTGCTGCTGGGAACTCACTCATGGAAAAAAGGTTCCCATGCGGAAGCCGCAATCCACTTCGAAAGAGCGGAAAAGGTCAAGGAACAGGAAGTCGAGGCATTGATCCAACACGCTCGCATGAAGGTTGAATTGAGAGAGTACGACAAGGCGGTCGAATTGCTCGAGAGGGCTCAGTTCCTGCGTCCTCAGGATGACGTAGGCCGATACCTCGCATCGGTAAGAAATGCCATGATCGCCTCAAGGTCCTATCGCTAGACGCCCGACGAAAACCCTTGCAACACATCAACGCATCATGATATCTTGATGCGTAAATGAACATCATTGAGACTTTCCAGACGGGCAAACCCGTTTTCTCAGTGGAATTCTTTCCACCCAAAGACGAAAAGGCGGGAGAACGCATGTTGAGAACGGCCGAAACGCTAGGATTTCTTCAACCCAACTTTGTGTCCATCACCTATGGTGCAGGAGGAGGTACTCGCGCCACAACCCTGAAATACGCAAGGATGCTGAAGGAAAAACATGGGTTCGAGGTTATGCCACACCTGACTTGCGTGGGACACAGCAAGGAGGAGTTACTCGAAATCCTACGTGAATTCGAGCAAGCCGGATTCTCAAACCTGATGGCGCTGCGAGGCGATCCCCCAAAAGGAGAAACGAAATTCAAGGCAAGCGAGGGAGGACTTTCGTACGCCGACGAACTGGTAACACTCGTGCGGGAAAACTTTCCGGACTTCGGCATAGGAGTCGCCGGGTATCCCGAAAAGCATCCCGAGTCGCCAAGCCATGAGGATGACGTAAAACGACTGGCCCACAAGGTAAGCTGCGGGGCGGATTTCGTCACCACTCAGTTGTTTTTCGACAACGAGCTTTATTTCTCATTCGTTGCAAGATGCCGCGAAGCAGGCATCGAGGTTCCAATCCTGCCCGGTTTGCTGCCGGTGCTGTCCTTGTCTCAAGTGAGCCGCTTCTGCAAAATGTGCGGGGCAAGCTTCCCCAAGAATCTGGAGGATCGTCTTGGAGCATCCAGCGATCAAGAAATGGCGGGAATTGGAGCGGATTGGGCATACGAGCAGGTGAAGGGATTGTTAGCAGGTGGGGCGCCGGGCTTTCACCTCTACGCGTTGAACAAGTCCGAGGCGACGACCAGCATCCTCAAACGTCTTCGGGCAAACAACTAGAGACTAGTCTTCGGTGGATACCTCGCGGACGTCGGCTTCCCGCTTCAGTCCATCCAGAAATGTGTCGAACACTTGGTCCTTTCTTCGCTCGGTCAGGTAGGAGAGAATTTGTTCTCGCACTTCATCGAGGGGCGCCAAACGAGCAGGTTCGTGAGAATGGACCTTGATAAGGTGAAAGCCAAAATCTGTACGAACGGGCTCGCTCAGCTCTCCGGATTCCAAGGAAAAGGCAACCTGCTCGAATGCGGGAACCATTTTTCCTTTACCGAAGGACCCGAGGTCTCCGTCGGGCACGGAGTCATCGGAACACTCATTGGCTAGGTCGGCAAAATCTTCTCCCGCCTCGAGACGGGACTTGATCTCTCCGATCTCCTTTTCAGCTTCCTGTTCCTCGGAGGCATCGTGAACTCGCTTAAGAATGTGGGAAGCGTGAACGCTCGGCTCGCTGCTGAAAAGGTCCGGGCGTTCCTCATAATAGTTCTTCACCTCTTCCTCGGTCGGCGCCTCGCAAGAGGACTCTTCCTCCAAGAGACGATTGAAATTGATGCGCGACAGGGTTTCGCGCCGCAGGTCTTCGGTATTTCGGATCAGTGGATGGTTTGCCTTTTCAAAGGCATTCTTGCCACCGTTCTGCTTCATCCAAAGCTTCATCTCCCGCTTCAAGGCAACTTCATCCACGGGGAAGTTCCTCCGAGCGCTTTCCTCCGCCATTAGGGCTTGGTCTACCAGTCGATCTTTCGCAACGTCCAAGGCAGCAAGCCAAACGACCTCCCTAGGTTTGCCGGGCATACCCTGGGCAACGTTTTCGAAAAGAGCCTCGGCCTGACGCTCGATGGCCCAGTCCGGAATAAGGTTTTCGTTTACCTTGATTGCCATGTCTAGAAATGGGTTTCTTATTGCCTGTCCGGCCGAAAAAGCCAAGACGGAACCTTGTGATGCGGGAAAGATTCGAAGTTAGGACAGAAGACATAACCAAACTCGAGCTTGACGCCATCGTAAACGCCGCCAACAAGACTTTGCTGGGCGGAGGTGGCGTGGACGGTGCAATCCACCGAGCGGCAGGCCCAAGTCTACTGGAAGAATGCAGAAAGCTAAACGGCTGTCGAACAGGAGATGCAAAGCTGACGGCAGGATACGACCTGCCGGCAAAAAACGTCATACACACCGTGGGTCCCGTATGGAGAGGGGGCGAGAAAGGAGAACCCGAATTGCTGGCATCGTGCTACCGCAACAGCTTGGAAATTGCCAAAGAAAAGAACTTTCGATCCATTGCTTTTCCCGCGATAAGCTGCGGCATATACGGATATCCGAAGGAAGAGGCATGCCGAGTAGCAATCGGTACGACGATGGATTTTATCACAGGGAATGAAAGTGCTCCAAAATTGATCGTCTTCTGTTGTTTCGATGAACAATCCTCGGAAACCTATCGCAACATTCTGCACAAGGCATTGCCGCAGGTCTCAACTGAGTCTCAATAAGGTTGACTTAGACCATAATTCGAAATAGGAGTCGATAAGCAAAATTCATTCATCGCGAATGGCAAAACGCAAAAATAACAAACAAGTGGAGGAAGCTTGGAACGGTTTCTCGAGCTACCTCACAAGCAAGGGTCTGCGAGTAACGGGTCAACGCAGGGGGATTTTTGACGCCATATTTAACCAAAAGGGCCATTTCACAGCAGAGCAACTATTGGACAGAGCCCGTGAACTGGATGACACGGTTTCGAGAGCAACCGTTTACAGGAGCTTGCCGCTCTTGGTCGAGAGCGGAGTCGTGAGAGAAGTGGACGTCGGGCATGACAACAAATTCTACACCATCAATCTCAGTTCAGAAATATTCAAGGCACAGGTTGTATGTTCGGACTGCGACAAGATATTCGAGATCGACGCTCCATTCATGGAATGGTACGGAAGGACCGTTTCTCAAAACCTTGGATTGGACGTCAAAGACCAAAGGCTGCAGGTTCAAGCTGAATGCCCCGAGTTTCGCCAACGGGGAACCTGTGTAAAGCAAGCCTGATTCCTCCACTCCAAGGGGAAGTCAGAAAACCAAAGCGCAAGCACCCTAGGCGATGTCTACCGAAATCATGACCCAAGCCCTCCCCTCCCCCATGGTCTTCCGAAATAGCGAGGACCTGTCGTCGCTTAGCCACGAACAAAAGGAAATCCTGAGGCTCAAGGAGGAACGGAACGCCGTACTGCTCTGCCACAACTACCAGATCGAGCCAATCCAACGCATAGCCGACTATGTTGGGGACTCGCTGGGATTAGCTTACAAGGCGGCCGAAACCGATGCCGAAACCATCGTCTTCTGCGGCGTCCACTTCATGGCGGAAACCGCCAAGATTCTGAATCCCCACAAGACCGTACTGCTCCCTGACTTGGACGCGGGTTGCTCCCTCTCCGACTCCTGTCCTGCCGAAAAGCTCGCAGAGTATCGGGAAAAGAACCCGGAAGTGTACGTCGTAGCTTACGTAAACTGCTCAGCTGCGGTCAAGGCTCTCAGCGACGTCATCTGCACCAGCGGCAATGCCGTAAAAATCGTCGAGCAGGTTCCCGCGGACAAGGAAATCCTCTTCGTTCCCGATCAAAACCTAGGCCAGTGGGTAGCCAAGCAAACGGGACGCCCGATGAAGCTGTGGCCCGGTAGTTGCTACGCCCACGTCCTCTTTACCAAGGAATCCATCGAGCGTTGCCGATTGGAACACCCCGATGCCCCCGTCGTTGCTCACCCTGAATGCATCGAAACTGTTCGCGACCTTGCGGACGAAGTATGCAGCACGGAGAAAATGGTCTCGTTTTGCAGGGACAACCCCGCCTCTACCTTCATCATTCTGACGGAAACCGGCATGATGCACCGCCTTACACGAGAGCTGCCTGACAAAACCTTTGTCGCGGGCCCCACCGACCATTGCGCCTGCAACGATTGTCGCTTTATGAAATTGAATACTATTCCCAAGCTCCTCGACTGCCTTCAGCAAAACAAACCCCTCATAGAAATCCCCGAGGAAACCTGCCGAAAAGCACTTGTTCCAATCGAGCGAATGCTTGAATGGAGCAAGTAAATGACGCTTCCCATGAATCACCTCATCTCCCTTGCCTTAGCCGGGCTTATTCTTATCAACGCTTGCAGCGACAATCCCGCCAACTCCAACGAGGACCTTTCCTCGTCCGGAGCTCGCGACCAACTTCTTGAAAAAGTAAGCAAAGTTGACCTTTCGAATCCGGGGACCGTCCGGAAATTGCTCCCAGACGCCGCAACGTTCGACAGCCTGGAGTGGAACGCTACAACGGGGAAAGCCAACGTACCCGGAGGCAAGGCTCCACTCACGGGTTGGGCCAAGGGTATTCATCCAAACGGAAAGCTCGAGGGTATCGGCCATTTCATCGACGGGAAGGAAAACGGACCATGCTTTTTCTGGAGAGTGGACGGAACCAAGGACCAGCAAGGCGGATTCCTCGAGGGCAAGCGCCATGGCCTCTGGATTCACTGGGATGATTCCGGCAAGGAAACCAAGCGTGAACACTGGGATGAGGACAAGCTCTTGAAAAAGATTTTGCCAGAAGACCAGTAATTCTTTTCGGGGTTCGTTACTTTTTAAGCGTCAACCAAGTCGCCGCCCTTTGCAGGACTTCGTGCAGCGCATCCGAAGACTCAGGGTGAGGACTGATGCAAATCACTCTGCCCTTTCCCATCTTACCACAGAGGATGGCAGGTGAGTCTACCATGACGCCGGGCGTGGCTCCGTTCTTGGAGAACTCGCTCCGAAAATGAGCCAAGGTCTCGAAGTCGGACAATCTTTCCAATCCTGCGGGCGCGAAGATAGGACCGTTGGCGTATCGAACGTCGACCTCTCCCTGAAAATTGCCAAGCAATTCTCGACCGCGTGGGGTAAACTCCATCTTAACGTTTCCTTCACCTCGCCGCCAACGACCGTTCTTTGTGTCGACCGTCTTGGCGTCGACGATCCCAAGCGACCATGAATAATTGCTGGCAGCCAGATAGGATCCCGCGCACACTCCCAAGTAGCCGCCCCCGGCCTCGACGAACTTTCGGACGGCTTCCCTCCCCTGCATTTCAATTGCCGCAGCCTGTCGGCTTCCACTACCGCCGGGAAAGACAACCAAGTCGAACTGGCCCAACGCTCCTGATTGAATTTCGGGAGGACCCAGTCGGCGAACGAGGGTGCCCGCAGTCTTCGCGAAAATGGCCTCCAGTAGCCGAACGCCCGATCCACCGGTTCCTCCGGCATCGTAAATGGCGATCCGCAAAGGCAGGTTCTTTTGCTCCTCGACAGTTCTGGCTTCCATCATGACGTGGACACCTGATGCAGTCATCTCCAAATGGCTCAGAATCGCATGAACCATGATACGATGCTGCCGAGACCGACGGGAAAGCGGCTGTCCCTTAACCGTTGTCTCAAGGATCATGCTCTTCACTCCCAGCCTCTCGTGAACGGCACGAGCCAAGCTTCCGTTGACGGGATAACGCAGTCGCACCAACTTCTTCTGCGGTTCCTGAATGGTAGCATTAACTGAATCCAAAGCCTTTTGCACGGCGGCATCCATTCCCCGTCCCTTGGTTGGAATGATCGAAGAACCGACGGACTTCTTGTTGATTTGGTGAAAATCCGATCCCTCGTGCAAATCGAGCAACCAATCGGGCTTGCATTTCTTGACCAAATTCCAGACCGCCTCGGCAAGGGCTCCCGAAGTCTCGTCCTGCTCGTTGGTCTTTGGAAAATTTCGATTGAGATCTCGCTTAGCGGGTGATTCATTCGGGATGAAGCGAATACGGGCACGCAATCCCGTGACGTTCGTCCGGGGAATGACGATCAATTCACCACGCCTTAGAGACCAATGTCTGATTTGCTCGGCAGCTCGCGCCCCTGCGGGCTCGTTGCCGTGCATTCCCCCCACGACCATCACGACTGGCCCCGGTTCGCCACTCTCAATCCTATGCCAAGCCGTCTCCTGATCGGTCCCCTTCAGGAGCAGACCGCCCGCGGGTTTCGCTCCGAGGAAACAAGCCGAAAGCAAAACGCACGCGACAAGCTCAAACAAAAATCTCTTCGCCTTCACCCAATCCATCAAAGCCATTCGCATCCAAAAGGAAAGCCCGCAATTTTATTCACATCACTTCAAGTACAGGTCTGATCGAGCAAAGAGAAAATTTCTTGGCGAATACAACGGTCTGACTCAAACTGGCTAGGATGATACGAACAATGGCTAGATTCCTACTCCCAACTTTTCTTTTCGTCCAAGGATTCAATGGATCCCTGCTAGGTCTGGATAATCATCGCGACCAAGTGGTGCGCGTCTTCATCTTCGCAGGCCAGTCCAACATGGTCGGCTCCGACTCCAAGGTCCGGGACATAAAGCGTTTCCCACCCTATGCGGGACTGGAGAAACCGCAACCCGAAGTGAGGTTCTCCTATTCCATCGGCCGACAAAACAAGATGGAGTCGAACGGATGGATGGAGCTTCAACCCGTCAACGAGGTGGTTGGCCCGGAACTAAGCTTCGCCCGCAAGGTGTCCCGGCACCTCGAGGCTCCCATCGCCATAATCAAGTGCGCCGCAGGCGGAACTCACCTAGGTGGGGACTGGAACCCGGATGAGCCCATCGGCTTCAAGATGTATCCCTTGGCCCTCGACTTGATCAGGTCATCCTTGGCGGAACTCGAAAAGAAAAAGGTCAAGTATCGGATCGAGGGCTTCATGTGGCACCAAGGCGAGAACGACATGTTCAACAAGGACTACATGCCCAACTACGGAAAAAACCTCAAGAACTTCATCGCCAAGTGGCGCCGGGACCTGAAGGCTCCCAAGCTCAAGTTCTACGTAGGTGAACTTTGCACCAAGACCATCTGGGGCATGGACCTGCGCCCGCGCATGTACGCCATCAGCCTCGGGCAAAAGGAAGTGTGCCGGGCAGATCCCCTGGCGGAGTACGTGCCCACCTCTCATGTCGGAGTTGAGATCGGTCGCCCTGTTGGCCTTCACTACCACTACGGCACCTTGGGCCAACTTCAACATGGCGAGAATTACGCCACCGCCTACCTGCGGAGCATCGGCGTAAATCTGGACAAGACTCGCCTCCTCAAGAAATGGCCCTACACCAAGGGAAACCGTATAAAGCTCTTCGTATTGGCGGGGCATCGCAACATGGAAGGTGAGAGAGCCTTCGTGCAGGAACTGCAGGATCTGAAAGGCGGCCCCACCCTACTGCAGGACAATCAAAATATCGCCTTTAAGTATAGCTTGGGCGGCGGCTACAAGGTTTCAAAAGGCTGGGAGCCCTTGGGCCCCACGGGTTACTACGACACCTTTGGACCCGAACTCAGTTTCGCAAGCACCCTCCAAGCAAAGAAAGTTAAAAACTTCGCCATCGCCAAGTTCACCCACAGCGGTTCTCAGATCATCGACTGGACACCCGAGGGAAGCATGGCCAAGACACGGAACCTTTATCCCAAGTTCATTGCCTTCGTAAAGGAGTCCTTGACCGAGCTAGAAGCCAAGGGTCACGAAGTGGATCTGGCGGGAATCCTATATCATCTGGGCGAGAACGACATGTCCTTCCACCCCTACCGCAAGGATGCCGCCACCCGATTGCAAGCAATCGTCGAGCATAGCCGCAAGGACCTAAACCTGCCCAAACTCAAGTGGCACGTCAGTCAACAACCACCCACAGACGTCGAGCGCCTGAACAATCTCGACGTGACGTCGAACGTCGCCAAGGTGGCCGTCGCCGATCCGGAAATCTTTCACCTCAAGGCCTTCGACCTTCCTCCACAGGAAAAGATGCTGGTCGTCACCACAGAAGGCATAGTCCAACTAGGAGAATTTCTGGCGGAAAACTCACAAAACACAGATTGAGCATTAGTTTGAGACCTCAAACCCCGACTCAGGTAATCCGTCAACCTCAAGACAAGAGCTCGAAATGAGTTCTAGAAAAAGGCTATACGATCACATCAAGCAGAATCGTACTAGAGTAAATCCAGTCATAAAACATTAATGATTTCCCTAGCGTACGCCTCCACTGCGGAAACGGCAATGCTGTTCCCAAGTTGCTTCATAGCGCTTGCTTCCGAAACGGGGAATTCGAAGGTAGTCGGAAACCCCTGCATCATTTTTCCCTCCTCGGGTTTTAGTTTCCTGACTCTGCCATTCACTCGATAACCATCCCAATTTCTTCGAT
>CAZNWO010000050.1:18665-21795 GCA_964576585.1 uncultured Puniceicoccaceae bacterium | reverse complement strand
ACCGTGGATGGTATTCTTTCGGTAAACGTTCAGGAGGGAAACACTTCCGTTGTCACACTGGACGATTACGATGCGGACGGGGATGCAGTCACCTTTTCCTTGTCCGAAGATGAAAGCTCCGATGCCGAGGACTTTCAAATTAATGCCTCAACCGGCTTTCTTACCTTTCGCAACGCTCCTCAATTTGATAATCCCGAGGATTCTGACTCAGACAACGTCTACAACCTTTCCGTATCTTACACGGACGGGATTGACCCTCCCGCAACTGTGCCTATTCGCGTAAGCGTCCAACCCTTGTCCAAGGTGAACCTTTCCGTTCAGATTGAAGGATCTGGTTACGTAGCAGGATCTGAGGCAGGTGCACATACACAGGGCTCTTCCCTGTCTCTTTCCGCAATTCCTAGTGCTGGATATCGTTTTTCGCATTGGACTGGGGATGCATCCGGGAACAGTGCTTCCATCTCCCTAACCGCGGATGCGGACAAGGTGGTGACAGCTGTTTTCGTGAAGATTAATGCCGTTCCATACCTCACCAATCCTTTAAATGATGGCATTCTGAACTTCTCAATTCTCGAAGGCCAATCGAATACCTTCGCCTTGACTGCTGATGATGATGACAACGACACCTTGAGCTATCTCCTCTCCGGGACTGATGCGGACGCCTTCGACCTAAATTCTTCCACAGGAATCCTGAGACTACTTACCCCTCCGGATTATGAAAACCCGATCGATGACAACCTTGACAATGTCTTCGATCTCCAAGTTTCCGTCTCAGACGACCAAAATACTTCCGACTCGATTGCACTGTTCGTTACCGTTACGGATGATGCAAATGATTCGACGGCCTTTTTCACTCTGTCCATACAAACTCCTCTTGGAGGTTCGGTTGAAGCTTTTCCGTCCTCCGCCAACCTTCAGTATGCCAAGGGTACAGAGGTCAGCCTCACTGCTTCACCGGAAAATGGATATATTTTTTCCCATTGGTCCGCCGAAGCAAATTCTACATCCAACCCTTTTGCTTTAAGCGTAGACGACAACAAGACGATCATTGCCGTCTTCAATGCGATACCAACCATAACCAATGAACAAACAAATGGTGAAATCCATTTTGAGGTTTATGAAAACAATGCCACTTACTTCATTCTCTCCGCCACAGACGATGAAGGCAGCCCCCTCACCTACCAACTCGAGTCAACCGAAGATCATAAGAACTTTGATCTCAATCGCTCTTCGGGGCACTTGAGTTTTGAAGCATTCGACTTTGAACAACCTTTGGACGAAGACAAGAACAACACCTACGATCTCAGCGTTACGGTTTCAGACGGATTTGCGAACTCTTCTCCAGCCAATATTAGAATAACGATTCTCGATCTAGCCGAGGATGAATGGAACTTTTCAAGAAATGAGGGAGCTGGCTGGCGTTCTTTTGGTTGGTTTGGAAATTATTTCGAAACCACTACCAAAGACGGCTGGATATATCATGAAAGCCTCGGCTGGCTATATCGTACGGGTGATGCCACTTCATCCATCTGGTTCTACGATGAATCGTTAAAGGATCCCGATGATTTCCTCAAGGGTTGGCTTTGGACCTCAGCCCAGGTGTATCCGTATTTTTACAGCCCGGGCACAGCAGAATGGCTTTATTATCTAAGAGGCTCTCAAAAACCACGCATGTTTTATAGTTACAACAATAGCGCTTGGGTGGAAATGTAAAAGCCTTGAGGCGAGTGGCCCGCCCCTTTATCAATACCTCAAGAGCAGAGCCTTACTTCCTTTTGTTGAACAGACCGCGTAGACCGCTAGGTTTTTTGTCATCCTTTTTCGGGTCATTCTTTGAATCCTCAGCACCTTTGGCACCAGATCGGGCTTGAATGGCAACGGCTTCCTCCGCAGTGACCCACATGTGAACATGGGCTTTTTCCACCGTCAGCACATAATTGCGGTTCAAGGTGAAACCATAGGTCTTGAACATCAGCTTGTTGTTCTCGTTCAGCTTTTCTTGAAGGGCATCCAGTTGCTTTTTCAATTCCTTGTGCTTTTCCTCATCCTGTTCACTTTGTATCTTTGAAAGCAATTGAACAGCCAATGCCCGCTGTTGTTGCACGAGCTGCACGTTTTTTTGAAATTCCTGATTGGCCTGTATGGTGTTGAGGGAGGCAACTTTTACAAGTTGCAGTTTCTGCTCCGCCTTTGGTGAATCCTTGGAGGCGGCTTTCTTGTCTTGGGAATGTAGAGTCAAGCAAGATGAAGTTGCGAGGACGAGTAACGTGATTTTGAATTTCATATTGTTTAAAGGCTCGATTACTTGGTTTATTTTTTGGTTTGGGATTGAACTTCCTCGTCCGACAACTCGCGAATTCGAATGTTTCGGATCACTCCGGTTGTCGCATAGGTACAAAGCCCCAGTGGTGCCGACATCTCAACTTCTCCAGCACGCATACTTACCTTGCGGTCATGAATTTCGCAATTCACGATTTGCTTTTTGTCGATCCATGCTTCGAACTTTGCCTTCGTAACTCGTAGCCTGACGTCATACCAACGGTTTTCCTCGAAAGCGTAGACGTCGCCGGTGTCGTTTTCGGATGCGTCGAAGTCATCCAAGCTGGAAATGCCGACCAATGCTCCTCCCCAACCTCCCAAAATCAAAGTGGCATTGGATTCTTCATAGGGGAAGGTGAGCCCACAAAAGAAGTCCCCGCCTTGAGCTCGCTTTGCCGAGAGGGCGATTTCGTAATCTATGGTAGGGTAGTCGCCTTTGCCCGTCCAGTGGACTCCAGTCAACTCGATGCCCATCCCCAAAACTAGGCTACCGTTCTCGTCAATCGACACCTCGCCCTTTCCCGCAAAGTCTGTGATTGCCCAGTTGCCTAGTTTCTTGCCATCGAAAAAAGACTTCCACTCCGTCTTGGATTTCTGTTGGCCCGAGGGAGAGGGTCCATTGACTGTCAGACAGCTGGACAATGCCAACATAACCGATGCCAGAAGGGTATTTAAACCAATGTATTTCATGGAGTGGAGCGATTGGGGGATTTTGGGGGCAAGAGTCCTTTTTCTCTCAAATCAACAAGGGCGCTGGCAACGATATTCTCGACCGTATCGTTGATTTTCAAAGTGATCACGTTTTCTTCTT
>CAZNWO010000050.1:0-18565 GCA_964576585.1 uncultured Puniceicoccaceae bacterium | reverse complement strand
GCAACGATATTCTCGACCGTATCGTTGATTTTCAAAGTGATCACGTTTTCTTCTTGGGCTGGGTTTTCCAAGGCTTCGATTTGACTGGCCAAAAGATTTGGATCAAAGAAATGACCCTCTCTCCTTCCAATGCGTTTCTCTATCAATGCGCGTTCTCCCTCCAAGTGAAGGAATAGGACGAAACGACCGCAGTCTCGCAAGAAATCTCTGTGCGCTTTTTTTAATGCCGAACAGGATATGATGATCTCCCGTTCACCCTTTATTGCATTTCTGATTCTTTGCATCCACTCGACCCTGTCGTCGTCATTCAATGGAATGCCAGAGCTCATCTTCGAGATATTGGCGGAGGGGTGATACTCGTCGCCTTCAAGAAAGGCATAGCCTATTCGTTCAGCCAAGGCTTTACCAACTGCGGTCTTCCCGCAGCCCGAGACACCCATGACCACAATAACGGGTGGTGGGGATTCCACTTGATCAACCCCCGGAACCAGCTCTTTGGATGACTTCTATCTCGTAACCTTCAGGGGCATCCACAAAAGCAAAAACTGAGCCCGATGAACTCTCAGTGGGTCCATCGCTGAATTCCAAACCCAATCCTCGAATGTGTTCCCCGAATTGGTTCATGTCTTCAACTTGGAAGGCAAGATGCATAAGGTCCTCCTGAACTTGAACGGGACCAGACTCGGGGTAGTAGGTGATCTCGATTTCCTCTTCGCTGTTTGGCACTGCAAGAAAGACGAGTTTCGATCCTCGGGGCGACTCATGTCTCTTGGTTACTTCAAGCCCGAAAACATCTTGGTAGAACTTGACCGTGGCCTCAAGGTCATCGACCCTCATGCGAGTGTGAAGAAACTTGTTTACAATCGTCATCTTGCTAAATGTTTTTACAACAGGAGTTTTAGTAATTCACTAATTGCCTAAGCCGATTTCCCTTCTTCTATTTTAAGGAATGGACTCGTGGGTCTGAGCAAATACTGCACAGTTATTGGAACGAGAAAGTAATCTTCTCAATTCCTGCAAGAGCACATGCATTCAGTACGCTGATGGACGACTGGTGCTCTGCAATACCCGAAGACTCGATCTGAACCTTAAGTTCCGCCTCTTCCTTGGAACGTGCTCCGGTTGCAATCAATTGATCGCGCATACCCTTTTGGGTTTTGAGGTTTTCAACCAAGTCCGGCATTTCCAAATCGCTACCGTCCTCAATTTCGGATCCATTCAAGACAACTTCGCCGTAATCGCCAATAACCACACTGAGCATCGGCATGGGCTTGATGTCGGTGTTTTGCGGTTTTCCCGGCAGTGTAATGGAAAGCTCGGCCTCAGGTTGCTTAAGCATGGTTGTAACCATGAAGTATATGAGAAGAAGGAAGGTGACGTCGATCATCGGGGTTAGATCGACGGTATCTTCTTCGCTTAGAATCTTTCTGAAAAACTCCATTGTATTAGGATTCGTTCAACCTCCGCTTTGCCAAGTACCGAAAATAACGTCGGCTTTGCCAGCATTGCCTATCTCCTTTAGTACATCCTGAACCAAAGAGTGGGTAACATTGGGGTGCACACGAAGAAACACTCCCCAGTCAGGATTTTTCTGCACGTAAAAGCCCACTTGGTTCATGTCGATTTCCATTTCGCCCCAGTAGAACTTTTGTTCCCCTCCGGCGTCATCAATGGTAATAATTGTACGGGGTGGCGGCTGTTCTTGCACGGAGGATTTACTGGCGACGGGCATTTTTTCCAGCTCAACGTATTGTTCCGATATGCGTTGTGCGACGACGAGGAAAAAGACGATCAGCAGGAAGACGACGTCAATCATTGGCGTCAAGTCAGGGGCATCGTTCCCCTCCTCCGGTTGAAATCCCTTCATTTAATATAACCTCTTGAATAAGCTTTATAAATTTAGGCGGGCGGGGGCGGCATCTCGGGGGAAGGCGGAGGCAAGCCTTCGTCTTGCTCAAAATATTCACCACCCTCGGCATCTTCGCCCTCTTCTTCGTCAAACCCTCCACGGGCTGCCCTAACTAGGGTAAAGACCATTTCTCCAGCAACACGATTTACTTCAGCGGCAATGGTTCCGAATTTCGTCTTGTAAATAAAGTAGGCGATGAGTGTAGGTATGGCGGTAATAAGACCGGCGGCGGTAGTCCAAAGGGCACCTGAAATGTTTCCTGCCATTTGCTTGCTGGATTCGCCTCCCATGCCTGACTCGGTAAGAACATTGAAAGCCCCGATCATACCTGTTACCGTACCAAGTAGCCCTATCATAGGGGCAATCGATCCAATGGTGTTCAGCATGTTGATCCAAGTGTAGGGCTTGGAAAGCTCGATTGCGGAGGCTTCCTCTAGACCATTCTCGATGGAATCCGTGTCCAATTCGTCATCTTGTATACGATCCAAGCCTGCCTTCAGGACAGATGTTACAGGAAGCTTGAATTGTTCGCACAAGGCTCTCGCTCCATCGATATTCAGGCGACTTACCTCCTGCATGATGGGTTCTACAACCTCATCCTTGACAAAAGCCTTTTTGCGGATGGCGATGCCATTGTAGATGATGAGAGTAATGCCTCCCACGATCATAAACAGAAACGGTAGGAGGAAGGTCCACCCAAGTGACTCCATCAGTTGAGTGCCAAATGACTTCGTTTGCTGGGCGTGCGCAAAACTTGCAAGCATACTTGGTGATAGAACCGCAAAGAGAATCAATGCGGAAAAGAAGGTTCGGGAACTAGGTGTTTTCATGATGATTAAAATTTTTACCTGTCTTTGAAGATTGGACTTCGATGCCTAATGGTCAAATACGTAAAGCTTTTTCAGGAAGGAGGGATTCCGGCCATTCGTTTTTGGCTTTCCTGCGCCCATGCGGAACCCTTATAGAAAATGCTAACCTGCTTGTAGACGTTGCGGGCGGCATCGTTCAGGTTAAGTTTTACATAGGCATCGCCCGCCATGAGCAAGGATTCGGGTAACCAGTCCAAGCCCACCCGAGCCATTACGATACCCTCGGTGACCTCGAGTACGGATTCTCGGTAAAACCGATCGGATTTTTCTTTGTCGCCCTGTGACTCGTAGGTTCTGGCGTATTGGACACGAATCAAGGCTCTCAGCAACTTGTAGAGTGAATACTCGTTGGTTTGTCGTTTAGGTGGGTTTTCATCTAGCTTTCGCAAGCCTTGGTCCGCAGTGTTGAATGCTCTTCTGGCTGCATCGGCATATTGCTTGTTGGTGGCGGCATGCGGAAGATACATCTCGTACATCTTGAGGTGACAGTACAGGGGCCAAATGGAAACTATAGTCCTGAGAGGACTATTTGGCGCCTGCTGCAGGTTCGCCCCAAGCCTCACGTACGACTCGATGGCGTATTGGTAGAGTTTTTTCTCCCTGAAGGTGTCGCATAGTTCCTTGTAAGCCTCATGATCGGCGCCATTGTTGCGGATGTTTACTTTTGCCAAGAGAACCCGTACATGCTGGGCGGCTTTTGGATTCGCGGCTATCATTTTGCCCGCCAGATCCAAGGCAGCTTCTGAAAATTCCCTGTATTCATAATCGTCCAGCCTCTTGAGGTTTAGCTTGTACAGGAGGGTCAAGGCCTCGTTGTATTGCTCCATTCCAATCAAAGCTTGAACGAAGATCAGGCAATTGTCGTGAATCGAGAGAAACTCGGGGTTGATTTCGTGAAAGGGAAGAACCTTGTAGATGATGGGGCGCACTGCTGCCAAAATCTTGGTGTTGTACTGTTCGTCGGAAAGCATTTTTAGGGCTTTCTGCGTCTGAACGGGAAATTGATATTCAAAACGCTGAATCTTGTTTCGAGTCTTGAGTTCCCTGAGGTTGTAAACTGATTGGCTTGTCTTGATTGTTCCGCGAGTGTCGTCTACCTGAATCAATTGTGTCTCGAGAGGTTTGGGGTTATTCAGGAAATAGACTTTCACAGGTATACCGTTCGGGCTTGCGTAGGTCTTGAAATAGTCCTGCCCAAGAAGCGAGCTTGCCGATGCGACGCTAAACAAAAGCAATATCTTGAAAATCGTGTTCATTTGTATTTTCCGAGCCATGCATTGTATTGTTGCTCGATCTTGGTCACCTGATCCGGTTTGCCCGCCTGTTCGAAGCATCTGATGGCTTGCTGAAAGGCGCGGTCCGCCCAATCGATCGCTCCGGGAAAATTCAGGGCAGTATCCATATAATAATATGCGGCCCCGGCTATATCGTTTTGAGCGAATTGACACTGGCCCATCATGTAGGAGGATTCCGCCCTGAGCTCAAGAGTCATCTCGTCGTCGTTTCTTACGCCCTCAAAAGCCGTCAAGGCACGGGCATAGGCATCCTTGTCGGCATCATTTTTGCCGACCTCGTAATAGGCCCTGCCCATCCTGATGTTCGCTGAACCCGCAAGCTCATGCCAAGAAGAATTAGACAGAGCTTGGTCGAAATGGTTGGCTGCAGCTCGCCATTCCTTCTCTTTTTCTCGAGCTTCACCCAAGACGTAATGGGCGTCGAAGAGAAACTCTCCTCCCGTCTCGCCATAAACATCCACAAGGCGTTCCATGGCAGCAACAGCATCCTCGTTTTGGTTTTGAGCCAATAACTTCCTGCCCATCCAGACAAGCACCCCTGGGCTGGCCGAGGGAAAATCGCTTCGCTGGGGTGTAAAAGTGCCGGGTACGGGAGCCCCAACTTTATCGAGCATGGCGCGCATGCGAAGGGCTAGCGAGACCTGTCCGCCGGCTTGGGCTTCGTCAAAAGTGGCTCGAAAGGTTTGAGATGGCGAAAGGTTAAGTGGAAAATTGCTTCTGAGCTCTTGATACCTTTTTTTGTATCCGGCAATTGCTGCCTTGGCTTTGTCGTTAGTGTAGATGGTGGCACGAGATCGAACAACGACATCATAAACTGCAGGATCCAGTCCCTTGAATTCCTCGGAGTTCAGCCATGGCAGCAATTTTCTGCGATCTTTCAGGATTTCTTCAACAGTTCCGGAGATGGTTGATTCCGTCCCTCTGCGATCCTTGTAAATGAAAGAGATCGACTCCGATTGTTTTCCTAGCGTGGTCAAAAGTTTCAAGGTGTTTCCATACAGGTTGTCGTAATGATCATACTTTTGCGCATAAATTTTAAGGATTTCGTCTACGCCGACACTACTTGGATCGTTTCCAAATTTCTTGATGTCCTTATGATAGAGATCCAGCATTTCCGAAGGTCGGCCTTGTTTTTCGCAAGCCATGCCAATCTTGCGGGTCGCTTGCGAGGCATCGGCCTCCTCGTTGTCTCCATGCTTCTCAATGTAGTCCCTGAAAATGTTCTCGATCGCCTTGTAGATGGTAAGACTTGCAACTCCATACAACTCGTCCCAGTCGACTCCCTTGTCACCGTTCAAATCAGCCTTTGCAAAGGGATGTAGGTCGCCCAAGCCACTAGCGGCATATTCGCTGCCCTCGATGATTTCATTTTTGTTCGCGTCGAAAGTCAGGTAATGGTTCACATGACCTTCCGGGGTTTCCGCGAGGCTTTCCAGCAGATTGGCTTCGTTGAAAGTAGCGTCTCGAATCAAATTAAACTTCTGGGTCAGCTCACGAACTTTCCCGTAATGAATTCGAGAATTGGAGATTTGTTCGTAACTGGGTTTTTCGTCACCTGAAAGCCCGCTGGTGGCCAAGTCGCCCAAGCTTAGGTGAGCATCGGCGACCATATCGTCCTCGGGGAAGTCCGCGATGAATTTTTGGAAGAGCCTGATGGCGTTAACATGATCCTCGCTTCCTTGAAAGGCAACGGCTAGGCGGAAGGTCGCGTCCTTTGCAAAAGTTTCAGACGGATGGTGCCTGATTCTACCTCCATTCGACCATGAATCATTGATTTTCTCCTTACCCGCAGCAATGCTCCTACCCCCTCCGACCTTATCGGAAATTCTCCATTCGGAACCATTGAACCAAAGATAAAAACCATCCCCGTCCGCATATACCGGCTTGTCTTCGTTGTCTTCCCCGGTGGGAAGGTAAACCCCATTGGGATCGGGAATTGGCTCTGGCTCAGGCTCGGGTTCGGGTTCCGGCTCAGGTTCAGGCGTTTCCTTAGCAGCGGGCTCTTTCGGCTTCGAATCGGTCTCAGTTCCGGAGTTGCCTGTTTCGGGAGCAGGTTCATCTCCTCCGCAACCTGAAAGGAGCAGAGACGCGACCAGCGTCAAAACCAGCAAAAACAAGGGTTGCTTATCCACCGGGCAACTCCTCGGGACTTGCTGATTCATTCACAGTCCCGTTCTCCTCTTGTACTGGAGAAGTTGAATCAGGTTCATCGTCCTCTCTTGGATCGAGTCCATCCAGCGCCGGATCCCGAACGGGCAAGCCGCTTACGTTTGCACCTACTACTGCGCCCAGCAATGGCTTGGCTTCTTCGAACTTACCCGTGGCGAGGAGAGCAAGCCCACTGTAGTAATGAGCGGGAGACATTGCAGGACTATTGTTGAACTTGGGGTTGTTGACGTATCCCTTGGCGGTATTCATCGCACCGTTCTCGAAGCCTGCAAATTTGCTCAGGAGATCGTTAAACTTCTTTCTACCAAAGTAGACGGAGCCCATCATATTGATGAAGTCTCGTGAATATTCGTGCTCGGGCATAGCTTCGAGAAAGCGGTCGCAGAGATCGAAGAAGCGTTCGTAGTATTCGTCGGCTTTCTGTTTGGCTTTTTGAGCCATGTCACGATCTTTCGTGGAAATCGCTCCATCAAGCGACTTGGCCAATGCATCCTGCGCCTTGGCATCTGTGCGATAAGCATCCGCCAAGATGAAGGTGACGTCTGCACGGAATTGCTTCCACGCCTCTTTAGCCAGATATTCTTCGCCTAGCTCAATAGCTTTTTCACGGTACTTTACTCCGTTCGACGAGCTAAAGGCTGCATAGATGAAGTTTTCTGCGCTTTCGTGAGTTGGAAAATCCTTGTATAGCCAGTAAAAAGACCAGAATGATTCCCAATCTCGTTTGGTTTCTTTGAAGTTTTCAGCCTTTCTCCACCTCAATGTAGTCGTATAGGAGGGTGATTTGGCTACTTGATCCATTTTACCTTCGGCGTTGGTCACTTTCATCGCCAAGTCGTTTATTCGATCCTTCAGGATGTTCAGCCTGCGGCGAGGCAAGAACTTGCCCCGCAATGAGAGGTAGTTTTGCAAGTTGGTCCACTCGGTTTTTAACTGCTTGTGCCGCTCGGTGTAGTAAACCTTAATTTCCTCGGTCGTCATTGTGAGGGCATAAAAAAGCGATGCCTCCACATGACGAGCCTTTGCCTTTAGTTGCTCGGCTCCCTGCATTAAGTTCACGTTCAGTCGCAAGTCATAGCGAGCCGGCGTGTCTCCCGAAAGGCGGGGAAGAAAGGGAAACACCTCATCCACACGCTTTTTCACCACGAACATTTCGACTAGGCAGGAAACTGCATAGGCCCCTCGGTCCTCATCCTTTGCCTTGTCGGCATAAAGCAGCAGGTCTCTGAACGCAGGTTCGCCACTGGCCCAGTTTTGCTTGATGTGATAGCATTGAGCCCTGCCATGATATAGGTTCATCAGCTCGCTTCGCTTGAGGATTTGCTTCCGATAAGGTTTTTTCTCGTCCAACAATTCCTCGATCACCTTTGCCGCCTGTTCCCATTCGTGCATTGCCCGGAGACATTCCGACTGCTTTTGCTTGGCCATCACGGCCTTGGGGTCTTGAGGGAATTTTTCGGCGAAGAAACCAAACGCCGCAGCTGCCTTTCCCAAGAATCCTTGGTTTCCCGTCTTCGCGAAGCTTTGCAGGTAACCAATGCCTCGTACGAATCCGAATTGTTGCAGAATCTTTTCTACATCAGGATTTTTGTCATTCTCGAACCGCACCTCCAGCTCATCCAGAAAAGGTGCTGCTCCGGCAAAGTCTCCCGTACCGATTTTCTCCTCGGCAGACGAAATGACCTGCCTCAATGGCATGTCCGCAGCATTCTGCCCCAACAAGCTGAAAGAAGGTTGCAGGAGGAGGACAAAAAGCAAAACCAAGGAACTCAAGGTTTTGTCGCTCAAAAAGTGGCGACTAAGGATATTTGTTGTTTCCATTGGGCTGATGGACAAGAACATTCATGAAATTGCGCCAACCCCTTTCCCGCAAGCCTTTTTTAGCATTTTGTCATGCCCGGGATTTCTGATTAATGACCACTCAATCCACGCAGCAGGGGCAATCCGACACCCAATGCCCCGGACTTGTTTCCACTAGGCCAATCTTGCGCTCGATACTTTCTTTGTACTTAGGCGCGGAAACCCGGTGACCAAAGGCACAGCCTCGCGGCGGATTAATTGGAGAGGGTACGTCGCCTTCCAAAGGTTTGCTCTTTCGCTCGATGGCAGGGTCGGGAATGGGGATAGCTGAGATAAGGGCCTTGGTGTAAGCATGCTTGGGATTGGAGTAGAGTTCCTCTGCAGGAGCCATTTCAACGATTTTACCGAGGTACATGACGGCAATGCGGTCGGAGACGTGCTTCACAACAGCCAAGTCGTGTGCTATGAAAAGATAGCTAAGGCCCAAGTCACGCTGTAATTCCATCAGGAGGTTCAAGACTTGGCTTTGCACCGAGACGTCGAGAGCCGAAACGGGTTCATCCAAAACCAAGAGATCCGGGTTCACTGCGAGGGCTCTGGCAATTCCTATCCTCTGTCGTTGACCTCCCGAAAACTCGAAGGGGTAACGCGAGACGGCCGACTTCGGCAAACCAACTTTCTCCAAGAGTTTAAGCGCCTTTTCGCGTCGCTCTGAACGATTCGCCCCAATCCCGTGTATCGTAAATGGTTCCTCCAAAATCGAACCAACCGTCAACCGGGCGTTGAGGGAATCGACGGGATCCTGAAAGACCATCTGGGAATCGCGTCGGTATTGCTTGAGGCTCGTTCCCTTGAGAGTGCTTATTTCCTCTTGGCGAAAAAGGATGCTTCCTGCAGTGGGCTTGACCAGCCTGACGATCGCCTTCGCGACCGTGGACTTGCCGCATCCGGATTCTCCCACCAGCCCTAGGGTTTCGCCTTCATAGAGCCTGAAGCTAATGCCATCCACAGCCTTGCAGGTAGCTACCGCACGCCTGAAAACTCCACCCCTCACGGGGAAGTGAACCTGAAGATCCTTTACTTCCAGTATGCTCTTTTCCGTATTCACGAATCTGTACAGATCGGGCAAGCTTCCACCCAATGGCCCGCGGACACCTCTTTGTACTGCGAGCGGTTTTCAAGAAGCTCCGGCGAATGCTTGCGACCACTTCTTGGGGCAAACCTGCATCCCGGCCTCAGCTCGGCGAGACTTGGAACCATGCCATCAATGGTGTCGAGCTTGGTTTTCGGCGTACCTTCCAGCCTTGGGATCGAGTTGAGCAAACCTTTGGTGTAGGCGTGTCGCGGCGAACGAAAGAGTTCGCCGACCGGAGCTCGCTCGACGATCCTTCCGGCATACATCACGCAGACCTCGTCGCAAGTCTCGGCGATTACGCCAAGATCGTGGGTGATCAGCATTACGGCCGAGCCCATGTCGTCTTGAAGCTCTGAAAGCAGGTTCAGGATTTGAGCTTGGACCGTGACGTCGAGCGCCGTGGTAGGTTCGTCCGCAATGATTAGTTCGGGGCTGCAAGCGAGAGCCATGGCGATGACAACCCTTTGCCGCATCCCTCCGGACAATTGGTGGGGATATTCCAAGACTCGTGTCTCGGGCGAAGGAATCCCGACCTTGGCCAACATTTTGATTGAACTCTCAAACGCTTCTTCCTTGGAGACTTTCTTGTGCAGGAGGAAGACTTCCGAAAGTTGTGCCCCGATTTTCTTGACCGGGTTCAGGGCAGTCATCGGTTCTTGGAAGATCATCCCGATTTGGTTACCGCGAATCTCCTGCATTTCTTCCGGAGAGAGTTCCAGCAAGCTGCGGCTTCCAAAATGGATGCTTCCCGAAAAAACCTTTCCCATTGGCTTGGGGAGGAGTCGCATGATGGCCAAGGCAGTCACGCTCTTGCCGCAGCCCGACTCGCCTACAAGTCCCATCGACTGACCTTTCTTGACCTCCAGCGAAATTCCATCCACTGCAGTCAGCCAATCGCCTTCGGATTCAAAGCCCAAGGCAAGGTCGCGAACCTTCAGGAGAGGTTCGCCGGGATCCTTTTCTTCGGCTTTCGTCACTTGCGCATGTATTGGTCGAAGGTCTTTATGGACGGCGGAAAGCTTTTATTATCCGTTTTGGCCTTTTCCGTCTCCGCCTTGGCCTCCTCGTCTATCCAGTGGACACTGAACTCGTCCCACCTGCGACTTTCCTTTACGTTGAAGCCTTTGGGCCACTTCACCCACCTCCAGTGACCGACTCGATACCAAGGCTTTACCCAGGCCGGGATGAATCCCGCGTGGTCGTGCAGCTTTTCGCTCAGGGTATGGGAAAGGCTCGTAATTTCCTCCAAGCTCTCGGACTTTCTGTATCGGTCGATCAAACGATCGATTTCCCTCACGGCAGTTTGGGTGTCGTTGTTGGTATCCGTTTTCGGCGTCAAGCCGTTCTTGAGGGTTCCGTTGTCATCGTATTTGGACTCCCCTTCCTCGACGTATGCATTGTCGGAATGAAAGGGCTCCCAGAAGCGAGGATAGAGTTCCACGGAACGGTTTAGTGCGCCGAAGCCGATCTGGTGATTTTTCTCGTCCAGCTTTTTCCAGGCGGCAGTCATCTCAAGAATTTCCAAGTTCAGCTCGAGTCCCGCCTTCTTGGCTTCTTGCTGAAGGACCGTCAAAGCCGAGGCAAAGCGCTTATAGCCTGTGGTCAAGGTAAAGGCGAGACGGTCACCATCATCGTTTATCAGGATTCCATCCGGACCTTTCTCCAAGTATCCCGCCTTGGTGAAGCTTTCGGTCGCCTTTTCGACCGAGAAACCCCGCGACATCAAGGTTGGATGCGACCTATCCCCATAACCATCGGCCACCGTTCGCATACGTTGAAAGTCGCCGTGAAAGATTTTTTCAATGACCAAATCCCAGTTCATCGAATGGTGGATGCCGATCCTTACGTCCTCATTGTCGAGAGGAGGTTTTCCAGAGTTTATTCTCAGGGCCCAACTGGGTCGAGGAATCACATTGTAGAACTGAACCTTGTGGATGTAGCCATTGGCGACCTCGGGGGCATCGTCGGGCAATTTTTCGTACCAGTATTCGGGAACGCTGAGGCTATGCCAGTCGAGCTCGCCCTTCCTGAAGAGTTCAAAGGCCTTGTTTGGTTCACGGACAACAGTGATTCGAACCTTTTCCGGGTTGAAGCGGTAGCGGGAGAATTTTTTCTTGTCCGCCCACCAATCGGGCACTCGAGTCAAGGTAATGGCCACGCCATCCTCGACGTTTTCCGGCAACACCTCATAGGGACCGGTCGTGGGTTCCATCTTCCACTGGTATTCCTTCAGGTAATCTTGGTCCAGAAACTTGTAGAAATGCTGTGGGACGGGACGAAGGGAAACCTTCTCGATGACATCGGGCTTGGCCTTGTAGAAGGTGATGGAGAGCGTGCGAGTGTCGTACAGGGTGACGTTTTCGAATTTTTCCTCGCTGTAGTAGTCGTTGTACCAAGGGGCTTGCAGGTGTTTCGACTGCATAAAGTAAAAAAGGAAAAAGAAATCCGTTACGCGCACTCTTTTTCCGTCGGAATAGCGGGCGTCCGGATCCAACCTGAAGTAAACCGTCTTGCCGTCGTTGCCCATGGCCCACTCCTTAGCCAAACCGGGTATGTAACCATCGCCCTCCGGATGAGTGCCCACGAGACCATATGCATTGTTGTCCAGAATGTAGCGCCTAAAGGCTCCGTTTGCATCCGGTCCAACAAACCTGAGCGTTCTCGGCCAATCGCCGGTGAACAACTTGAGCGTGCCTCCCTGTTTCGCTTCCGGAGAAGCAAACTCTGCTTGATCGGACCCGTCCGCCCAGCTCAAGTCGTCGGGCAGGTCTTCTATCGTTTTGACCCTGAAGAAATCAGGCTTTGCGGCATAGAATTCCAAGACTTCCTCGTCACCAGCAAGGGCAACAGGACCTTGTGCAATTTCAGGTTCTATTTCTCGGGACTTGTCGGAACCACTTTGTTTTTCGGAGCTACCGCCACAGGACGAAAGGTAAACGGCCAAAATAGCGGATAGCCAGTAAATGAACAGGGACTTTGTTTGTCTATTTTTCATGCGGATTATTCGTAGGTGGAGAACTTTTTCGGGTCAAATGCTTCCCTGACTGCTTCTCCTATGAAGGTTACCATGGTTAGAACGATGAAAATGGATGCCACGGCGGAACTGATGATCCAAGGCTTTTCACGAATGAATTCCTGGCCGACTCTCATCTGTTGCCCCCAGCTAGGGGTTCCTTCAGGCAGACCGAAGTTTAGGAAGTCCAGGGCCGTGACGGATGCGATGGCAGTGGCCACCGTGAAGGGCAGGAAGGTAACGATGGTCGAGATCACGTTTGGAAGCACGTGAACGAAGAGAATTCTTCCCGAGCCTGCTCCCATAACGCGTGCGGCCGCAACATACTCGCGGGCTTTTTCCTTATAGGTCGAGGCTCTCACGTAGTAGGTCAGTCCCGTCCACGAGAAGGCCGCCATGATTAACAGAAGGATAATCGCCCGGATGACGATCACCTCTTCTTGAGAAAAGCTTCCGGAGAGGTCCGGGATAACTGCAACCATAATCATGACCATATAAAGGAACGGCACGTTCGCCCAGATTTCGACGAGGCGCAGACCAAGCATGTCCAAGGTGCCGCCGAAGTAACCCATGATGCACCCGAAGAAGGAGCCGAGCAGGAATACCATCAGCGTGAATGCCAAGGCAAAAAGCATTACGATGCGAAACCCGTAGAAGAGGCGAGCCAAGATATCACGACCCTCCTTGTCCGTTCCCAGGTAATGTTCGCTAGCCCCGTCGGGGGATGAAAGCTTCTCAACTCCTGATGCGAAGTCGTTTCCATAGGGGCCATGTGGAATCATCGGCATCATGACAAAATTTTCCGAATCCTTGTCGTCCTCCCAGATCCTCTGCAGTTCGAGGAAATTCACGGCATAGTCGTAGGTTTGTCCGTCCTTGTCCTTCTTCAGACCGAAGTCCTCTCCCGTCAAGATCTCCGTTTCCATGAACCAAGCAAAGGGATAAAGATCGCCAAAAGCTGGAAAGCTGTATTCCCCATTGTACCTTACCGTCAGAGCCTTGTCGTTGACGATGATTTCACCGAAGAACGATACGACCAAGGCAATCCCCAAGCCCACGAACGACCAATACCCTCGACGGATGGAACGAAAGCGTTTCAGCTTCCGCAGGGTTTGGGGATGGAGTCTGAGCTTCATTTTTTCCGGGGCCAATTAGTCGAACCTCACCCTCGGATCGGCGAGCGCGACCAAGGCATCCGAGATCACGTTCCCCAAAAGCATCAGAAAGGCGGAAAGGATGAGTATGCCCATGACTACGGGATAATCTCGATCGATGATTGAATTGAAGCCCAGCAACCCGAATCCGTTTATGTCGAAGATTTTCTCGATGAGAAAAGAACCCGTAACGAACAACGTCACTTGGTGCCCAAGGTTTGTTGCGATTGGGATCATTGAGTTGCGCAAGGCGTGTTTCCTGACGGCGTCTCGGTATTTCAATCCCTTTGCCAAGGCTGTCCTGACGTAATCCGCAGCGAGGTTGTCCATGAGATGGTTTTTCATCAACATGGTAACGAATGCGAAAGATCCCACCAAGTAGGCGCACAGGGGCAGAACCGAGTGGTGCAGGACGTCGAGCGCTTTGCCCATCAAGCCAAGCTCCTCGAAATCGCTTCCTGTAAAACCTGAATCCGGAAACCATTCCCACTGCACTGAGCAAAACAGGATCAGGAGAAAACCCAGCACATAGCCGGGGATCGCATACCCCATGAAGATCAGCACGGAAGTCGAATTGTCGATCCAAGTATTGTGCTTCATGGCCTTGATGATTCCCAAAGGAATGCACACCGAGTAGGTCAGCAGAAGCGTCATTATCCCGAAATAGGTGGATACGGGAAGTCTTTCGGAAAGGACTTCTTCCACTGCCTTGCCGTAGCGGAAGGATCTTCCCAGGTTGCCTTGCAGGACACCCGAAAAACTTTTCTCAAAAATTTCCACTTTCAGGGTTCCGTGCTTTGAGCCTTTGGGCGTATCCAAGGTTCTGAGTTCCCAGTTGCCGTCCTCGGTCTCCATCCTTGCTCCTTGCCCTTCCCGAACAAGCTTCAGTCGCTTTTTTTCCTCCTCGTCGGATGATCTTACACGAACCCAAGCAACGTCTTCTCCAGGCTCGAAGGTCGCCGCAATATGTCCAGTCTCTCCGGGAAGGACTCCCAGCCAAACCAAGTATGCTTCCCAAGCGGGTTTGTCATATCCGTAGTAGCGCTCCAGTTGCTTGCGTTGTTCTTCCGATACGGCTTGGCTAGTTTCTGCCGAGCGACTTTCTCCCTCCTCGCTCATGCGTCGCATTTGCATCAAAGCCTCCTCCACCGGTCCGCCGGGAGCTAGCCTAGTGATGGCGAAAACCACCATGCTGATCCCAAGCAAGGTGGGTGGAATCAAAAGAAAGCGACGTATAAAATAATCGCGCATCAGGCGCCGTAGAAAAACAGTTAAACCATTACCCGCTAGGGAAAACCGACTCAATCGCCAACCTTTTTCCTTCGCTACCTCTATTTCCTTTTGCTTGCCATGGGGCAACAGCTCTTCAACTTCTAGGGGCATGAAGCGTGCGGCAGACAAACCCAAGGCATCTTTGAGATGGGCCTGTTTTTTTCAGGTCGCTCTATTGCTTTCGCTGGCTTTGGGTTGTGGTGAGGAGAGCCCCGTCGAGAAGGCTTCCCGAGAAGGCATCCTTGTAATGGGCAACACTTCCGAACCCAAGGGTCTGGATCCCCATATCGTCAGCGGAGTAATCGAGAGCAACATCATTCGGGCCCTGTTCGAAGGGTTGGTCGAAGCTCATCCCTCCAAGGACGGCGTTGCCCTCCCTGGCGTTGCGGAAGAATGGAAAGCCACCAACCCCGAGCGTCCCGACGAGTGGATCTTCAAGATACGCAAGGACGCCCAATGGTCCGATGGAACTCCTCTAACTGCGGATGATTTCCTCTTTTCCTTTCGACGCTTGCTCACACCTGCCCTCGCTTCCGACTACTCGTTCATGCTCTACTACATTCGGGACGCGGAACCGTACCACAAGTCGCAACGCTCCTATCTTCTTTCTCGTGACGACGCCAACTTCACCAAGGAGTGGTGGGCCTCCCTCAAGGAAGTCGACTTCGGTCCGAACGAGGACGCCAAGGAAGGGTCATTCAACTTCAAGGGGCTGGACTTTCTAAATTCCGACGAACTGGCCAGTCTTCTAAAAGACCCAAAGCTCTTCACTTGGCCCGAGTCCGTTCCCGCCGAGATTAAAGCCAGCCTCGTGGAAAAGAACTTCGCCTTCGCCAAGAGCGGGAGAGATTTATGGGACCTGATCGATTTCGGGGCCTCCGCCCCGGACAAGCATACCTTAAAGGTTAAGCTGAACTCCCCTCTGCCTTTTCTTCCCGAGATCACCAAGCATTACACTTGGTTCCCCGTTCCCAAGCATGCCGTTCTCAAGCATGGGAAAATTGGCGACCGCTTCACGGACTGGACAAAACCCGAAAACCTAGTCAGCAACGGTCCCTTCGTCCTCAAGTCCTGGCGATTCAACGACCACATAGAGGTCGCGCGCAACCCCCGCTACTGGGACAAGGAAAGCGTGGGGCTCCATGGCATTCGCTACCTTCCCATCGGCAACCTCTACACCGAGGACCGCATGTACTACGACGGCCAGATGCACGTCACCTATACCATCGCGCCCGAGCTGATTCAATACTCCCGACAAAACTATCCCGAGCACGTCCGCAACGAGCTTTACCTCGGCACCTACTTCATCCGTACCAACGTTAAGAACGAACCTTTCACAGACCCTCGCGTACGCCTAGCCTTCTCTCTCACGCTGGACCAGAAATCACTCATAGACAACGTGCTCAAGGGTGGCCAGATTCCCGCCGGCGGGCTAGTCCCGCCCTTCGGCGAATACCCTGCCTCCGACGTCGTCACCTTTGATCCCGAAAAGGCCCGCAAGCTGCTCGCTGAAGCAGGATATCCCGAAGGCAAAGGTCTTCCTGAAATGGAGTTCCTGACCACCGACAGGGAGACCTCCAAGGCGGTGGCCGAGGCCCTCCAGGCCATGTGGAAGGAACACCTCGGGGCCACCATCAAGATCAAGCAACTGGAGTGGACTTCCTACATAACCGCCATGTTCGACAAGGACTACGACCTTGCCGCAGGAGGCTGGATCGGGGACTACCTCGACCCCCTCACCTTTCTCGACATGTGGATGAAGGACGCCGGCAACAACCGCACGGGTTGGCACAGCGAGGAATTTCAGAAAATTCTGGGAGAGGCTGCCGAGACGGGGGACCCCACGGCTCGTTATGCCCTGCTTGCCAAGGCGGAGGCTCTTTTTCTCGAAGAGCGTCCCATCCTGCCCGTTTACTGGTATGTGCGGAACTACATGCTCCACCCTGACGTAAAGGGCTGGGACCCGCTCATCCTCGACAACCATCCCTACAAGTTCGTTCGCCTCGAACCGGGTTCCGCCGGGAAAAAGGACTGACGCCATGTTTCGTTTTCTCGTAGGTCGATTGCTTCAGGGTTTGCTGGTCCTGTTCGCCCTCTACACCATCACCTTCTTCCTCGCCAAGGCCATGCCCGGCGAACCTTTCACCTCGGAGAAAAACGTATCCGCCGAGACCAAGTCCAACATCCGAAAGCTGTACGGCTTGGACAAGCCCATCTGGGAACAGTACCTCATCTATCCCAAGAACATCATTACCGAAGGCTCCTTCGGCACCTCCACCAGCAAAGGTAGGGCCGTCGGGGACATCATCGCCCAATCCTTTCCGAACTCGCTCCTGCTCGGCCTCTGCGCCTTGGGCTTCGCCGTCGGGATAGGCGTGCCCATCGGGGTCCTTTCCGCCGTTCGCAGGAACACTTGGGTGGACTGGAGCTGTATGGCAATCGCCATGGTCGGTATCTGCGTGCCCTCCTTCACCATCGGTCCTCTCCTGCAAATCTATTTCGCCGCCCACGTACCCGGCCTCAAGGTGGCGGGCTGGGGAAGCCCGCAGGACGTTCTCCTGCCCGCATTCACCCTCGGCCTCGTCTCCGCAGCTTATCTCGCTCGCCTCACACGAGGCGGCATATTGGAAGTGCTGTCGCAGGATTTCGTGCGCACCGCCCGGGCCAAGGGACTGTCGCCTTCCAAGGTAATCATCAAGCACTCCCTGCGCGGTGGCCTCATCCCCGCCGTCGCCTACCTCGGCCCCGCCTTCGCGGCCCTGATCAGCGGATCCTTCATCGTGGAAACCATCTTCCAAGTCCCGGGCATGGGCCAGCATTTCGTGAACGCCGCCACTACTCGGGACGAGTTCCTCCTCCTGGGCGTATCCCTCTTCTTCGGGTTTCTAATCGTGGTAATGAACCTCCTCGCAGACGTCCTCACGGGCCTCCTTGATCCCCGCGTACGCATTGCGGGCAAGGCAGACTGACGCCATGCCGGAAGAAACCGCCATCGCCCCCGAGCACGGTTCCTCCCTCTGGAAGGATGCCAGGATTCGCATGGCTCAAAACAAGTTCGCCATGGGCGGGCTCGCAGTCATCGCGGTGATGATCTTTCTTTGCTTTGCCTTCGCTTGGTTCTGCAAGGACCCCAACAAGGTGAACCTGGTCAACAAGTTCGCAAGCCCATCCGGAGACCATTGGTTCGGCACCGATGCCCTCGGGCGCGACCTCTTCTCGCGCATCCTTTACGGCGGGCAGGTTTCCATCCTCGTCGGGTTGATCGCCACCGCCGTCTCCGTCGTGATCGGGATCTTCTACGGAGCCGTCTCTGGCTTCATCGGAGGCAGGGCGGACGCCGTCATGATGCGCGTCGTGGACACCCTTCTCGCCATCCCCTTCCTCGTACTCGTGATCGTCCTTCAGGCCTCCCTTAGCGATTTCTCGGGCGACGCCACCAAGTGGATCGTCGATACCTGGGGCTGGAACAAGGAGTTCACCGGCCGCCTCACCAACGTCGTGCCCCTCTTCTTCGCCCTCGGCCTCTTCGGCTGGCTCACCCTCTCCCGCATCGTGCGGGCGCAGGTGCTCAGCATCAAGGAACGTGAATTCGTGGAGGCCGCCGTCGCCCTCGGCTATTCCAAGGCCCGCATTCTCTTTCGCCACGTCGTGCCCAACGTGCTGGGGCCCACCATCGTTTACTCCACCCTCACCGTTCCCGGCTTCATCATGTACGAGGCCATCCTCTCCTTCCTCGGCCTGGGCGTGGAATCCCCCAACAGCTCTTGGGGAGTCCTCATCAAGGAGGGAGCCAATTTCCTCGAGACCGAGATCCAGCTCCTTATCCTGCCGGGCCTCTTCTTCTCCCTCACCCTCTTCTCACTCAACTTCGTCGGGGACGGCCTGCGGGACGCCCTCGACGTCAAGGCATCCAAAGACTGATGAGCCTGCTCGAAGTCAAGAACCTGAA
>CAZNWO010000049.1:0-21850 GCA_964576585.1 uncultured Puniceicoccaceae bacterium | reverse complement strand
CCGAAAAAGGGGACGCAAGTGAGCGAAAAGGGAAATCGACACAAGAGTCGCAAAGCCCGAATGGACAGAGCTCAAGCCAATCCGTTGGACAAGGCAATGCATCTTTTCTTGGGGAAGGTCTCGAGGCGAATTCCGGCAGTCGTCCGATTACCGGGGAAGACAACAGGCGCTGGACGGACCGCTTGCGTGACGTCGAGGAATCCTTGGACTTGCCGAGTGTTCGCGAAAAGTTGGTTCGCGTTCGGGAGGATATGCGCAAACTGAATAGAGAGTTCAAACGGCATGGCAAAGAACCCGAATGGGATCTTGTGGATGCCAATCTTCTCAAGCCGTTGAATGAGTTGCGAAGGCTTCTTGCCCAAGAGCTAGCCAAGCGCAGGTCGGACAAGGCGCTTGTTCCTATCGATCGAGATCCTGTCCCCGAAAAGTTCGATGAGCTGGTAAGGCGATACTACGAGCGTTTGGGCAAGGGAAAGTAGTCTTAGCTCCTATCAACGCACCTTTGGGGAGTCCGGAAGTCTCAATGGCCAACTCATTATATTTTTCCGGTAAGGATTGGTGGTTTCTCCTGCTGCTCGTTTTGGTTCTCGCGATCATTTTCGTTCTATGGGCTTATCGTCGAGCTCCGGTTGATCGGAGCATTGGACTTTCTTGTGCTGCCTTGAAGGTTTTGGGTGTCTTCCTCTTGCTCGTTTGCCTTCTCGAACCGATGGTTGTTCGGGAAAAAGCCAAACCGCAGGCCAACTTGATTGCCGTGCTTGTAGATACGGGCGAGGGAATGAACCTTGCCGACAAAGGCAAAAGTAAAAACAGGGCATCAATGGTTAGAGATGCACTGGTTTCAGGTGGTGCAGGTTGGCAAGCTGGACTCGAAGAGAAATTCAGGTTGAAGCGATACAGCTTTGATTCTCGCCTCAATACGCTCGCTGGTTTCGAAAACTTGAACTTCGATGGATCCGCTTCCGAATTGGGCGAAGCTCTTGTAACGCTTGCAAACCGGTTCAAGAGCCAGCCTTTGGCAGGAGTGTTGGTCTTCACGGATGGCGTTGCCACCGACTTGTCTACAGACCTTTCGTCGCTCCCGGAATTACCGCCCGTTTTCCCAGTTGTTTTTGGCGATGGGCATCCCGGTCGTGACGTTTCCGTTGGAAAAGTTCTGGCAACGCAAACCGTCTTTGAAGATGCGCCCGTTACAATTTCTGCAAAGATTCAAACTCGAGGGTGCGAGGGAGAGGAATTGCTGGTGCGTTTGCAAAAACTCGACTTTAATGGCTCCTCATCTGGGGCGGCCCAGGAGCAATCCCGGCAACTAACTGGTTCGGAATCCAACCTCAGCTTTCGCTTCCAAGTCAGACCGGCGGGAGGAGGGACGCTTTTTTACCGTCTGTCAGCAAGTGTTTCAAGCGAACAACCCGAGGCCACCTTGGCAAATAACTCACGATTGGTTGTAGTAGAGCGTGGTGAATCGATTCGCCGAGTGCTTTATGTTTCCGGGCGAGCCAATTGGGAGTACAAGTTCTTGAAGCGAGCTTTGAGCGAGGATGACAAGGTGTCGTTGGTAGGACTAGTGCGAATCGCGAAGAAAGAGCCAAAGTTTGCATTCAAGGGCAGAATCGGCGAAACCACCAACCCTCTTTTCCGTGGATTCAAAAACGAGGATCAGGATGCAGAGGATTACGACAAGCCCGTCTTGATTAGGCTGGACACCCGAGATGGAGAAGAGCTGAAGGCAGGGTTCCCTTCTTCCCGAGAGGATTTGTTTTCTTATGATGCGGTAATAGTCGACGATCTGGAAGCTGCGTTCTTTTCCTCTGGGCAACATTCGCTTCTCAGAGAGTACGTCAATCGTCGGGGAGGCGGTTTGCTCATGCTTGGCGGACAGGAATCCTTTCGTCAGGGGAAGTATGAGAATACAGGGATAGGTGAGCTGCTGCCCGTTTATCTTGATCGCATGCTGAAGGTGCCCGCCTTGACCGAATTGCATTTCAGATTGACGCGACAAGGCTGGCTGCAGCCATGGATGCGCTTGCGTGAAAACGAATCCGGCGAGAAGGAGCGCATTGCCGGGATGGGTGCATTTTCTTCGCTTAATCGAGTTCGAGGAGTCAAACCCGGGGCATCCGTTCTTGCCACGGTGGGAGTGAAGGGGAAGGCGGAATCTTTTCCTGCCTTCGTCGCCCACAGGTTTGGTCGTGGTCGCGTTGCCGCACTTTTATTGGGCGATTTTTGGCGGTGGGGTTTCTCTGAACCCGATCATCACAAGGACATGGCTCAGGCTTGGAGGCAGTTGGTTCGTTGGTTGGTTGCCGATGTACCCTCTTTCTTCGAGCTGAATGTAGATGGTTCATCTTCTGAATTGGGAAGGGAAATAACAGTCGCCGTACGTAACGAAGATTTCAGGAGTGTCCATGATTGCCGCGTTTCCCTCAAAGTTCGTAAACTGGATTCTCCTGACGTAATTCATCTAACCGCCTCTGAGCATGAAGAGAAGGAGGGCGTTTACTCCTCGGGCTTCATCGAGCGTTCCTCGGGCGCTTACTTGGTGGAGGCGGAAGCTCGCGATGCCGACGGTTTAGTCTTAGGCACCAGTCGCACAGGTTGGGAAACGGATTTCTTGTCGAAAGAGTATCGTTCGTTGGCTCCTGACTCGGAGTTGCTGGAGAATCTTGCCGACAAGACCGGAGGGAGAACACTTGAGCCGAAAGAGCTCGATCAATTCGGGTCGATGCTTTCCAACCTAAAGATGCCTGTAACGGAAATGGTGCATTCTCCTGCGTGGCATCAATTCCCTCTCTTCTTGCTAGCCCTAGTTTGTTTTGTTCTCGAATGGTTTCTCCGCCGAAGGAAAGGACTTCCGTGATGCGTTTTTGGTCTATTTCATTTTGTCTTTGCGCAACCATTCTTTCAGGAGCCGAGAAACCCGGACTCTTAGTGGTGAAAGGTGCTTCGGGCACTCCGGAATATGGAGGAAGCTTCGATAAATGGTTCGAGTCTTGGAGAAGCGTTTCCGAAAAGGCCGGCATGGATTTTACTGAGGTGGGGAAAGGGTTAATCGGTGGTCAAAAAAAGTTCCTTCAAGATTTTTTCAGAAATGTGCCTAAGCAGGGGATACAACCCCTGTGGGTCGTCTTGATCGGACATGGCACATACAATGGCAAGGAAGCGAAGTTCAACTTGATCGGCCCCGATCTTGAAGCCAAGGAACTTGCTGAGTGGCTCGAGCCATTTGATCGTCCTTTGGTCGTCATCAACTGCTCTTCTTGCAGTGCCCCTTTCCTTAGCTATTTGAGTGGGAAAGGGCGTGTCTTGATTACTGCGACCCGCAGTGGACACGAGCGGAACTTCTGTCATTTCGGGGGTTTCTTTCCACTGGCGTTGATGGATTCTGCCGCCGATTTGGACAAGGATGACCAGACCTCTCTTCTTGAGGCATGGCTGCTGGCCACGCGTCGAACGAACGACTTTTACATAAAGGAAGGCAGACTTCCAACGGAGCATTCCCTCTTGGACGATAATGGCGACGGCAAGGGGACCCAAGGGGATTGGTACTCAGGGCTTCGACTTTCAAAGAGTAGTGCAGAGGAGAATCTTTTGCCCGATGGATTACGAGCGCACCAAATTCATGTCCAGTCCAGTGAAGAGGATCGCAAGCTCTCTCCCGAAAAGAGAAAGCTTCGTGACGAACTGGAGTTGAAAATGGCTGTTCTGAGAGCTCAAAAGAAGGACATGAAGGAAGCTGACTATTACCTGAACTTGGAAAAGCTTTTGCTCGAAATGGGGCGAGTCTACCTACCTGCAAAGACTGCTGAAGGCGCTCCTTAGAATCGTTGGACGGTAGGAGCGGGAAGGTCTTTGCTCTCGAAAGGCAATGCTCGACTTCTTAGGCTTTAGGACTCTACTCTTATCCAACGCTTGGCTTTCATTTCAAAGCGCGGCAGTGATCCTTTGGGCACGGACTCCACTGGAATTCGCAGCGAAAAGGCTTCCGTCAGGGATTTTTCGATTGCCACCGTCACTTCGCTTGAAGCTTCAACTCTGATTCTTGCCTCGCTCATGGTTTCTCTTTCGTCGATTTCAACTTGGTATTCCGAAACTTCATCAAATTTTCGGATAATGGAATCGACTGAGGAAGGGTATAGGTTTACTCCCCTTACGACCACCATGTCGTCCGTTCTTCCGAGTATTCCGCCAATCAGATCAAGGCATGTTTCACCATCTTCCCCTTTGCTCCACTTGGGAACAACCAAGTCCCCGGTTCTATAGCGGAAGACAGGTGATCCAATTCGGCCCAAGGTGGTGAGGACAAGTTCTCCTTGCTCACCTTCATCGACGGGTTCTCCCGATTCAGGTGAAACGACCTCTGCCAGAAAACTCTTTTGGATTATCCTCAGGTTGCCCTCTTCATCAGGGTTTTCGTAGGCAGCGGGACCGACTTCCGTCATTCCATAATGATCCGACACTTCTGCCCCTAACCAGAATTTGCGCAATTGTTTACGCAGTTCGGGGGAACTTCCACCAGGTTCACCCGCAACGATGATTTTTCTTAAATTGGTCTTTGATAGGTCCCAGTTTTTTTCTCGAGCAACTTCCGTAAGGTGCAAGGCATAGGTAGGCGTGCAGAAGAGGTAATCCGCATTGCTGTTGAGAATTGCCTGCAACCTTTGCTCGCTGCTCATGCCACCAGCGGGAATGCTTAGACATCCTCTACGATGCACAGCTTCAAAAGCTGTCCAGAATCCTAGGAAAGGACCAAATGAAAAGGCGAAAAAGCAAGTTGCCTTCGTTTCTACTTCCGCTGCATCCAGCACCGTGTTCCAATTGTCGAGCATCCATTCCCAGTCTTCTCTGGTGTCGAGCCAAGTCATGGGGGCTCCCTTCGTCCCACTGGTTTGATGAAAGCGAACGTAATCCTCGAGCGGGAAAGTCAGGTTTGTTCCGTAAGGCGGATTCTCCAGATGATCCTTGGCAAGCTCTTCCTTTGTCGTGAAAGGGCAATGTTCCAAGAATTCTCTAGGCTCAAGAAGTTTTTCTTCCTCCCCGGATTGTCTTAGCCTCTCTCTTTGAAAGAGATTGGTCTTGAGTACAACGGGAAGTATTTCGCCTAGCTTTTCCAGTTGCCCGGTCGAATAGGGCATGATGAGTTTCGGGTCAGGGTTTCGTCGCGACCTTAGCGGGAGGCTTGTTCGGCTTGGGCGCGTGTTTTGTTACGAGATATCCACCCAGTGCTGCCAAGCAAATTCCCGCCACAAATGGCAGCTTTACGTTGGCCCAATTGTTTTCCTTGGTAGTGTTTACGAGTGCGTTCACAATCGGTGCTCCTGCAAAGATGATGGACATGATGACGGGTACGTAGGCTGGAGATGGCATTTTGCCAAATGCAAGCAGTACACCTAAAGCTCCAATCGCACCCAATGTCCCTGCAAACAAGGACCATTGCCAACCCTTTGCGGGATAAGTCCAGAATGCAATGTTTCCTCCCTTAAGTTTTAGGATGATAATGGGAGCAACGACTGCAGTGATGAAATAGGCGAGCCCTACCCAGAGAAAAGCCATAATGCGACCATTTTCCTTGTCTCCCATGTTGCTTGCCCCGATGTGCATGCAAACTCCGTATGTTCCCCAACAAACGACCGTGAGCAAGGCAAAGTGTAAGTAATGCATAATTCTTGGTCTCCTTTAGCGCAGGTGGTTATTAAGTTTTTAGAGTTTCTGTTTAAGCTCTGGTTTTCTTATTGGTAACTCACTGCCCCTCGCTGCCGTTGGGACATGCCTTGATTTTTTCCAGGAATGCTTCGGGAATTGGTACCGGAGTCATGACGTGAGTGTCGGGGTCGAAGCTTACGCACGCGGCGATTGTTTCTCCGGATGCAGCCTTGACGCGTTCGCCGTTCTCGGTCTTCCAGAACTGAAAGTCATAAGCGATTGAACGATCCCTAATCTCTTTGACGATCAGAAGGACTTCAACTTCCTCCTCGAACCGTAGGGGTCTCTTAAATCGACAGGTCGTTTTTACCCTTGGCCACCCGATCCGTTCTTCCCCTTTGTTGAAGTCGATGCAGAGACCCAAGGATCGCAAGAACTCATGTTCGCAGACCTCCATCCATCGGTAAAAGTGCGTGAAGTGCATGATGCCGGCTAGGTCGGTCTCAGCGAATTCTACGCGTCGTTTGATGGAAAATTGTGATGTCATGAAGTTTGATTTAGTCTTTGCTTCCGTGGTTTGCGAGAATGTCTTCCACGAGTTGTTTGGCAAGTTTTTCGTTGGAGAAAAGACTGATCACCTTTTCATGGCCCCGCAAGCCCATGGCGTGAGCTTCCTTGGGGTTGGAAAGGGTTTTCTCCAGTGCATCGGCAAGGGCTTTGGGTTCGTTGGGTTCGTACAGTTCGCCCGCTGAGGTAGCTTCGACTATCTCGGGAAAGGCACCTTCCCTAGGGAGTACCACTGGTACCCCGGCTGCTAATGCTTCCAGCACGTAAAGTCCAAAAGCCTCGGGAAAACGAGCAGGAACGGAGAACAACGTCAGTTTTTTCAGGAAAGCGATTTTGGAGTCCCTGCTAATGTTGGGATGAAAGAAAGCTTTTTCAATAAAGCCTGCGGAACGAAGCTTTTTTTTCTGTTCCTCTACATAGGGTTCATCGTCTTCCGTCATGCCTCCGGCAACATGAAGCTCCAGTTCACCGAAGTTACCTCGCTCCATAATTTCCAGGTAGGCATCCACCAATAAATCCAACCCCTTGATCGGGCATTGCCGGGCAAGGAATCCCAAGGAAAGCGTCTTGGGCGGTTCTTTTGCAGGAGAGTATCCGTCCAGCGTTATTCCGTTGGGCAGGTGGTGCAACCTGTCCTTTGGTAAGTTCAGCTTGCCCGACATTTGCTCCCCAAAGTATTTGCTTGGAGTGATGAAGCCATCGAGATCGGATGCATCCGATCTCAGCAATTCCATGGCGACGTTTCGGTATTCCGGTAGGAGCGAGTCGAGAAAAGAGTCCTCTCCCTGCAGAAAGCCGTAAACGGGGACTTCAAGTTCCTGCTTCAAGACTCGCCCTAGCCCTGCCAGGAGAATCGTGGACAAGAGGATCACATCGGGCTTTTCGTGCTGTTTGAACCAATCCACCACTTTTTTCACTTCCTTGGCTAGCGGACCATTTTCGGCTTTAAAGGTTGATATTGTGATTTCTCCTAAGTCTTTGCTGGAAGTCATTCCGCTTCGCTCTGAAGCCTTCCGCAGGAGCCATTTGCAGTCCAAAGCCTTGTCAAGCCATTCCGGAGTGTGTCGAAACAGTGAGAATTTGTGCTGAAGGTAGACATTGATGCCTCCGAAGAAAATGGGCTGTTCCTCTGCCACATTTTCCTCGTCTAGAAAGTGGGGCAAGTAGGTGGGCAGCATGGTTACTTCATGACCCGCATCTATTAGGTTTCGAGCCAAGGAATTGTCGCGCATGCACACGCCGCAATAGTAATTCCCCGTTCCCGGGGTGATGAAGGCGAGCTTCACTCGGAGGCCTTTGCCAAGCCGTACTCGATTGGCTCGGGTAGTTTGGCAAGCTTGGACATGGCGGAGAAAAGGTCGTTAAAGTCCTTGTCGTCTACATTGCCAACCAAGCAATCGGTCAAGTCGGAACGCATCTGCTCTCCTTGCATGACTAAATCCTTGAAGCTGAAGCCTTCGTCATAGAAGGCATAGACGATTTTCCGCATTGTTTCAATGGATGCCTGCATCTTCTTGCCGTAGTCCTCGAAAATTGATGCGGAGACGTTTCCTTTTCTAAGAGGAGCGTCTGCGGCATCCGCCAACAGTAGACCGCTCTTCAGGGCAAGAAAAACTCCCGAAGAAAAAACGGGATCTAGGAAACCAAGGGCATCTCCAACCAATGCCAATCCATCCGTAGAGCAATACTTGTTGCGATAGGAGAACTCGCCGGTTACCCGATATTGTCCATCCTGTTTACCACAGGCAAGATGCTCCTCGATCCAGGCATTGTTTTTAACCTCTCGATTGAAGATTTCGGCAAGATCTTTGGTTGAGCCATCGTAAAGATAGGAATGTTCGGCAACAATTCCCACGCTTACGACGTCCCCGCTCAGCGGGATGTACCAGAACCATCCTTTGTTTGGAAGGTAGGCTACTGTGGTGGCGCCTTCGTCGAGGCCCGGATCACGCATGGCTCCCTTGTAATAAGTCCAAATGGCAATCTTTTGCAGCTTTGGATCTCTTTCCATCCAGCGTTCCCGGACGGCGGCAAAACAATCCCTGCCTGAGGCATCTATCACCAATGGGGCATGGAGGCGCAGTTCCCCTAGGTTCTTTGATTCGACTCGTGCTCCAATTACCCGGTCGCCTTCTTTAATGAGGGCTTTCGCCTTGGTCTCCTCCATCACTGAGGCACCGTTTTCGCGAGCTTTTTGGAGAAGCATTTCATCGAACTCCGAACGCCATACTTGCCAAGTCGTGGATGCAGGATGATCCATGTGCTCGAAAAAATAGAAGGGTTGGGAGACGGATCCATTTTGGCGAACGAACTGAACGCAGAATTTTCTCGGATTCGCCGAGTTCTGGAGCTTTTCCACCAGTCCAAGCCGCTTGAGGGGAAAATAGCAGAAGGGCATCAGGGATTCTCCGACGTGATACCGAGGAAATTTTTCTTTCTCCACAATCAGTACGCGGTGTCCTTTTTCCGCCAAGCTTGCTCCCGCAGCAGAACCTGCGGGTCCCGCTCCAATAACTATGGCATCGTAGTCTTGCTTCAATGAAATCACGATGCTCGGTATATTTTCTTGGAGGCGTTTTTCAACTCTTTACAACCTAAGAAGGAGGAAGAATTTCAACGATTCTTGCTATTTCCTTCCCGCTATGATCGGTTATTCGGTTACTGCGTCCATATAGAGTCATAGGTTCTTCTCCAAGGGAGAGAGCAGTTTTGATCGCTTCGTCCGCAGTTACTTCAAGATATGCCAGGGGTGAACTGCTGTAGGACATGCGATATGCATTGAGTATGCCTCCGAGCGGGCTTTTGGCAGTCAGCACTTCCTTGCGGATATCCTCGGGCAAATTGGACAGTATGACTTCGATGCCTCCATATTCCACGGGCTTCCCTTCGTCAATTGTGTGGAGGACCACCTCCCTGAAGTAGCTTTGACCATCGCTTGAGGAGGTGAGCTTTCGGACCTGTATCTTGTCTCCGTGGAATTGTTCAAGGCGAGAGGTCATGTCTCCCTGATGTACAAGCAGCTGCCCGTAAGGTGCTGGAACTCGTTCGCCATCGATTTTCTCATATTCAAGCGGTGGAATCTTTCTGGCGCGCCGAAACATGCTCAGGGGATATAAGAGGTCCGGGTGAACCATTTTTGTCTCGTCCGCCATTGCCAGCTAAACGTATCTGGAATCCTGATGCTTAGGGAGAAAGAAACGATGGAGCAGGGAGTCTACTTTCAGCAAAGCTTCACGAGAAAGGATAAGGTCGTCTCCGATTCTTGATAGGCATTCACTTTCTTTGAGTTCTTGAAGGATGGGAGCGAACCTTTCCTCAACGCTTTGTCCGAATTTCTTGTCGAAGTAGGATAAACTTACGCGTCCAAGTTTGAACTGAAGGATTAACTCGCGGATAAATCTTTCTTCTTGGTCGGTTAGCAAGGCTCTGCGGACAGGAGTTTCACCTTGCTCGATTTTGCTTATGTATTCTTCGATGTGAACAAGGTTTTGGTAATGAATTCCACCCAGATGGCCGAAGGATGCAACCCCTAGAGATATCATGTCCGAGCCTGTCCACAAACGGTCGCGATAAACGAACTTGGTCGACTCCGGATTCTTCACGGCGGTGTAGGCGCTTGTCACCGTGTAGCCCGCCGACTCCAGTTCCCTGAATGCGTAATCCGTCCAGCGTCGCTTGGTGGGCCAATCGGCCACGGGAGCAGTTAGCTTGCCTTGATCCTTCATCGACTTGTAAATGGTCGTATTGAAGGGAATTTCCATCTGGTAGATGGTTATACAGTCCGGTGAGAGATCCTTGACTCTTTGAATGCAATCGACCCAGTTTTCTTCGGTCTCTTCAAGCATGCCCGCGATGAGGTCTACGTTGATGTTGTCGTAGCCTAGGCCTCTCGCGTATTCATAAGCCTTGAAGACTTCAGCGGAACGATGAGCTCTTCCGTTGGTCTCGAGGACATGATCGTTAAAGTTCTCGATGCCCAAGCTAAGGCGCGTGACGCCGAAATTCTTGATGACGTCCAGTTTCTTTTCACTCAAGGTTCCGGGCTCGCACTCGAAAGTCACCTCTTCTGCTTCGTCCCATGGCAAGATGGCTTTCATCTCGTCCGTCAGCTCCATCAGTTGCTGAGCGGAGAGGTAGGAGGGTGTCCCACCGCCAAAGTACACGTACTTCGGCTTTCTGCCTTGGAGATAGGGCTTCTCGGCGTATTGCCGAAGCTCTTGCATGGTCGCGGCAAGGTATCTTCGGATGTCCGAGGAATTCTTGTCGGTATAGACCCGGAAGTAACAGAAGTGACAACGTTTGCGGCAAAAGGGAACGTGGTAGTAGAGCCCAAGGGGAGCCTTGCCGGGAGTGGGGCTGTTTAGAAGGCTATCTACGCAAGGGACGTCTTCTTCACCCCAGAATGAAAAAGGAGGGTAATTGGAAACGAAGTAATTACCCGCCTTTGTGTCTTCCTTCGTCTCGACGTCGGGTTTGATGAATGAAGTTGGAGCAGATTGGTCGGACATCGAGGAAGGGCTTTCAATTACTCATGGATTGGTCTCGAAAGCGTACACGTTGCCATCCTCACAGCCAACCACAATTCTCGTTCCAACTATCGCTGGAGTGGAAGAAATGGGTTCACCAATCTCGTAGGAGACGATCTCCTTCCCATCCTTAAGAGAAATAAGGTGCAGCTTGCCGTCCATTGTTCCGATGATCACTTTCTTGCCGCAGACGACGGGAGAGCTGTCTATTCGCCCACGGGCAGCAAAACGCCACGCGGCCTTTCCCGTGACGCGATCAATGCAGTGCAAACCCTTGTCTCGGCCACCGATGAGGCAGAACTTGTCGGTGACTGCCGGTGAGGAATAGTAAGGAAAATTCTTGGCGCGATAGGTCCATACTACTTCGGCGGCATTTAGGTCGAAAGCGGTAACGGCATTGTCCATGTTCCCTACGTAACCAATGCCGTCGGCAACGGCGACTGTTGCGGCAATGGGGGCGTCAACCTCTAAGGAGCGAATCAGCTTTCCGTCTTCCAGTCCCACAACATACAAAACTGCGTCACATCCTCCGAAAACCACCTTGTCCCCGTCGAGAATCGTCGGAACCCCATTGACGTAGTTGTTGGTTTCGAATTTCCACAAGAGCTTTCCGGTCTTTGCGTTAAGGCAGTGAACGTAGTTGTCGTAGCTTCCGATGACCAGTACGGAATCCTTTGACTTAGGACGAACGGCGTGGTTGGGCGCACCCATGATCTCTCCCATGGTCTCATGCTTCCAGAGCAATTTTCCGTCTTTTGCTTGAAGCGCATAAAGGAAGCCGTCCGTTGAGCCGACGTACACGACGTCTTTTAAAACGAGAGGAGCTGCCTCGATGGCAAGCTCGGTGGAATAGCTCCAAGTTTCCTTTCCGGTCTTCAAGTTAATGGCATGTAGTTTCTTTGAGTCCGATCCAATGAACACGGTACCATTCTTAATCACTGCAGACGATTTCAGGAAATCACCCGTTTCATAGGTCCAGAGAAGCTTCAGTTTGTCTCCGAGTTTTCCCAGTGCAAGCCCGCGCAGGCCTTGGTCCCCACGGTGTTGGGGCCATTCACCATTTTGTCCAAATGCAGGTTGGCTGAATGACAAAAGCAGGAAAGGCAGGCTGCAGAATGGAAGATTTTTCCTGAAGTGCCGTAATTTCATTGCTTGTAAGAAGATGTCCTCAACTAAGCCTGATTGCAAGCCGACTTGGAAAGGATTAAGCCAAATAGTTTTTTAAAGTCCTCGATACCTGCAGGCCTGGGGTTAAAGCCTGCGGTCCATTGTTCGGCTGCTTCTGTGGCGAGAACGGGGATTTCTTCGTGAGAGAACCCGTGCTCATTCAGCGTTGTGGGAAATCCTGCGGCGACAAGAAGGTTTTCCACCCTAACGATGCAAGCTTCCGAGGCTTCTGCATCAGAGGAGCCATCGGCAGCAAGGTCGGCATCACGGGCAAGGCCAGCATAGATGGAACGGACTTCGGGGAGTTCGGCATTGAAGCGCATGACGACCGGCAAGGCGATGCCTACGGCTTGTCCGTGAACGACGCCACGGCGGGCAGTTAGAGGATTCGCCATCGAGTGGGCGGCTCCAAGCATGCTGTATTCTATGGCGGCCCCGGCATGGGAGGCGCCAAGGAGGACTTTTCCTCGAGCCTCCAAGTCTTGAGGATTGGTAAACAAAGTTTCGAGATTGGCTTGAACAAGGAGAAAGGCGAGACGAGCGTGGCGAGCAGAAGCTTCGTTGCGGTTCTTTGTTGCCGCTGCTTCGAGTGCATGAGCAAGAGCGTCGATGCCGGTACTAGAAGTAACCGTAGTGGGCTGTGAGACAGTCAGTTCAGGATCAAGGATTGCGACGCAAGGGAGGGCTTTTTTGTCGCCACAGGCCATCTTGCGGTGTGTTTCGTCATCGGAAATAAGGGCGTAGGACTGACATTCGCTGCCCGTGCCGGCCGTGGTGGGCACAGCAATTAGTGGGAGCATCTGCTTGGTCGCCTTGCCGGTACCCCAGTAGTCCTTCATGGCACCGCCGTTAGTGAGAACAAAATTACAGCCCTTTGCAGTATCCATTGAGCTTCCGCCGCCAAGACCCACGATGACGTCTACATCGGCCTCCTTGGCAACGGCAACGCAGGCATCCACGCAAGAAGAGGTGGGGTTTTCGATGGATTTATCGAACACATTTACGGTCAGGCCGGCACCCTCAAGCGAAGTTCGGGCTCGGTCGGCGTGCCCAGCCCGAACGATGCCGGCATCTGTCACGAGCAAGGCCTTCGAGCCTAACTTGGCGGCAGTCGGGCCTAGCTCGTCGATTCGCCGTGAGCCAAAGAGGACACGAATGTCGGGGTGTTCCTCTAGGCGAGCAAATGGGTCGAGCTCGTGAAAGCTTCCAGCCGTCAAAATTTTGTCCTCCCGACTTTAGTCGAGGCTCAAACTCCCATCCTTGCGGGCGTAGTTTGGTAGGCCCTCGCCTGGAAAAGGAAATCAACTATGTTACCCTCGTGTGGCTGAAGCCAATTGAGAGCAATTGTGGGCAAGGGGCCAATGTTAAGACGATCCACGTTTGTGGCGTCTGCCAATTGCGCCGCCCAAGTCTCGTCCTCGGTAATTGCGGAGACAACAAGGGTGTGCCCGATCTTGTCCAACATCTGCTCTTGAGGGCACTCAACCACGGAGGCGAACGGATACATGTACTCGGTGTTCGACATCTTGTGGTCGGGGGAGTCGCAGTGGAGAATGGTGGGGCGAATATAGGAGCAGCGATCCATGGAAACGAGGCGCTCACCATGTTTGGCAGTTACATGAGTGACGCCGCTCTCCTTGCAACCTTCCTCGATCATGTTCCAAATGGCTTCTCCTTGCCCTTCAACAGTAAAGGCAGCGAGACCAGCCTCGGGGTCTGATGGGTCCTTGACCTCGATGGGGCCGATTCGCTCGGCGATAGCTTCTGCAATTTCATTGGTGTGTCTGGATGCCCAGACGCCAGAGCAGTTGATGCAGCCTCGTCCGCTGTTCTTGTAGATGCTGTCGACCATTAGGTCCAGATAGTCCTCCCATTTGTCGACAAGGTCGTCGCCCAGTAGAATTTTGCTGTAGCCCGGGCCATGAACCTGTACACCCGCATTGCCTGCATAGTTCTTTACGGTCTGGGCACTGCCGAAAATCATCACTCGTCCGCAACGGTTGACGACCTCTGCACCCATTTCACCACCGCCGGGATAGATGCCCATACACTCTTTGGGGATGCCTGCCTCGGTGAAAGCTGCAGCCATGCGATACGGTGTCCAAGGTTCCTGTGGTCCGGGTTTTAAGACGAGACCAATCTGCATCGGGATGACGGGTAGCCACAACGTATGTACGCCGGGCGAGTTTGAAGGCAACACCATGCCGAGTACCGGGGACTGCGCTTGGTAGCTGACCGGAAGATCGGGCTTGCGAGCTTCTACACCGTAGCCACGAGTGAGGATATCCAGGTCGAGTCCACGGGTGAGTGCATCTAGAATTTGATCCATGTTGGTCAACACAAAGTGGTTTTTCTCCATGTTGAACTTGGTCATGTGCTCGGGAAGACCTGTCGAAGCGGATTGTTGCTTGGCGAAATCGTCCGGAGACTGTTCCCCGTCGCCTAGTGGAAGTGTGGAGTTAAGGAAGAGATCGGCTGCCTTCTTGGTTTTTTCGACCAGTTCCGGGATGGGAATTTCACGAAGGACATCGCGAGCGAGTTGAGCCTTGCGTGCGTCTCGGGCTAGTAGCCCGGGGTTCGCTTGACCAACCTTGGCCAAGGTTTCGCCGGTACTGAAGTGTACAACTTCGTCGTGATTCAAGCTTTCGTAGGGTTCGCCCCAGCGAAGTACGGGAATGTTTATCATAGCGTGGTGATTCGTGAAGGTTTTCGGTTTGTGGGGCCAAGCCCGGAAGGGTGGGGATTGTTAATAAACGCCCTCTACAATTTTCTTCTGCATCGCGCCAAATGGACGAACCTCGGCGACACCGTCCCAAGGATAAAGTTCCGTCGGCGGACGTCGCATTGCTTCATCCCTTTCGAGGAAACGCGGCATGAAAAATTCCTTGGTCAGAGTAGTGAGCTCAACCCGTCCCCATTCCTCGTATTCCACTGGTTGGTTTGTGTCGGGATTTACCACCCTAAGCACTGCTCGAGGCTGTGGGGCATGGTAGGTTATGGAAAATTTGTCTTCAGGGCCAAGTGGCTTAGGCTTTGCCAGCCCCATTAGGGTGTTGCCGTAAACCGGGACGAAACCGATCTTGTTCTCAAGCAATTCCTCCGTCAGAAAACGAACGTACTGGGGGTCCATAGTCGTACCGCCACAGAAGACACCTCGAACTCCAGCATCGAAAAGAGAGGAACCCTCCTCTTCGAATCGTTCGGCTATGGCCTCGAGCAACTTGGGTGTCGTGAAGACGGCGCTCACCTCGCGATGTTTCATGATCGTGGTGGCTTGGTCGACGACGTGCTCCATGTAGGCTTTGGCTTGATCGCCTTGTCCTTGCTTGATTAGGCGCTTTACCCAGCGGGGGTCTAAGTCCACGAAGTAGCAGGAGCATCCGCGAACGTTCGCCAAGTGCTCGATGGCTAGGCGAAGACGACGCGGCCCCGTAGGACCTACCATTATCCAGAAGTGGTTCTTCGGGAAATGGTCGTCGTTTAGGGTTTCGGAAAACTCACTGTAATCCACCTTATAGTCATTCCAGCCGATGCGCTGCTTGGGCATGCCGGTGGTGCCGCCTGTTTCGAAAATATTGAAGGGCTGTCCGTCTTTTTCCTTCGGCACCCAGACCTGGGGTTGTAGGTCCCGCAACCATTCGTCCTGAAAGTTCGGGAACTTCTCAACAATATCGGCGAACGAGGAAATCTCCTCAGCGGGATTCCAATCTTGTTTTTCAGCCCAATCCAACCAGAACTTGCAACCAGTCTCAGGCGAGAAGTGATACTTTACGATTTCTACAGCGTGAGCGTCCAATGCATCAGCTGCAGCAGATACTTTTTCATCTAAGTTCATGGGAAGTTATAAAGTAACCTTTAGACTATTCTCAAATCGCGAGAATTAATTTGGGTAAGAAAACTAGCTTGGAAAAAACTTGTCCAAGGTTTCATTGGATGGAGGCTTGGAAAACATGGAGCCCAAGACCATTCCGGCGGCGGATGCGAGGAATACGAATGTCACTGGCATTACGTCAGCCACCAAGTATTCGCCGTGGCCTTTTCCCGCATCGAGAAAAATGTCTTGGTAGAAGAAATAAAACCATGTGACGACGGTCGCGACGATGCAACCGACTGCTCCACCGAAACTGGCTCGTTTCCAGTACACAGCGGCGAACACCAGCGGAAAGAGGGCGGCGAAACCTGAGAAGCACCAGACGCCAAGTGAAAAAACGCTGGAACCTTGAAGATACAGAGCCATGACGTAGGAAACTGCCACGATTGCCACGATGAAGGCGCGAGAGAAGAAGATGAGCTGCTTGTCGCTGTACTTGTCCTGGCCGCCCGCAGCGACTACTACGTCATTTGTAAACATAGTTCCGAGACAGACGAATTGGGAGTCCAGGGACGACATGATTGCGGCGAGAATTCCTGCCATGAGCAAGCCGGAAAGAAACGGGTTTTCGACCAAGGTCCTTACCATTGTGGCTAAGGCAGCATTTGCGTTTGGCCCACCTCCGCCCGGTAGGGGAGGGATGCGCAAGTCACCGGCGGCATAAAGTCCAGCCGCCCAAATGCCAATGAGGATGCACGGCACCCAGACGATTGCAATGCAGATTGGGTGGGCAATTACCGTGAGCCTAAAACTCTTGGCGTTCTTGGCAGTTAGCCAGTGTTGAAAGAGGTGGGGGAACATTCCCACGCTGAGCGGGATCAAGAGGTAGGAGAAAAAGTGCCAGTCTCCGATGGAGCCTTCCCGTACAAGTTTTGCGGGAGCGTTGTCCTTTACGATTTCTGCCGCCTTGGCCACGCCACCCAGCTTGTCTGCAATCATGTAGAAGGCGATGACGCCCGTAATCATGAAAACTACGGTCTGAAAAGTGTTTGCCCATGCTGCGCTGCGAACACCACCGAAGAAAATGTAAAAAAGTACCACGCAGGATACCACCAAACCGCTCAACCATCCCGGCACGCCACCGGCAAGCGGATGCGGGATGATCTTGCCGTTGGGAAGTGTCTTGTCCGGCAACGAAAAAGCTTCGGGGAACATACCTGAAGTGATGGGCTGCACAACCTTCATGACCGAAATCAAGCCGACCAAAAGGTACGGAATTATAAGTAGCACGAGAATGGGAAAAAGGATGTAGCCCAACTGCTTGGAATCAAAGCGATCCCTGAAAAACTGGATTTGAGTGACATAGCCGTACTTCTTCCCGAAGGACCACAACTTGATGCCGATGACGAAGAAAACGGCAGAGTGAATCAAGCCGCTCCAAGAGGCCATTAGTCCATAGGTGCCGATGCCTTGGGAGAACGCTTTCCCAGAGGAGCCGACCAAGGCAAAACCCGTCATGGTGGTGCCGAACACACTCATCAAAAGCATGAAGGGTCCGATAGATTGGCTGGCGACGAAGTAGTCTTTGCTAGTGCCCCGAAATAGGCGACTGCTCATCACGCCGAGCCCCAACAGGAGCCCCATATAAACTAGGAGGACATAGAGCGGAGTTCGGGAGGCCGCTTCTCCGGTCGCAGCGACAAAAAAAGCATCGCTCATGAATCTTCTTCCTCTGCTTGTGAACTTGTTGTCGGTGCTTCTTCGTTGGCCCAACGCTCAAGCTCTTCTGGCCAAGTTCTAAAACAAGCCAGAGCCCAAAGACAGGAACAGATTACGGAAAATAAAGCGTGGTATGCCAGACCGATGGGCAGGAAGCCCATTACCAAGGTGTCGTCCGCCCACAACCAGAAATCCTGATGGGCGATGAACAGAAGAATAAACAACCCCAATACCAGGGTTTTTCCGGAGGAGGTTTCGGATGCGCTCACCTTGTTTGTCCGAAGGGCCTAAACTTCACTTGCCGATGGCGTATAGGTGTGTCTGGGTGGCGACGTAAAGTGTGCCGTTGGCAACGACCGGAGAACTGTATACCGGAGCTCCCATGTCCATGGTCTTGACGGTCGGCTTGCCCTTGCCGTGATCGAGGATTAGGAGGTCGCCGTCCTCATTGCCAAGCAGTACTTTGCCGCCTACAACAAGGGTAGACCCCCAGATGCGGCTAAAGGAATCGTGTTTCCAATAAAGTTTGCCCGTGTTGGCGTCGAGGCAGTGGATGAGGCCTGCATACTCAGCGACGTACACAAGGTCGTCAGCCACGGAAACGGTGGAAATTGTGCGACCTACGTCCGTGTACTTCCAGACCACCTTGCCTGTTGCGGCATCGATGCACGAAAGGCGCCCCACACCGTCACCGTGTTCGGGGTCCTGACCGATGGCGACATAGGTTTTTCCCTTGTAAAGGACTGGCGTGCCGATGAGTTCGGATGGGCCGGGAGGAGTGGCGTAGGGAATCTTCTTTCCTTTCTTGTCCTTCCAGTAATGCGGCTCGTTGCAGTCCACCTTCCAGATTGGATTGAAAACATCGAAGCCTTCCTCATCCTTCTCAGGCTTGGAAGCATATCCGTAGCAGAAACCGTCAGTGCCGCCCCAGATGAGGACGTCCTTATCCCCTGCTTTGCCGTAAGTGAGCGAAGACCAAGCAGCGTGCAGCGCATTTTGACCGGCTCCGGAACCGTCTTCGCCAATGAGTTCGCCCGTGTTCTTGTTGAGGGCAATCCAACAGGGCGAGAGTGGGGCGGGGATGTTGGTGTGGGACCAGTCCACGCCGTTGGAAGTTGCGGCGATCACCATGTCGCCAATGATTATGGCCGACGAACTGGTGACGTTGTGTGGGAAGACGCCTAGTTCGTCTCGCATATCGTACTTCCAGATAATGTCGGCATCGAGTTTTTCGTTTAGCGGATCCTTGCCTCCCTTGGGCCTTACGTATGCGGCTTCATCCTTAAATGGGCCGTCGTTGCCGTTCTTGAAGCCTTCCACATCCAAGCAAACGACCTCACATTTATTGGTTACAACATAGGCCCGGTTACCCTCGATGGCGGGCGACGAGCAGACGCCGATGTACTCCCAGTCGCTCACCTTGCCTGCTCCGAGTTTCGGAATTACGAGTTGCCACTCAAGTTTGCCCGTCTTCTCATTTAAGCACATTACGATACCGCGGTCACCTTTCTTGTCTGCATCACGAGGAGACTCGTTGTTGGTGCCGACGTAGACGCGACCGTCAGCCACTGTTACGTTTCCGTATGCCTGTGAGCCGAGCTTGGCGACCCACTTGACGTTCTTGGTCGTCTTCATGTCGACGACTTCATCCTCATTCATGCGGCCGGGATCGAATTCGAGTACGATATCCTTTTCGAAGGACACCATGTTTCGCGAACCGTCACCGCCCCAGACGGGCCAATCGGCAGCTTGAGCGGAAACCGCAAGTAGATAGGTGGCGGCCAGAGCCGAGATGAAAAGACGTTTGTTTTCGAGTTTCATGTTTTAATTCTCCTTACTCGTTGGAGGTGATTGAAATATTGTCGATGTAAACCTTCTTGAGGCTTTGCGGTGAAAGAGCATATACGCCGGGCGAGCCATGTTTGTGGACATTGGCATGAGGAGCTTCGATAGTCCAAGCCTCTGGTTCGTCCTTTCCCTTTTCCCACGCTTTGGCTCGGACGACGCCTGAACCATCCGCATTCACGTCCACGCGGGTCTTCAGATGATACCAAACGTTGGTTTTGACTGGAAAGGGGACTGAGGCCTTGAAACGATCGTAATTGGAGAATACCTCCAGTTTCTGCCAGTTGCCGACTAGTGCTACGATGTAGCGTTGGTTGACAAGTCCGACGGTTGACTTGATGCGGCGGTTGCCGTCGGTCATCACTTCAGCTTCAACCGTGTAATTCTTCATCTCCATGTGTCCGAGGAAATTCATGGCGCGCTGGAAGAGAACTCGGTCAAGGGTGTTGCCCGCAACTTTGTTTCCGTCCATGTCCTGCACTTGCCAGCGCATGCGGGCACCGAGCCAAGGAAGCGGAGGGAAAGAGAAGGGTATGCCGTCAGTGGAATTGAAGTCGAAGGAGAAGTCTTTCTCGAAGTCTTCCTTGTAAGGCAAGTCTTGGAGGATGCGACCGCGAGCTACACCAAATACCTTGCCGTCAGTCACACGAAGAGCTCCGGCGGAAAGCTTCGCGTCTGCAGCGGCGGTGAGAACGCCGTCATTCGAAATTTCTGCGTCTACCTTTACCTTCACCTTCGCCGTGGGAGGAATCCATTTCTCCCATTTGAGCCCATCCTTGACCTCGGCGATACGACGGCCCGCCGTGTCAAGTGAGTAAACCTTGAAACTTTGGGACGTTCCCGACTTAACTGCAAATTCCGCGGGCACGATCTGCAGGGCGACGGCTTTACCCGATGCAGAACTGGGCTTTGACTTTGTGGGTACGAAGTCAGGAGCTTTCGCATCGGAACCGAAACAATAGAGACGGTTCTTAGCTTGAACGAATACACGTCCATACGCAGCGGAGGGAGCAGCTAGGCAAGCCCCGTCAAGATGGGTTTCATCCAAGATTTCACCTGCATCGCCGTTGTCCTTAACCACGAAAAACTTTCCGTCGAACATTGGAACGTATAGCTTTCCATCCGCCCATGTCGGGGACGCATGAACTTGGTCGGGGGCCAGCTTTAGACTCCAAATGATCTTTCCCGTTCCTGCGTTCACGCACAGTAGCTCACCCGTTTTGATTGTGCAGTAAACTCGGCCTTCTCGATAGACGGGAGTGCTGGTAAAGGCTTCCAGCTCGTTGTTGCGCCATTTCTCATCTTTCTTGCCGAGCAAAAGCATGTCCTCGCCGTGTGCGGGAAGTTTCGAAGGTTTCTTTATGGCTACCATGCGGCCTATGTCGGATGCGTCCACGTTCTCCTTGCCATGCACGGCTACAACCGTGTCACCATGCAGGACAACTCCCGAATTTACCCCGCCATACGACATTTGGAATCGCCAGAGAGGTTGTCCAGTACGGGCGTCGATGCATACCACGTTACCACAGCCCGTACCGCTGTAGAATACGCGTCGACCATTTGGCAGATTTTCAAAAGTGAGAGGAGCAAAGGAGCTGTCTTTGGGCGTAATGCCGGGCGTGGAATGCCAAACTAGATCACCTGTACGCTTGTCGAATGCGTAAAATCTGTCGCGTGCAGGTCCTCCTTTGCCCCAGTTTGCGGTAATGGCATGAATGATGACGAGATCGCCGTCCACGCAGGGGCCGCCTGTTCGCCCATTCGGGAAAGTAAGACGGGCAAATTCCTCCATGAGCGAACGTTCCCAGAGCTTCTTGCCGTCCTTGTCGAAGCCTAAAAGCAGTCCGGGGCTGGTTTGGAAATACACATTGCCCGTTTCACCGTCCACGGCAGCAGCTCCGACCCCATAGCGGTTATAAACGATGTCGGAAATAAAATCGCTGTAACGATGTTCCCAGATTACCTTGCCCGTGGCAGCCTCCATGCAGACAATCGCTTCCTGCAGATCGTCGGTTACGCCGTAATATCCAAATTGATAAATGCGTCCCCCTGCCGCAACAGGCACGCCACCACCCTGAATTGCATACGTCCAGACAGTGTCGTTTGCGTCCACTTCATCGGGCAAGCCGGTCTGAGTGGAAACGCCTGTGCCCTCTGGTCCACGCCAATAAAGCCAATCCGAATGGACTGCCTTTTCTGGTGCGGCCTTGCTGGGCGACGCCGAACTCTTGGCGCCTGAACTTGATTTCTTGTTGCCGGGAGTGATGCATCCGGCGGCAAAAAGAAGCATGATCGCAACCCCCCAGTACATCCCGCGTGATTCGGCTAGGAGTATATTCTTTTTTCTCATTGTAATTCGCAATTCCTCAAATTCGCGTATCGCTTTTGGTTTGGAGTAAGTCGATAAAGATTTCCTGTCGGAATATATGGTTCCTTTCTCTTCGTCAAACCTTGTCGACTATTTGTTCCAAATTGCATCAAGAGGGGCTTCCGACGCAAGGCACTATTTGGCCTAGCGTCTCTTTTCGTGCCCTCGTGCTTTGAGATGGTGCCCGGAGAGGGGGTCGAACCC
>CAZNWO010000048.1:0-21893 GCA_964576585.1 uncultured Puniceicoccaceae bacterium | reverse complement strand
ATATGCTGCCCGCCTCCGTGCTTGCCGACCTGAACGGCACAATAACACGCACTCGCCTTGCGGCAGACGTCTTATCGGACCTGAACGCGACCATCACCCGTTCGCGCCTTGCGGGGGACGTGCTGGCGGACCTGAACCGTACGATCACCAAGTCGATGCTGTCGGCGGAGGTCCTGGCGGACTTGAACGCCACCTCGGGCTCGGACGGCAATGGTTCGTCCGCTCCCGCCGTTCCCGCCGGAAACCTTATCGCCCTGTCTTACGGGCAAAATGCTCCCACCGGTTATACGCTCCACCAAGCAGGGCAGCTCAAGGATTTCGTCTGGGAGCAAAAAGCCAACGTTTCAGTCGCCAGGTATGCGGGCGATGGCGTGGAAGCCCTCGACGGCAAGCTGTACTTCGTCGGCGGGTGGAACGATTCCGGCAGCCTAAACCTAGCCGAACGCTACGATCCCGCAACCAACCAGTGGCAAACCTTGGCGGCGATGTCGGCAGCGCGAACGGGTGTCGCCGCCGCCGTTCTCAACGGCAAGCTCTACGCCATCGGCGGTGCCGGGTTGTCCAGTGTGGAAATCTTTGACCCCGCCACCGGTCAATGGACCGCAGGTCCCGCCTTGCCCGGATTACTAGCCTATGCAACAGCCATCACAGTAGACGGGAAAATCCTCTTGATCGGAGGCAAGAATGCAGCAGACCAGAACGTCAACCAAGTGCTTGAACTGGACCCCGGCACCAACCAGTGGAGCCAGAAAGCCAACATGCCTACCGCCAGGCACGGCATGAAGCTGGCTCTCTTCGATGGAAAGGTCTGGGCGATCGGTGGAGTTGCCGGCGCTCAAACCGATGTAGTGGAAATTTACGATCCCGCCAACAATTCATGGACCAGCGGACCCAGCCTTCCAATCGCCCGGCCATGGCCCTTGGCTTGGGCTTTCAACGAAAAATTGTACGCTGCGGGAGGATCCTTTCTGAATTCCATCAACGTCTACGATCCCGCTGGCAACGTATGGGTTACAGCAGGCTCCCTGCCCGAGAACAAGTACGTGGCCGATAGCGCGATCCTTGGCGGCAAACTTTATCTTGCAACTGGCCAGACCGCCTTATCCACCTATTCCAACAAGCTTCATGCTGCCGACCTCAACGCAACAATAGCGGGCGTGTTCGACCTCTATCGCCGCGACGGCAACGCCACCTCGGGAGGCTCGGGAGGCTCTGGAGGCGCGGCAACCATTGCCCCGAATTCGATCACCACGAGCCAGCTGAGCGAGACCATCCTGAAGTACCTGAAGCCCGAGATCACCTCGGCCCCGCAGGCAACGAACGTCTATCAGGATGCCAACGCAACCTTCTCCGTCGCCGCCGAGGGCAAGTACCTGACCTACCAATGGAAGAGGAACGGAGCGGACCTACCGGGCGAGACCAACGCCACCCTGAACATCACCGACGCCAACGCTACCCTCCATGACGGCAACTACACCGTCGTCGTGAGCAACGACTTCGGCGGGGTTACCACGATTGTCGCCTTGCTTAAAGTAAAGGTTCCTCCCCATTTCGTACAGGGTGCATCGAACTTGGAAATGCTCTGGGTTGAACTGGGAACTTTCACCATGGGTAGCCCGACGAACGAGTCGGATCGGAATTCGGATAGGGAAGATGAGCACAACGTCACGTTCACTAAGGGCTTTTATTTGGGGAAGCATGAAGTGACGCAGGCCCAGTATGAAGGGGTGATGACAGGGAACAGCAACCAGTTGAGTACTACACCCAGCCAGTTTGGCAATAACCCGAACCGTCCCGTGGAGAAGGTAAGCTGGGATGACGCGCAAGTTTTCCTTACCCGCCTGAACGCAGCCGAGCAGGCGGCGGGCAGGTTGCCTGCAGGTTGGAGCTACGTCCTGCCAACGGAGTCGGAATGGGAGTATGCCTGCCGTGCGGGGACTAAAACTGCTTACTCCTGGGGTAACAGCATCGCCGCAACGAATGCGAATTACTGGAGCAGTGGAATCAGCCAGACCCGCGACGTTGGTCAATACCCCCCGAATCCTTGGGGCTTCCACGATATGCATGGGAACGTGTGGGAATGGACCGCCGATTGGTTTCAGTTGGCTTACCCTAGTGGTTCGGTAACTGACCCCACAGGTCCGGTATCGGGCACGAACCGGGCATTTCGAGGTGGCTCCTGGGATTTCCTTGGGATGAACTTACGCTCTGCTAAGCGAAATTCTCTACCCTCTGACCAACGTTACAGTTACTTGGGCTTCCGTATCGCCTTCAAAAAAGTCCAGTAAAGGAACAACGGTAGTCAATCCATTCCTCTATGTTGGTTGAGTTTCCTGCAAGGATGCACTGAAGATGAGAATGTTCTCCTTTCGCTTTTGGATCTTTTCGGCAGCTTGTTGTTCGGGTTGGGCGGGAGTCCTGACGGCAGAGGAGGCAAGCGCGCCCGGAGGCAAGGCGGCGGCTCGGGCGATTCCCCTGATCGAGAAGAGCGCCCTAGTGTACGTGGATAAGCGCGAATGCTTTTCCTGCCACCACCAGGCGCTGGCGATGATGGCGCTTGGACGTTCGCGGGATGCGGGGCTGGAGGTCGCCGAGGACTCGATCGGAACGCAGGCCGATTTCTCCCTCGATTACTTCGGGGGCCGCAGCAAGTTGCTGGCGAAGGGAAAGGGCGTGCCGGGAGGGCCCTACAATGCGGGCTACGCCCTCACGGGCTTGTCGATGGCGGGGGAGCCTGCGGACGAGGTTACCCGGGCGCTGGTCCGTTACCTGCTGAAGACGCAGTCCAAGAACGGCTCCTGGCGGATCATCAACCATCGGCCGCCGATCGAGGACAGCCATTTCGCCGCCACCGCCTTGTCCTACAGGGGGCTGCAGGCCTATGCCGAGCCCGAGGAGAGGAAAGCCGCCTTGGGCAAGGCCCTGAAGTGGCTGAGGGAGACGGAACCCGATTCCACCGAGGACCATGCCTTCAAGCTGCTCGGGCTCCACTGGGGCGATGCCGCGAAGGGGAAGGATGCGGGAAAAGCCGCCCGCGCCTTGCTGGACCTGCAGCGGGATGACCATGGCTGGGCTCAGCTTCCCGACATGGCGAGCGATGCCTACGCTACCGCCATGGCCCTGTTCGCCTTGAAGGAGAGCGGGGAGGCGGAAGACGTTCCCGATGCCGTTTCCTCGGGCGAGAAGTGGCTGCTGGAGCATCAGCTGAAGGATGGATCCTGGCTGGTGAAGACGCGCAGCAAGCCCATCCAGAGGCCCTTGGACAGCGGGTTTCCGCACGGGAAGCACCAGTTTATCTCGATTGCCGCGACCTGCTGGGCGGTGATGGCCTTGGCACCGCGTTGAGGCGGTGCTTGCTCGGCTTTCGGGCATGGGTCGGCGGCCTCTTTTTTAGCGAGGATTGATTCATTTCGGTAGGCGTCCTGCGGGGCCTCGCCCGTTTTTATTTATGCTCGAGGCGAAGGTTAATCATTGCTTTTCGAGCCTTTTTCGCATGATATTTCCTCCATGCTGGACTTGGAAGGCAAGGGCACGGGAATTTTCTGCGACGGCTTCAATCGTCGCGACTTTCTGCGTGTCGGGGCCTTGGGCATGGGTGGCTTGAGCTTGCCTCAGGTCCTGCAGGCCGAAAAGGCGGCAGGGGTGGGAAGCTCGAACAAGGCGGTCATCATGATCTACATGGCGGGTGCGCCGCCTCACCAAGACCTGATCGACCCCAAGCCGGACGCGCCCAAGGAGGTGCGCAGCGAATTCGATCCCATTCCGACGAACGTGACGGGGATTCACGTGAACGAGTCCCTGCCGATGATGGCGAGGATCATGGACAAGTGGACGGGCATCCGCACCTTGGTGGGCGCCCCGAACGGGAGCCACGATTCCTTCATGTGCTACACGGGACGTCCCGGATCCGCCTTTTTCGACCGACCTTATCCGAAACCTCCCGGCAATTGGCCCAGCATCGGTTCCACGGTATCGAAGCTGATGGGCTCCAAGTCTCCCGGCATGCCTGCTTTCGTGGGCTTGGCGCCTAAGGCCGGGCACCCTCCGTACGGTTCTCCCGGCGAGTGCGGATTCCTGGGCAAGCCCCATGGTCCCTTTCGCCCTTCGGGTCCCGCAAGGGCGGATATGGACCCGAAGCCGGTCGGATCCACCCGCATTGGTCGCCGCCAATCCCTGCTTTCAGGATTCGACGCCTTTCGCCGCAAGCTGGAGCGCGGAAACGACTTGGAGCAGATGGATTCCTTTACCCGGCAGGCCTTTGGCGTGCTTACCTCCTCCCAGTTGGGGGAAGCCCTCGACTTGGAGAACGAGGACCCGAAGGTGAGGGAGCGCTACGGCAAGGGCGATCCCAAGAACGTCGGGGACGGAGCTCCCCGCAACAACGAGCATTTTCTCCTCGCCCGCCGACTGGTGGAAGCCGGCGCCCGGGTGGTGACCCTCAATTTCGGCCGATGGGACTTCCACAGCTCCAATACCAACGGCGTGAAGGGCCATGCCCCGATCTTTGATCGCGGCCTGAGCGCCTTGATCGAGGACCTGCATGACCGCGGGATGTCGGACGACGTCGCGGTGGTGGCTTGGGGCGAGTTCGGTCGCACGCCCGTCGTCAACAAGAATGCGGGTCGCGACCATTGGCCGCAGGTCGGCTGCGCCTTCGTTGCCGGCGGTCGCATGAACCATGGTCAGATGATCGGAGCCACGGACAGAAAGGTGGCCGAGCCCGCCGATCGCCCCGTACACATTGGGGAAGTGCACGCCACGCTTTACGAGCACCTCGGGTTGAACCCCCATGCCACCACGGTGAGCGACCTCTCGGGGCGTCCCCACTATCTGGTCGATGCCTGGAAAGCTCTGCCCGAGCTGGTGGGTTAGTTGGGGGAGGGTGGGGCATCCTTTGGATGCTTCTTTCGCGTTTGGGGCGCTTCACGCAATTTTTAATGCCTCCAAAGCATGCTTTTTCCTTTGCATGCCCATTACCTTTCACCTTGAATATTTCTAAGAATTTTGCTAAAGTTTTACTAATAACAAGAAGAGGGAAGCGTTATGGTCACTATTCAAGGAAGCGATAGTTCAAGTTTTTGCGACGGAACCTCGAGGCGAGACTTTCTAAGGGTTGGCGCATTGGGTATTGGCGGCCTGACTCTTCCCGGATTGCTTCGAGCCAAGGCGGCGCCCCTGTCCGGCGACAGGGTGAAGAACAAGTCCGTTATCTGGGTTTGGCTCGCAGGCGGGGCCACTCACGTCGAGACCTTCGACCCGAAGATGACCGCTCCCGCCGAATACCGCAGCATAACGGGCGAGTGCAACACGCCCATTCCGGGTGTTACCGTTGGCGGAACCTTCCCCGAGATCGGCAAGGTGGTCGACAAGATGGCCTTGATCCGATCCTTTTCCCATGGCAGCGGTAGTCACGGTACGGGAACGACTTTGGTGATGACGGGTTACAACGACAAAGCCGACATGCGCCCCTCGATGGGATCCATTCTGGCCAAGGCCCGCGGCACCACCCATCCCGTTTCCGGCATGCCGACCTACGTAAAGGTTGGAAACATTCGCAGCGACGGTCCCGGCTGGTTGGGCCCGCGTTTTTCCGCTCTCAGTCCCAGCGGACAGGCCCGCAAGAACATGGACTTGAGCGTGAACTTCGATCGTTCGAGCGAGCGTCGCGGGCTGTTGGGCGGTATCGACCGACTTCGTCGCGACGTGGATGCCTCGGGCAATATGGAGGGCTGGGATGGTTTCGAGCAACAGGCCTTCGATCTCGTGATGGGTAACTCCGCCGAAGCTTTCGACGTAAAAAAGGAGGACGCCAAGACTCGCCAGCGCTACGGCAAGGGATTGGGCGAGCAATTGCTTTTGGCCCGCCGCCTTTGCGAGAAGGGCTGTGGCCTGGTAACCGTCAGCTACGGCGGATGGGACATGCACGGCGGGATCGTGAAGGGGCTCAAGAGTCGGGCCCGCCCCGTCGACCAAGGAGTTTCCGCCTTGATTTCGGACCTTCATGAGCGTGGAATGTCCGATGACGTTCTCGTCGTCGTGACTGGCGAATTCGGACGTACTCCCAAGATCAATTCAAAGGGAGGCCGCGATCATTGGGGAAAGCTTTGCACGCTGGCCATGGCGGGAGGCGGGCTGAAAATGGGGCAAGTGATCGGGGAATCCTCTCCCAAGGTCGAGGTTCCCGCATCGAATCCCATAGGCCCACAAGACCTTTTGGCCACTGTCCTGCACATGTACGGTTTTGACCACAAGATGCAGTTTACCGACAATCAGGGCCGTCCCACCTACTTGGTGGAAAACGGCAAGCCGATTGCCGAGCTCGTCTAGCAGGCCCCTGCAGGACCGTTAAACCCTCTCGGCAATCCCTAAGGATTGTCGCTCGGGCAACCTTTCCCATCGTTGGATTTCGGAAAAGCTTGCCTAGGGTTTGTTCTTTTGTTCAAATCCTTTGTTAGGGAGGATTTGTGAAATGTTTACGGTAGAGACGGGCAGGACATCCAGCTTTTGCGACGGGGTTTCGCGTCGCAACTTCCTGAAGGTCGGAGCTTTGAGCATGGGAGGGCTCGGTTTGCCCGACTTGCTTCGGGCTCAGGCCCTCTCCGGGGCAGGCAGTTCCGAGAAGGCGGTCATCATGGTTTATCTCCAAGGAGGTCCTCCGCAGCTGGATACCTTCGACATGAAGGAGGATGCCCCCTCTGAAATTCGGGGCGAGTTTGTCTCTATTCCCACGAAGCTGCCCGGGGTTCGCATTTGCGAGCACCTCCCCGGCATCGCCAAGAAGCTGGACAAGTGCACGATCATTCGCTCCGTCACGGGCATGGAAAACCATCATAGACCCTTCGAGGTCATGACTGGACGACCGATGGACGAGCCTCAGCCCGTAGGTGGCTGGCCATCAATGGGTTCCGTCGTATCGAAGCTGCAGGGTCCTCGGCGAGGCACGCCTGGCTTCATAAACCTCGGAGGCGGTTCCATCGGGGGTGGATTTCTGGGGCGTTCGCATGACCCCTTCATGTCCTCCGGCAAGGGCAAGCAGGACATGACGATGCAGAAGGGCATGCCCTTGGCCAGGTTCAACGACCGTCGAGATCTTCTCAAGAATTTCGACACCTTTCGCCGCGATTGCGATTCATTGGGGGTCATGAGGAGCTTGGACGCTTTTGGTCAACAGGCTTTCGACATCGTCTTCTCCGAGCGTTTGGCGAAGGCTCTGGACATGCGAAACGAAGATCCCGAGGTGGTGCGTCGCTACGGCACAGGCTACCTGCAGCCCACCAATCCGTTTCTCTTGGCTCGACGAGTGGTCGAGGCCGGCGCCCGATTCGTGAGTTTCGAGGTCGGCAGCTGGGATACCCACAAGGACAACTTCCCCATGATGCGGAACCATCGCTTGAAGGAACTGGACCGCGGGATCACCAACCTTCTGCAGGACTTGGAGGATCGCGATATGCTCGACGACGTCACCGTAATCGCCTGGGGCGAGTTCGGGCGAACTCCCAAGATCAACGATCGCGCGGGACGAGACCATTGGCCCAGAGTGATGTCCGTCCTGCTTGCAGGAGGCGCGATGAACAACGGTCAGGTCATCGGTTCGACCGATTCGCATGCTGCGGATCCCGCCGAGCGTCCCGTCTACGTGCCCGAGGTCTTCGCCACCTTGTACCACAATATGGGAATCGACGTGTCCAAGGTCCAATTGTCCGACCTTGCCGGGAGACCGCAATTCCTCGTGGATGACGGCATGAGTCCCATCCCGGAATTGGTCGGCTGAACGCAGAGGATCGTGGAAATTTTATTTCATCCGTTGAAAATTGAAGCTTTTTGTTCCAAGTGACGTGGCGCTTCACGCTTCCGGGGCTTGTCTCGTACGGGCGAGTATTTCTTGTCCAAATCCCACTTTTACGTTCTATTTTATAAAAACTGCCGGTTTCTTTTCTCAAAATTTCAGGGATTGATACAATGTTTACTTTTGCCGACAAAAAGGTCTCATCGTTCTGCGACGACGTTTCCAGGCGTGATTTTCTGAGGATTGGCGCCCTCGGCATGGGAGGATTGAGCCTTCCGGGCTTGCTGCAGGCTGAAAAGCTTTCCGGCGCGAAGAACCCGCAAAAGGCCGTCATCATGGTCTTTTTGGCCGGTGGTCCTTCCCATATGGATACCTTCGACATGAAGGAGGACGCCCCCGCCGAGTATCGCGGCGAGTTTGCTTCCATCCCAACCAGCGCGGACGGGATAAGGATCTGCGAACACCTCCCGGGCATTGCCAAGCAGATGGACCAATGTTCCATCATTCGCTCCATCGCGGACACCGTGAACGCCCATAGTTCCTACCATTGCATGACGGGACGTCCGCAACGCAGTCCTCAGCCGGTGGGCGGTTGGCCTTCGATTGGTTCCGTCGTGTCCAAGGTGAAGGGAGACCACATGGGTACTCCCGGCTACGTGAACATGGGGGGTGGTATCAAGGGCGGAGGCTTTCTTGGCTCTGCCCACGCCGGTTTCAGCAGTGGCGGCAAGGGTCGCTACGACATGGCTCGTCAATCCAACTTCAAGGATGAACGCTATGCTGCCCGCAAGGGATTGCTCGGCACTTTCGACAATTTTCGCCGAGATTGTGATTCGACCGGCATGATGGATGGCTTCGACGTCTTTAATCGCCAGGCTTTCGACATCATCACGACCGAGAGGCTGGCCAGGGCCCTCGATCTCAAGAAAGAGGATCCCGAGACGGTCAAGCGCTACGGCAACGACTGCAAGAACTTCCTGCTCGCCAGGCGCGTGGTGGAGGCCGGCGCTCGTTTCGTGACTCTTAGCACAGGTGGTTGGGACACCCACCGCGACAATTTCACCAACCTCAAGAAGACGCGTCTTCCGAATCTGGACAAAGGCGTCTCAAACCTTCTTCAGGATTTGCGGGATCGCTCGATGCTGGACGACGTCACCGTCGTGGTCTGGGGTGAGTTTGGTCGCACGCCCAAGGTGAACGGCAACGCCGGTCGAGACCACTGGAGCCGGGTAATGTCGGTGCTTCTTGCCGGAGGCGGCATGAACAACGGTCAAGTGATCGGAGCCACCGATCCCAAGGGTGGCGAACCCGCCGACCGCCCCGTTTACCTTGGCGAAGTCTTTGCAACCCTCTATCACAACGTCGGTGTTGACGTGTCCAAGGTTCAGCTCCAAGACCTGTCGGGGCGTCCTCAATATCTTGTCGACAACGGTCACGGACCGATTGCCGAGCTCGTTGGATGATTTTTGATTAGGAATTTTTAAACAAACGAACCAGACCTTAACCGAATTGACCCGAGAACCATGAGTTTTTCCCAACTTTCTGCCTTTGGAAGCGCTTGCCTGCTTGCCCTTGCTTCCACAATTCACGCCGCCAACTTCGGCGAACCCGAGAAAATCAAAATGGTTTTCTCCGCCTTTGATGGAGATACCCTGACCCTCAAGGGAATTGACGCCAGGAGACAGCTCGTCGTTACCGGCACTTATTCCGATGGGGACGAGAGGGACTTGAGCCGACAAGTCCAGTACGCTTCCGCTCCTGCGGGAATTGTCTCGATCGACAAGACCGGATGGGTAAGCCCCCTCAAGGACGGAAAGGCCGTGATCACCGCGAAGGCGGTGGGCGGAGCCGTTACAAAGGCCGAGATTGTGGTCGAGGAGTCCGGCACGATCCAGCGCATCAACTTCCCCAACGAGATAACTCCCCTGTTCACCAAGTACGGCTGCAACGGTGGCGGATGTCACGGGAAGTCGGGAGGGCAAAACGGTTTTCGCCTATCCCTTCTTGGCTTCGAACCTGACGAGGACTACGAGTACATCGTCAAGGAGGCTCGTGGTCGCCGGGTTTTCCCGGCAGCTCCCGAGCGCAGTCTTCTCTTAGCCAAGGCCACCAACGAATCGCCACACGGAGGTGGGTCCCGAATCGAGAAAGGATCTCTTGATTATCGCCTCATCCGTTCCTGGATCGCCCAAGGCATGCCTTACGGACAGCCCGACGATCCCGTCCTCGAGAGCATTTCCGTTTTTCCCAAGGTTCGCATCATGGACATGAATGGGGATCAGCAACTGGTCGTCACCGCCAAGTATTCCGACGGCTCAATGAAGGACGTTACCCGCGCCTCGGTCTACGAGGTGAACGACGAGGAGGTCGGGGAAGTCGATGAAAACGCGCACATCGGCGTTTTCGAGCAACCAGGTGACCTCGGAGTCATGATTCGCTACCAGGACAAGGTCAGTGTTTTTCGCGCCGTGGTTCCCTTGGGCGCCCCGGTCGACAACTTGCCTCAGCCCGTCAACTATATTGACAAGCACGTCTTTACCAAGCTCAAGGCGGTTGGAATGCCTCCATCCGAGAATAGCGACGATTCCACCTTCATCCGTCGCGTGACCATCGACGTTGCAGGCCGCCTGCCGACCATGGAGGAGTCCAAGGAATTCCTTGCCGACAAATCCCCCGGCAAGCGCGACAAGCTGATTGATCGTCTCCTTGCCAGCACCGACTACGCCAATTACTTTGCCAACAAGTGGTCTTCCCTTCTTCGAAACAAAAGGTCCAAGACTTCCTACCAGCGCGGCACATTCGCTTTTCACGCATGGATTCGCGACAGCCTTCACCAAAACAAGCCATACGATCAGTTTGTCCGGGAAGTAGTGGCCGCTTCCGGGGAAATGCTTCACAACCCTCCCGTCGGTTGGTATCGGGAAGTCAAGACCGTTCAGAATCAGCTTGAGGATACCGCCCAGCTCTTCCTTGGTACGCGCATCCAATGCGCCCAGTGCCACCATCACCCCTTCGAGAAGTGGAGCCAAAAGGATTACTATCAGTTGGCCGCCTTTTTCTCTCAAGTCGGACGTACCAAGGGTCGCTTGCCGGACGAGGAAGTGATCTACCACAAGAGGGGAGTCGCCAAAGCCACCAACAAGAAGGACAACCAAGCCGTTCAACCTGCGGGACTGGGTTCCGCCGCCTTGGAAATCGCCGCCGACGACGACCCGAGGCAGGCTTTGGTGGACTGGATGTCAGCCAAGGAAAATCCTTTCTTCGCCCATACCTTCGTCAATCGCTATTGGAAGCATTTCTTTGGCCGCGGACTCGTGGATCCCGAAGACGACATGCGCGAGACGAATCCTGCCGTTAACCCGGAATTGCTGCAGGCCTTGGCCGAGAAGTTCATTCAGAGCGGTTTCGACATGAAGGCCCTCGTCCGCGACATCGTCCGGTCCAAGACCTACCAGTTCAGCTCGATCCCCAACTCCTACAACGCCAAGGACAAGCACAACTTTTCCCGTCACTATCCGCAGCGTCTTTCCGCCGAGGTGCTGTTGGATTCGATAGACGATCTCACCAACGTGAGGACAGGCTTCAGCGGATTGCCCGCCGGCACAAGGGCCACCATGCTGCCGGACAACAGCTACAACCAAAACAGCTACTTCCTTTCCGTATTCGGCAGGCCCGACAACGCCAGCGCCTGCGAGTGCGAGCGTTCGGGCGACGCAAGCCTTGCCCAGAGCCTGCATCTGATCAACTCGAAGGACATCCAGAGCAAGCTCTCCAACGGAGCGGGCAGGGCGGCCAAGCTGGCTGCAAACAAGGATTTGTCGGACGATGAAAAAATCTCCGAGCTCTACTACGTCGCCTTTTCGAGGGCTCCCAAGGAGGACGAACTGAAGATGGCGGTCCAGTACGTGAACCGTGAAATAGAGGACGACAAGGGGGTAAAGAAGCCCGTGGACAAGAAGCAAGCCTTCGAGGACGTCGTCTGGGCTCTTTTCAATACCAAGGAATTCTTGTTCAACCTCTAAGGGTTTTAAAGTCGTTACCGTATCCGGAGCTCCAACGCCAAAAGCATGAGCAAGGCAACGATCCAAGGTTGCCGTGAGTTTCGCACCAACCTTTCCTTGGACAGACGAGGTTTCGTAAAGGCAGGCGCCTTGGGGATGGCGGGTTTGACCTTACCATCCCTTCTCAAGGCCGAATCACTTTCCGATGCCGGCAAGGTTTCGAGGGAAAAATCCGTCATCATCCTGTGGCAGAGAGGTGGTCCCAGCCAACACGAGACCTGGGATCCCAAGCCGGACGCTCCGCAGGAGTACCGTGGCTACTTCGGTGCCACCCGTACGAACGTTCCCGGCATCCACGTTTGCGACCTGCTTCCCAAGTGCGCCAAGGTGATGGACAAGTTCTCCATCATCAGGAGTCTTCATCACACGGATGCAGGCCACTCTGCGGGCGATCAAATCATGTTTACGGGCTACCCACCCCAAAAGGGCAACCCGAACGAGAACGTCTATCCGAGCTGCGGATCGATCGTGGCCGAACAACAAGGCCACCTCAATCCCGAGCTGCCGCCCTACGTGATGATTCCCCGCAGGCTGCCGGGAGTGGATCCGGCGTACCTTGGAAAAAAGTACGCGCCTTTCGAGACTCGAGCCGATCCCGCCGCCGAGGGTCCCTTCGAAATGCCCAACTTCTCCCTCGACGATTCTCTTTCTTTTAACCGACTTGATTCCAGGAAGGCGTTGCTGAACTCCTTTGACGGCCTTCGACGCGGTGTGGACGCTTCCGGTTTGATGGAGGCTGCCGACGGATTCAACCAAAGGGCCTTCGACGTCCTTACCAGTCCCAAGGCTCGAGACGCCTTCGACCTTGATGCCGAGCCTAAGTCGATTCGCGAGCGCTATGGCTTCATGCCGGCCTACAAGGCGCCCACGCCCGATCGTTGCGGCGTGCCCGCTTGGAGCCAAAGGATGCTCCTTGCTCGCCGGCTCGTGGAGGCAGGCGTTCGTCTCGTTACCGTGGACCTTCGCTGGTGGGATACCCACGTCAAGGGCTACGAGACGATGCGCGACGGTTTTCTTCCCCGTTGGGACCAGGCCTATTCAGCTCTTCTCGAAGACCTTGACGAAAGAGGTCTCACGGACAACGTCATGGTCATTGCCTGGGGCGAGTTCGGCCGTACTCCCAAGGTAAACAAGACGGGTGGTCGAGACCATTATCCTGGAGTGTTCTGCGCTTCAGTTTCCGGAGGCGGTATTCAAGGCGGCAGGGTGGTCGGTTCCTCCGATTCGAAGGGAGCCGAGCCCAAGGAACGCCCGGTTCGTCCGCAGGACGTGCTGGCCACCATGTATCGTCATCTGGGAATCGACGTTTCCAAGCAATACCTCGATCACGGCGGACGTCCGCACCCGGTTTTGCCTTTCGGCGATCCCATCGAGGAACTATTTGTCTGATTCGAAGCGCCCTCTGCTTCGAGAAATTCCTAAATTTTTCGGCGTTTTCGTTGACTCACGCGCCTACGCGCGAAAAAATCCGACGCAATTATGAAATTAAAACCCAAAACCCTTTGCCTAGCCTGTCTTGCGCTGTCTCATGCGTATGTTCTCGGACAATTGCCGTCGGCCAGGTTCGATCGTCTCTATCCCCCCTCGGCCAGCCAAGGTTCCGAAGTGGAACTGAAGATTGTCGGAACCGACTTGGAGGGGCTGAAGTGGATGAAGTTTTCCCACGACTCCCTGAAGGCCGAGCCGAAAAAGACCGAAGAAGGCGACGTTGTTCCGAACGTATTCGTCCTGAAGGTGCCTGCCAATGCCCCTCTGGGCATTCACAAGGCTTGGATAGGCGGTGGGAAGTTCGGCGCTTCCAACTACCGCAGTTTTGTCGTAAGTGATTTGCCCGAAGTGGACGCGGGCGCCGGCGGGACCTCGATCGAGAAATCCTTTGCCATGGAGCTGGGACAGACCGCCATCGGAAAAGTCACCGCAGGGAAGTATGCCTGGTTTCGTTTTCCCGGCGTCAAGGGCAAGCGGATTTTGGTCGAGCTTTCCACCAAGGACATAGATTCCAAGTTGTCTCCATCCATTGCCGTGTACGATCCCCAAGGGCTTCAGATCGACAGTGATCCTCTCGGGGGTCTTCTCGACTTCACGGCAAAATCGGACGGCAACTATTCCGTCCGCCTCAACGACTTCATATTCAAAGGGGGGGCGGATTACGTTTATCGGCTGACCGTCTCGTCTCGTCCTCGAATCGATATGGTGTTTCCCCCGGTAGGCAAGGCGGGAACCAATGCAAAGTTTACCATCTACGGTCGCAACCTGCCCGGCGGTCAACCTTCGCAATTGAAGACCAAGGACGGCAAAACCTTGGAAAAGAAGGATTTGAACATTCAGCTTCCCGCCGGTGACGCTCGGGCAAACTTCAAGCTCAGTGATTACCTGGATCCCAGGAGAGCCGCGCTGGATCACCTTGAATATAGGCTGAAGTCCCCCGCGGGCACCTCGAAGGCCGCTTACGTTGGTTACGGTTTCGAGAATCTTGTCCTTGAGGGCGATGCGGATAACGACGTGCCCGAAAAGGCCCAGAAGATAAGCATACCCTGCGATTTCGTGGGCAAATTCTATCCTGCGTCCGATAAGGACAGGCTTCGTTTTTCCGCCAAGAAGGGAGAAGTCTATCGGTTCGAGGTCTTCTCGGAGCGATTGGGCCGACCCTCCCATGCATTCCTCCTTCTAGAACAGTTGACCAAGAAGGAAGATGAGGAAGTCGGCAAGGAGATCGGCAAGTCTCTCGAAACGGCATCGACGCTCGGCGGAAGCATTTTCGACGTCTCTACTCGTGATCCTTCGCTTCGATTCGTGGCTCCCGCCGATGGCGACTATCGTGTACTCCTCTACGATCTCTTCAACTCTTCTCCCGATCCCTTGAACGTTTATCGTTTGTCGATCCGCAAGGAGGTCCCCGATTTTCGTCTGGCAGCCTACGGTATGCTCCCCCCGCCCGCCAGCACCAACTCCAGCCCCGTTTACGTCAAGTCCCCCACGGTCCGAAAGGGCGAGGCGTTTCCCGTCAAGGTCATGGCCCTCAGGCGCGATGGATTCAAGGAAGCGATCGACTTGGAGGTTTCCGGCCTTCCTCCCTTCGTATCTTACTCCCCGAAGCGAGTTCCCGAGGGAGCGGATTCGGTCACCGTTCTCTTTCAGCCCTCATCAGCGGCAACCGATTGGGATGGTCTTTTCTCCATTTCGGGAAAGTCCAAGGTCGGTGGAAAGGACGTTCGGCGTGACTGTCGCTTTGCCGACGTCTGCTGGAGTACCTACGACACCAGCTCGAAGATCGCCGTTTCCCACGTCCAGGTCGTTCACAGGACTCCCTTCGCCGTGGTCGGCAGGGAAGAGGCTCCCGTCGGAGTGCTCTTCGACGCGGAGAAGCAAGTGGAGGCAAGCAAGAAGGCGGCCGAGGCTGCGGTGAAGTCCTTGGCGGATGCGGACAAGAAGCTCGTTGAAGCCCGGAACAACGTCAAGGCGCCCGAGGAAGCCCGCAAGAAAGCGGATCAGGACTTGGCTGCCAAGAAAAAGGAACTGCTCGTCAAGCAGAAAGCGCAGGAGGAATTGAACGACATTGTCCTGAAGGCTGCCAAGGAAAACTTGGAAAAAGCAAATGCTGCCTTTTCCCAAGCCGAGAAGAAGCGAAAGGAGGCGGAAGGCAAAGCCGACCAAATCCCCGCAGCCGACAAGGCCCTTGCCGACGCCAAGAGCAAGAAGGAGGCGGTCGCCAAGGAAGTTGCGGGCCTGGAGGCCGAGGCAAAGAAACTGGCTGCCGAAATCGCCGCTTTCCCCAATCAGGTTAAGCAGGCCGAGCAAAAGGTGACTGCTGCAGTAACCGCCTACGAGAAGGCGCGGAGCGCCTTGCACGTTGCCCAAGCCAACCAAGCCGGGCGCAAGGCTGATCTCGAGGCCAAGAAGACCGCCCAGGCGGAACTGGAGAAAGCCAAGGCGAATCCGGATGCTCCTCGTGTTTTCGAGACCTCCGTCGGGGGCGCTCTAAAGTTGCCTCTGAAGCTCGATTCCGAGGAATCCTTCAAGGCACAGACCAAAATCAAGGTCTTCGGCCACAAGGAAGCTCCGAAAATCAAGGAAATCACCGTCGATCCCAAGAAGAAGAACGAAGGAGTTCTCGACGTCAACCTTGCCACCGCAAAGATTCCTGCCGGCGAGCATACCCTCTTCTGTTCCGCCCAAGTGAAGGGCAAGTACAAGCTTTATTCCGAGGAAGAAGCGAAGAAAGCCTCCGAGGAAGCCAAGAAGGCGGATGAAAGTCTTAAGGCAGCCCAAAAGGTTGCGGCTGACGCCAAGAAGGCCCTCGCCGAGACCAAGAAGGCTCTCGATGCCGCCAAGAAGGAAAAGGACGAAGCCAAGATCGCCGCCACCGACAAGGTCTACAAGGCTGGCGAGCAAAAGCAAAAGGACGCGGATGCCCAAGTGAAACGCCTGGACGCCAAGAAAAAGGCCGCCGACGCCTTGGCCAAGAAACTGGACGATGCCGTTAAAAAGCCAAAGGATGTGACCGTAACTCTCTTTACCAGTCCCTTCACGCTTAAGGTGCGGGACGTACCCTTGAACGTTAAGTCTCTTCCTCAGCAAACCGTCAAGGCGGGGGAAAAGCTGAACCTGGACGTTGCGATCGAGCGCCTCTTCGGCTTTACGGACCAAGTTTCGCTCAAGGTGACCCTTCCTCCGGAGGCAAAGGGCGTTAGCGTAAAGGCAGCCAACGTTCTCAAGGACACCTACGGCGCCACCCTCGAGGTAACCACAAACGCCGCTTCAGCCACGGCGGGGGACTTCGAGTGCAAGCTGGAAGGTACTCTCCGCTACAACAACCAAAACCTCAAGTTCTCCGAGTCTTTCGTCCTGAAAGTCGAGCCTGCGCCCGAGAAAAAGAGTGGTTGATACCGAACGAGGTTCTGAAGTTTTCCATGGAGACCCCACGAAGGCGTCTCTTTCAACGATCCTTTTTTTAGCCTTCTTCGTTTGCCTTTCCACCGGTTGGGCGAGCATGCCGGCTGTACGTCTCGACAGCATCTATCCCCCCTCGGCTTCTCGCGGTGCGGAACAAGAAGTAGTCGTCAGGGGCGTTAACCTGGAGTTCGTTTCCTGGATGAGGTTCAGTCGTGAAGGAATTCGAGCTCGCGTCAAGAAAGACGAGGACGGCGACGTAGTGCCCAACGCTTTCATTGTGACTGTCGATCAGGAAGTGCCCGTTGGCATTCACAACGTGCGGGTGGGCGGACCCAAGTTAGGCGCTTCGAACTGCCGTTCCTTCGTTGTCTCGGATTTGCCTCAAGTGGCAGCGGGGACGGATAATCGAACGCGTGAGAAGGCATTCGAAGTCAAGCTTGGTTCGACGGTTTTCGGCAAGGCCGTTGCAACCGGATATTCTTGGTTCAGGTTCTCTGCGGAGAAGGGGCAGCGTATTCTGGGCGAGTCCGAGGTAGACGAATACGATACCAAGTTCTTGCCCTCCCTCGCTCTTTTCGATTCCGATGGGGCGGAGGTGTTGAGCGTGCCCCAGGGGAACGTTCTCGACTTCCTCGTTCCGTCAAAAGGCGAATGGTACGTTCGGCTTTCCGACTTTCTCTTCAAGGGTGGCGACGACTACGTTTATCGACTGACTTTGTCCACCAGGCCTTACATTGATTTGGTTTATCCGCCTGTTGGGAAACCGGGGACGACGGGTGAATTCACTCTACTAGGTCGAAACCTGCCCGGCGGTCGTCCATCTCCCTGGAAGACCAGGCATGGTCGGATGCTGGAGCAGAAGACCGTCAGGATTCGTTTGCCTGATCGCGATGCTCCCTTGGTTTTCGGTTCCTCCGGTCACAGTGATCTGCGCAGTGGTCTGCTGGATCACTTCGAGTATCGGGAAAAGTCTCCCAAAGGGATTTCCAACCCCGCGTTTCTGGCCTATGCTTCCGAACCGATCATCTACGAGAAGGAGGAAGATTCGAAATCATCGTCCGAAAACCAAAGGATTTCCTTCCCCTGCGCCTTTGTCGGAAAGTTTTTTCCATACGCCGACAAGGATCGCCTTCGTTTTTCCGCGAAGAAGGGAGAGGTTCTTCATATGGAGGTTTTCTCCGAGCGTTTGGGTTGCTCTTCGCACGTCCTCATGCTCGTAGAACGCATTTCAGGAAATGAAGATGGAACGGAGAAGTTCGTTGAGATCGGTAGATCCGTCGAGACGGGCTCTTTGCTTGGCGAGGATTTCTACCATCCGGCAACCAGGGAACCTTCCCAAGTGTTCGACGTCTCTACTCGCGATCCCAATTTTCGTTTTGAAGTTCCTGAAGACGGTGAGTACCGAGTCGTTCTATACGATTTGTTCAACGGAGGAGTCCCGAATCCATTGAACGTGTATTGTCTTTGCATTCGAAAGTTATATCCCGGCTTTTACCTTACTTCCTATAACCTCATGCCTCCCAAGGTCATCGATTACAAATGGGCCGCCTACGTCAAGTCGCCCACCATTCGCAACGGTGAGATTCTCCCCGTTCGGGTCTTGGCGCTGCGAAAAGACGGTTTCGAGGGGCCGATCGACTTGGAATTGAATGGTTTGCCTTCAAAGGTCTCCTACTTTCCGAAAAGGATTCCCGCCGGAGCGGATTCGGTCGTTGTAATCGTTCGGCCCGAGTCCGATGCGGTGGATTGGGACGGAAGCTTTTCCATCATGGGAAGAGCGACCTTGGGGAAAACGGTCGTCAAACGCCGAGCTCGTCATGCCAACGTCTCTTGGTCGATTGCCAAAAACTCCTTTGAATTGCCGTATGTTCGGGCTTATTTGCTGAATTCTTGTCCGATTTCCGTGCTTGGACGGGAAAACGCGCCCGTAAAGCTTTTCTTCGACGACTCCAAGCTCGTCGAGAACGCTCGCAAGGCTTACGAGAGTTCGTTGATTAAATTGGAGAAGGCGGACAAGGACCTTGCCTCGGCGAAGTCCAGGGAAAAGGACTTGCGCGCTGCTTGGAAGAAGGCGGAGGACCTGTTCAGGTCGGCGAGCAAGAAAGCCTCTCGGGATGAAAAGGCGAAGGCGAATGCCATCAAAACTCTGAAAATGGGGGCAGATAGGGCAAGGGACGTCGCGACAAAAGCCAAAAACGAATTAATGCTTTTCGATGCGCATCGAGCGGCCCTTACCGACGAACGTGACAGGCTAAAAGCTGAATTGTCCGCTGCCGAAAAGCGTAAGGCCAATCCTGGGATTGATCCTGTTCGTGTAATCGATACCTTCGTCGCCGACAACGTGAAGCTGCCCGTGAAATTGGAACTGGCCGAGACTTGTAATCCGAACGCCGGCATCACGGTCTGTGGGCATCCCGCCTTCTGGGGGAGGTCGGGAAACATCGTCAAGGACGTCAACGTGGATTTGAAGAAAAAGAACGAGGGATCCGTGGAGTTGGATTTGAGCAAAGTCAAACTTACCGAGGGAACCTATCCGCTTTTCTTTTCCACCAAAATCACCGGGAAGTATGATTTTTATTCGGAAGAAGACGCAAAGGAAGCGGCGGCGGCGACTGAAAAGTTCAAGGTCCGGGTGAAGTCGGCGCAAGAGGCTTTGTCCGGGGCGAAGAAAGTTCTTCTGGAATTGAAGGCAAAACTTGAGGGGGCGAGAAAAGCCAACGACGAGAAGTTGTTGAGGCTAACCGAAGAGAGCCTGCTTGCCCGGAACAACGAGTTGAAAATCTTGGAGACCAACGCAAAGCGGATGGATGCCAAGGGTAAAAAAGCGGTTGCTCGGGCAAAGAAAGTCTTGGACGGATCCAAGAAACCCAAGGACTTCGGAGCCTATCTCTACCTGACTCCCTTCATGCTCAGCGTGCGTGAGGCGCCAATCGAGATCGAGCCACTTAAAAAAAGCAGTCTCAAGGCCGGGGAAAAGCTTGCTCTCCCAGTGGTTATAAGACGATATGGAGGTTTTGATGCACCAGTCAGCCTGAGGCTTGTTTTTCCTTCCGGAACAAAGGGTTTTTCAATGAATAGCACAAACGTCGCAAAGGATATGTATGCCGCCGTCATCGAAGTTGCCGCAGCCGCCGAGGCATCGATTGCCGATGAGCTGGATTGCGCGGTTGAGGCGACCTTTAAGTTCAACAATCAGTCATTCAAGGTAACGAAACCATTTTCTCTGGAGCTTGAACCCGCCCTTGCTCGCACAAGAGGATTGCGGGACAGTCGTTCGTCAAGAAGATAACATAGCCAATCAAACCAAAGATGAAACCAAAAGTTCTTTCAATATCGCTAGCTCTTTCGTTCTTCAGCCCGGCCTATGGGGCTGGCTTGGACGTCAAGGAAGTCAAACGCAGCAAGCCCGTTGACTTTCAGGACGAGATTCTGCCGATTCTTAGGAGCAATTGTCTCGCCTGTCACAATCGCACTCGTTCCAAGGGCGACGTCGTGCTGGAGACTCCCGCCGACATCAGGAAAGGCAACGACGATGGTCCCTACGTGGAACCCGGAAAGGCTGCGGAAAGCTTTCTCTTTCAGGTTGCCGCCCATACCGAGGAGCCTGAAATGCCGCCCGCCAAGAACAAGGTTGGCGCCAAAAACCTGCGGCCCGAGGAATTGGGCTTGCTCAAGCTCTGGATCGACCAAGGCGCCAAGGGGGAGATGCGTGCAGCCGCTCCCGTCGCCTGGCAGGCCTACCAGAGGGGCGTCCCTCCCATTTATGCCGTTGCTGCGGGCCCCAAGGGGCGTTATGCCGCAGCGGGTAGAGGAAATCAGGTTCATCTCTACGACGTCTCGACGAACAAGCAGGTCGCGAATCTTGCTGATCCCTCCCTCGCAAAGCTTGGCTTCTATGGTGAAAACGATGCGGCTCACTTGGATGTGGTGAATTCTCTCGCCTTCCATCCCGACGGCAATCTATTGGCTTCTGGAGGTTATCGGGTGGTCAAGCTTTGGCGTCGTGCCCAAGCCGAAAAGAAAAAAACCTTGGCATCGAAGATCTCCGGTTCGGCCCCTGTGGTCAGCCCTGACGGTAAATGGCTCGCAGTCGCAGAGGAAAACAACCAGACGGGCCTTTGGAGCATTGCCGAGGGCAAGAGGTTGCGTGGACTGGAGAAACCGCAACCACCCGTTCATGGTTTGGCTTTTTCCCCCGATTCAAAGAGACTCTTGACGGGAGCCGAGGATGGCTCGGTTCGGGTCTGGAACGTTGCCGACGGCAAGCTGGTCCTCGAGGCTTCCCACGAACAGGCGGTATCCTCGGTAGCTTTCGCCGGCGAGGACGGCAAGTGGCTCGTATCCGCTCATGCCGACAAGATTGCCAGGGTGTGGGAAGTTCCTTCCGAAAAAGGAGGCGAGGTCAAGGTTCTCAAGGAGCTGAAAGGCCACACGGGTGAAATCCACGTCCTGCTGCCGTTGCCCAACGACCCCAAGACGATTGTTTCCGGGGGCAAGGACAACACCGTAAGGATTTGGAACGCCGAGACTGGTGCAGCGGTTCGGTCTATCAGCATCGGGATCGCCTTCAGTGCCGTGGCCGTTTCTCCCGACGGTGCAAGCCTTGCGACGGTCGGTGGCGTCAACTATGCTCGCCTCTGGAAGGTTGCGGACGGTAGCAAGATCGCCGATCTGCAGGGCAATCCGGTCCTGAAGCGCGAATCTCTGCGGGAGGACGGTGAACTCGCCTTTGCCAAGGCCGAATTGAAGTACTTCACCGACGAGCTTAAGAAACGCGGTGACGAGAAAAAGAAGATCAGCGAACGCAAAACCAAGGCGGAAAAGGATCTGAAGGATGCCGAATCCAAGCCCATTGCGGAAAAGAAGGCCGCTTCAGACAAGGCTAAGGCGGAACGCGATGCAGCGGACAAGATGGTTGAAGAGACGACCAAGAAGGCCGAGGAGCAGCAAAAGAACTTTGAAGCCAAGGAGACGGTTCACAAGGATGCCGATGCAAAATCCAAGGCTGCCACCGCAAAGGCCGTTGCTCCGGAGGCGGCCGAGAAGAAGTCCGTTCAAGACGAGACCACGAAGAAGACCGCAGTCGCCACCTCACAGAAGGCCTTGGACACGATGATTGCGACCAAGCAGAAGCCCGCGATGACAGCTGCGAC
>CAZNWO010000047.1:13279-22192 GCA_964576585.1 uncultured Puniceicoccaceae bacterium | reverse complement strand
CCAAGGGCAAAAAAAGAGGCGGAACCTGCCGGCTCCGCCTCTGTAGATTTAATCTTACTCCATTTTGCCCAATTTGTAAGATCGCTAAACCATCCTTTGCATTAGGTTTGTCATACCATTAGAAAGTTCTGCGCCAATGTTTCTCGGGCAGGCAATATGGTTTAAGTTTTTCCATATTTAGGGTATTCCCCGGGTCGACTACGTTTGCAGCGCCTCTTTTTAGCCCTTTCGGCGAGCAAGAAAGGCCTTGTACCCGGATAGCTTCCGGGGTGGGTTGCGATTGATCCACCATGCCTTGAGGTAGGAAAGGTCTGATTCGCAGAACCTCCCGAACGGCACGCTGTAGGCCAAGCCTTTGCCGGTCCTGATGCGGGCGGTCCTGTTGACCGTATTGATCGACAAGATCCTCGCCTCCACCGTGTTTCCCTCGGTGCTGGTGAATACCCTCATCTTGTTTTCACTTACCTTTCCCGGCATGGGAGCAGGGGCATAGGATTGGCTTGAGTAGCTCCCGCCATGTGGGGAGGTATTATTTGCCGAAGGATAACGTAAGGTTATGGTGGTTGGAGGAAGTATGGTTGTTTTGCTTGTGCCCCCGGGAAGGGGGAAATGCTTGCTTGCAGGATTGTTGGGGCTAAAACGCATCGGCGGCATACCGCAAGTGGTTCCTCCGCTTCTATCTACGACAACCTTAATTGCAGCCGTAGATGGAACAGACAAAATGATAACTATGAAATATAGGCAAAAGCTTGAGGGATGGTTTGGAAGTTTGCTTCTCATTGCGTTGAAACCTTTTTTCGTGGCTGTTTAGGTTTTCGGGAGAAAGCGTAAAGCTGCGGTGCCTTTTTTGAGTCTCGGGTTTGCGGCCTTGGGGAGCCTCTGCCGAGAGTGGGCGTCCGGGCTTAGATGTGGGTGAGAAACCAAAAACCGGTGCCGGAAACGCTGAGGATGCAGATGAAGGAGATGAAGTTTGCGTACATGTTTTTTAAATAAGTTATAACCACAAATACACCAAATACATTTATTGCGCAAATATTTTTTAAACTTTTTTTAGAAAGGTGGGGCTAGAGTGGGTCGGAAAGGGCCTTTTTCCCTTTCAAGAAGCCTTGATAAATACCTGCGCATAGTTTTGTTCGAAACTCTCCTCTTGACCCACGGTCTTGGTTCGGGCATTGTTTTGTTCAAAGACTTCTGCAGTGTTCGAGAAGCTCCTTGGTTCTTTTCCTTTACTCTCTTAAATTAAGGGAACCTGTCGACAGACGTCCGCTGTCAGGCCGTAAATCGGAAGACAAAAGGCGTCGCGAGGGTACCCACCTAGACCTTCAAAGGTCAAAGAACCTAAGATCGCGAAGTACGGCGCAGGTGGGAGTCTTTTTTCATTTTATCGTAAAGCCGTGAAAATCACCGAGGTCCAAGCAGTCCTTCTTTCCTGTCCGATGCCCGATCCCGTGCTGCTGCCTTTCCATGGCGGAAGGAGGGAAATCCTGAAGCGGGACGCCCTGTACGTGAAGGTGACCTCGGAGGGCGGGGTAAGCGGTTTTGGCCCTGGAGCGGCTTCGGAATCGACTGCAAGGATGGTAAACGAGGTTCTCCGCGAGCTGCTGGTCGGCCGCGAGCCGGGCGACCCACGAAACTTCGTGAGGGATGCCGTGGAAAAGGTGGGGCCGAGCGCTTTTGCCGCGGCAGGAGCGGTGCAAGTGGCTCTCTATGACTTATGGGGCAAGCTGGAGGGCTGCAACGTGACGGAATTTTTGGGCGGCAGGAAACAGGAGACGGTTAGGTGTTACGGGAGCGCGGGCATGTACCAGTCGGCCGAGGAATATGCCGCCGAGGCGGCCGCGGTATGCGAAGGCGGGTACGAGGCTTACAAGTACAGGCCGGCGCTGGGGCCTGAGGAGGACGTCCGCACGGTGCAGCTTATGCGGGAGGCGATTGGTCCGCAGGTGGGCATCTGCATGGATGCGCACGCTTGGTGGCGCATGGGGGACAAATCCTACGGTTCCGAGACGATCGAGGACATAGCTCGCGCGGTATCGGGTCTGGGAGTGACTTGGCTGGAAGAGCCCTTGCCGGTGGAGGATCGCACTGCCTACGCGAGGTTGCGAGACAAGGGCATCGTGCCGGTGGCGGCAGGTGAGCACGAGCACGACGTCGAAGGCTTTCGGGCACTGGTTGAAGGAGGTTGCGTTGATTTCGCCCAAGCGGACGTTTCTCACCACGGAGGTTTCTCCGGGCTCATGGATATTCTGGGGATTTGCGAGAGCCACGGCGTTGCCTTTGCCTTTCACAATTGGGGCACTGCGCTGGAGACGGTTGTCGATGCCTTGGTCGGGTCGTGCTTCCCGAGGGAAACGGCAGCTTGGCTGGAGTATCCGCAGTATGCTCATCGCGATTCCAGGGTGATGTATCCTTACGCCTTGTCGGACGAGCTGGTTCCCGATGCCCCACGTCCCGTGAACGGTGAGCTTGCCTTGCCCGACGGACCCGGGCTTGGAGTGACGGTGGACGAGGGAGTCCTCGAGAAGTATCCCTATAGGCCCGGCCCCTGGAGCATTTTCGAGCTGGATTCGCCGCCCACGAAGCTTGCCCTAAGTGGGGATCACGCCCTTCCTTGGGCGGAAACAGAGGAAGCGTAGGGAGGCTACTATTTCTGGGCCGAGCCCAATTGGCGGCCTGACTTTGCACCGGCAGCGCGAAGGGCCTTTACTGCCCCCGCATCCTTTCGGGCGATGGCCCAATCGAGGGGGGTCGCCCCGCGTTCGGCATGCCTGGAATTTGGGTCCAGGTCCAAGGCAAGGGCCTGGGCAAGAATTTCGGGGTGGCCCGACAGGGCTGCGGCATGGACGAGGGTAAGTCCCTTGCCGTCCTTGGCTTTGGGGTCGGCACCCTTTTCCAAGAGGTAGGAGAAGGTCTTTGCCTTTCCTGCTGCGGCAGCGAAAAGGATTGGAGTGGCTCCCCAGCCGTCGGTCAGGTTGGTGGAGTTCTTGTCAGTGACCAAGGTCTGAAGGGTCGCGAGGTCGCCCGCGCCGGCAGCGACGTGGACGGGGTTGCGCAGGGCTATGCCGCGCCTGCGGAGAATCTTGATCAAGGCTCCGTTTCCACCCGATGCTGCGTACTCGGCCAAGCCGTTCCCCCGGAGGTCGGTGGCATTGATGTCGGCTCCTGCCTCGAGAAGCAGACCGAGGGTGGTGGGATGCCCGATTCTGGCCGCTTCCATGGCGGGTGTGGTGCCGGAAGAGTTTCGAGCGTCGGGAGTGGCGTTGTAGTCGAGGAGCAGGTCGGCGGCTTCCGGGTTTCCACTCCATGCAGCCATGTGAAGGGCGGTACGGTTGGAGTCGTCTAGCAGGTCGGCGTCCATTTTCCTTTGCAGGCAGAGTCCGAGGCTGGATAATTTGCCCTGCCAAGCGGCGAAGTGTAGAGGCGAAATCCTTCCCGCGAGGTTCAGGCTGGTTGCTTCCGCAGAGTTCAGAGTCTTTTGCACAGCCTCAAGGTCTTCCTTTAGGATTGCCTGATAAAAGTTTCTGTTGAGTGTGCGTCTGGAAAGTTCTTGAAGGAATGCGGATAACGTGGCGAGACCGTCGCTCGAATCGTCCACCCACGAGAGCCGGACGTCGGCGGATCCCGCATCGGCCAACAAGGTTAGTTTTCCGGCCCTTTCACATGCCAGCCCCACAAGTGGTTCGCCGAGAAGCCCCGAGCCACTGGTGCGGAGGAGCGCGCCCAGTCTTGGGAAATCCGCCAAGAGGATGGTGCTCGCGGTTTTCATTTCCTCTGGGATGGGGTAAGTTTTCGTCTCGTTGCCTTCCGTGGGAGGAGCAAGGGCGAAGAGCGATCCGCCAATCGGGTTCTCGAAGGCTACGCCGGGCGCACCTTTGGTTCCCAGGATTCCCGCTAGGTTTTCGGTCCAGCTCTTGCCGGTATTGTTTTCGCTTCCGGCTGAAAGGTTGGCTTTCTCCAGCAGGTAGCCGATGGTCAGCTCGATCAATTCGTCTTTTTGGGCAGAGCCAAAGAAGAAGGCGGATTCCGCCGGGACTAGGTCCCATTTCGGGTTGCCTGATGTGATTGAAGCTGAGGCGTTCGAGTCTACTTTCTTTATGGATATGCCTACTTCACCCGGCTTTGACCAAGCTTCTATCCCGACCGAGTGGTCTTTCAAGTACAAGGCAAGGGAGGAATTGCTCTCGGAAATTGTAAAGGAGTCGATCACTCTGGGCAGCGTGTCGCCCGCCATGCCAAAGAGGATGGCTTGGGCCTGGAGGGCGGACTCGTTTGAATCTCCCGATACGAAAACCATGCGGTCCCTCTCAATCGCCCGAGAGAAGCCGGGAATGCTCAAATTTGGATCGATCGTCTCGGCTGGCTTTCCCATGAGACCTAATTCCGAGCCCTTTACGTAGAAGTAAACCGGGTCTTCCTGTGAGAAAGCATCGAGAATGGACGCTTTGGGGAAGCTCGCATTTCCGCTCGTTCCCACGGGCAACCAGTCGATCAGCCTCTGGCGAAGGCTTGCATCGACGTCTCCCGAGCGAAGGGCAAGGACGACTTCTGCTCCGGCGGGGGGACCGAAGAACACTCCCTCGGGCTTTAGGCCTGTCGCATTCCCTTCGCTTGAACCTGAAGTGTTTCCGTCGTTGGAGGGAGGCTTCTCAGGCTTTGGGTCATCCCCGCAGGCACCTAGGAAGATCAGGATGATTATGGAAAGTACAATGGGTATATTCTTCATGTTGTTTGTGGGTACAGGAACAGAATCCAAATGAGTATCCATTCACTCAAACAAAAAATGACGGTGAAGGTAAGGGAAAGCCAGAAGTTCTTTTTGTAAAGCGCATAGCTTCTCAGGAAATAAATAGAGGGTAGGAGACCTAGCCGAATCAAGCAAAGTGAATTCATCAGCAGGACGAAAATGCCTGCGATCTTCATTGCGGTCGACATCTAAAGCTTGTCCGTTAGGTCTTTTTGGCTCTTTGCCCACATGGCATGGCTGTTCCTTGATTCATTCCCTTCGTGATTGGATTTCGGAGTTGTTGTTAAGCCAAATGTGCATTCCTCCGCAGGTAAAGCTTTTAAGGAAATTCAAGAGCCTGCTTGCCACCTTGATGCAAATCTGTTTGTTGTCCCACTGTGGTGGATTTGACGTTGGATTTGGAGGACAAGGCGGATTTTGATGCCCCTTTTCCTGAAGTCGTCCGATCTTGCGAAGAGGAACTGAGTCGCCGAGGCTTTCCTTGTCGAGTGAACATAGTTCCTGGAGGAGTCGGGCTGGCTCCGCTTCGTTTTTCCTCTTATTCTCCCTCCTTTCTAAAGGACATTCCTGTTCGCGAGTTGCATTTTTCGAATTGCGACTTACCCGACTTGGGGCTCCTCGCCCAACTTGATTTAAAGGGACTGTCCCTGACCAGATGCACTTTTAATGGTCTTGAAGGTCTTGTGGGCTTGCCTCTGGAATGGATAGATCTCTCTCATACTTCAGTTCAGGATTTGTCTCCACTTGCCGATTCCCCCTTGGAGCGAATGAAGCTGCTTCGAACTTCCGTCACCGATCTTCTTGCCGTACCCGATCTGCCCTTGGTGGATCTCGATCTGGGTTTCACTGCTGTATCCGACCTGCGCTCCATTTCTCGATACCCCTTGAATAAACTCAACTTGTTCAAGGTTCCCGTGGAGGACTTGTCGCCACTCAGAGGTTCGCCCATCGAGGATCTCAATTTAAGTGGTACTCGAGTCGACAGCCTCCGTCCCTTGCGGGGCATGTCTCTCAAGGTCTTGCAGCTCCGGGGTACACCTGTGTCAGATCTTTCTACCTTGAAAGGCATGCCGTTGCATACCTTGAGGTTGTCGGGTTCTTCCGTGAGCGATCTTTCATCTTTGGCAGGTACAGTCATTGAGGTCTTGGCGATATCCGGTCTGTCGATCGAGGACCTCTCGCCCCTTCGGGAAATGCCTTTGCGCAGCCTTACCGTCACTGCCGCCAACCTCAGTCCCGAGCAACTCGACTTTGTCGCGGGACTGCGTTACCTCGAGCACCTCGGCGAGGCGGCGGATCCCGAGGATCAGACTCCCGAGGATTTCTTGCGCCGAGTGCATGCAGGTGAGTACGTTTCCGACCAATGAATTTCGCATCAAAACAAGTTCGCATGGCAACAATTTTGCGATTGTTGCAAAAAAACCTTTCCCTCCTCCTTGAGAGGGCTTATGGGTTTAATCCCGACCGCTTATGAATATATTTACACTTACAATTGGAGCCTCTGCCTTATTCATAGCCGGTTGCGCAGCATATTTTAGCGTTCGAGGCATAGCCCTTACTTTCGGGGCGGTAAGCGCCTTTACGATTCCCATCATCATCATGGCTTCAAGCCTTGAGTTTGGTAAGCTCGTGGCGGCTTCTTTTCTTTATCGCCACTGGAAGACCTGTCACAAGACCTTGAGGACTTACCTCCTTCTCGCTGTAGCTATTCTTGTGGGAATCACCTCTGCCGGAATTTACGGCTACTTGACGCAAGCCTTCGACCAGACCCTAAGCCAGGTAGAGGGTTACGAGAAGAAGATCGTCAGCCTTCGCACTCAACAGCGGGAATATGACCGGCAAGTGGCCTCTTACAGGGAGTCGGGAGAAAAAGGTTCCATGCTTCGCGAGAAAAAGCATGCGGAGGAAAAGGCTAGGCTGGAGGATTACATCGCGCAACGGCGCAAAGACATTGAGTCTGCGGAAGAAGCCAAGACCCGCCTCAATACCGAGACCGACAAGACAATCCTTGGAGAGAGAGAACGTCGTGGCGCCGAGAAGACTCGATTGGAGGCCTTTATCGCTACTAGGCAAAAAGGTATGGATGGGATCGAGAAACAGAAGGTCGAGCAGAAGGCCGAGACCGACAAACGCATTGCTGTCGAGATGGCAGGCATCGAGAAGGTGAACGAGAGGATTGCCGAGCTCGATGCTGCCGTGAAAGTCTACCGGGATCGGGGCCCGGGAGGCCTCTTCAAGGAGGATGGTCTGAAGAAGGCAGCCCAGTTGTTGGAGACGCAGGGGCCCGAGCGAGAGTCACTTCGTAACCAGATCACCCTCTACAACGTAAATGCCCAAAAAGCTCGCGATGATCTCGTCGCAGCGTATGCGGCCTTGGACCTCCGGATTTCTGCCCTACAGAAGGAGATTGTCACTGCGAATTCCCAGATCACTGCTCTCACCACGGGAGGAGCCGAACAGGCCGACAACATCCGTGCAGCTCTAGTCAACCTGCAAAACGCCCGTTCTTCGGTTGACGATCGGATTGCGACGCTGGAGAAAGAGATCGCGGAAGCCAGCAGGAAGATTACCCAGTTCAGCGAGACTGAAAATAGTTTCGGTCCCGATAGCTCCGCCGAGCTTGAGGGAAAGAAGTCTGAACTTCTTGCGAAAAAGGAAGACGCCGAGCAACAGATTCTGGATTTGGAGGCAGAAATCAGGGCAACAGACATTGGCTCCTTCAAATTCGTAGCTCGCGCCTTTGACCCTGGAGTCGCTGAGGCGGAAGCCGCCGGAGATTCCGTTGCCCTGCGTGAGGTCACGGCTGCGGCAGTCAACAGGGTCGTGAAGTGGTTCATTCTCATTCTCGTCATCGTCTTTGATCCACTTGCGGTTACCCTAGTGGTTGCTTTCAATGCTTCCTTGTTGCGAGCTCGTGGCCTCGAAGGAGACCTCTCCGAGGCTGCGGTTGCAGGAGGAGGAACCCTTCCCGTTTCGAGTGGAGGAGGCGAAGAGGTCGAGTCGTCGGGTGGTTCCCTTGCTAAGCTCGGCATGGTGCCGCTTTATCTTTTGCTTGGGATCGGGATCATATGGGCGGGAGTCAGCTTTTTTGGGGATGACGAGGATCCGGTCTCGAATCGTCAATCAGGCTTTGGGTCCTCCTCCGTCGCCAAGTCGAGAGCTAAGGATTCGCGTGCCTTCGGTTACTTGCCCGAGGATGCCTTTTCCGCCTTTGCTTTTTCCGGCGCCAGAGCGATGGAAGAGGTTGGCATCCCGAAGATCGTGCTGGATGGCTTCGTGCGTCGAGCTCCCTTCGTTCGGAACGTTTGCTGGGATCCCGAGTCCTGCGGGGTTTCTAGTAAGGGACGCTTTCTCTACTTCCTGAAGTTTCCGGGGGAGTTGCAGCGCGAGAACCGCGACAGCGACGTTTTGTTCGCCTTGGTTTTTCCCCTTGAGGACTCTGGTGCTCTAAAGGAATTCGTTCTACGTCAACTGGACCTGAAAAGCGCCTCGCCTGAATGGAGGGTGGTCGAAAACGTCTCGCCCGGTTACGTTGCTGTTAGTCACAAGAACGAGCATGTTTCCATCGGCTTCGATGACAATTGTCTGGTAGCCCTTACTTCTTGGTGGTCCGATATTCCCTCTCCTGCCTTTCTTGATGCGGAGTTGAGGGAAATCTTTTCCCAAGCTGGTCCCTACGACGCGCAGAACGACGAAACCTTCGGAGACCTTGCCCGAGGTGATTTCGACTTGGCTCTTTCTTTTGATACCAAGAGATTCTTTGCGGGGATTCCGAAGAAAGAGGAGGAGCAACGCCTTTATACCGATCTTCGACAATTTCTTGACTTTCGCCTCCTACTTTCAGGACGCATGTTTGACGGAGAGGTAATTCTCGACGGTCGATACATCTACGACAAACCCATCCTTGAGGAGGGCTTCGGAGTTCGCGTTGCCGGCCAGTTCGAGCAGGTGCGAACTGGAGACTACTCTAGTGCCCTTCAAGGTTTTGCAGGAGAGTTCATGGAGCTTTTTGCCCAGAAGTTCGACTATAACACGGTGGTCAATGTTCTTGATCGCGTAGACCTGTCCAAGTCTCGCGGTTTTGAGATTTTTCGTGCCAAGGACTTTCGTCATCGCCGAATCGACAAGGACGAAGCCTCGTTCTCCCTAACCCTTTCGACACAGGAGCC
>CAZNWO010000047.1:0-13179 GCA_964576585.1 uncultured Puniceicoccaceae bacterium | reverse complement strand
TTGATGCAAAGCATGGTTTGCCTTCCGACGACCTCACCGTTCGATCGAGTGAAGGTCCGGAGACTGAACCTTTGGGCGATGGATTGAAACCTGATCCGACATCTTCTCGGGATGCGACTTCCTTAGCCTCTGAAACTCCCTCTGGCGAAAATAACCCGGATTTCGATGCTGAAACCGTGATTTCGAAACCCTCTCAGATTTCCGCAACTCCCGAAGCTGATTCTCCGACAGAGTCCGTTGCCTTGGGGGATTCCGCGGACTCAGGTAGAAATCCCGCCGTTTCGAAGGTTTTGCCAACGTCAGATTCAGAAAAGGAGGAAGGTCCCATCGATGATCTTCAGCTGAATGCGTTGCCTGGAGAAGGGAAAGCCCCGACTGATCCCGAAAGTGGTGCAGGTTCTGTCAATCCCGAGGATCCAATTATTGGTCTGGAGCCCGAAGCTTCCGCAGAGCAAGAATCCGGCAAAGAAGATTTACCTTTAGACAGTGCTCTCTCCAAGGAAAATAAAGTGGATCCTGATTCAGATGCCAGTGGTACTTCACGAGTACCCGGTTTGTCCGGCAAAGACTCTTCTAATCCTGAAGCTCAATCACCTGAGGGAACTAACGAACCAGTCTTTGATTCCAGGCGTCCTGAGCGTGACTCTTCCTCTGCTGTAGATCGTGATAGGTTTCGGTTTGCCTCTCCGAGAAGTTTTCTTCGCCAGAGTGGCGGAAAATCCGAGGAGGACGGTTTATCCCTTGGATTTTCCTCTAGGAGGCAGGATCTCAATGAGGAATCCGGTTCTGTTTCTACTAGACGTTATCTTCATTTGAATGACTGGATTGGAAAGGGTTCAGGTCGCGAGTCATCCGAGAAAGGCCTTTATCTCGGTAGCAGCGAACCAACCGGTGAACCGCAACTGAAGACTTACATCGACGAGAGTCCTCTCGTTGGGCTTTCGGAGTCTGTTCCTTGGGAATACGATTCCATTGCCGAGGTTCTAAAATCCAGAGAATCTCCTACGGGAAGGCGTATCGATAAGGATTATGATTACGATTCCTTGAGAAAGTTTTTCTCGAGCGAAAATTCCATTTCTTTGAAAAACGGTGAGACTCTTCTGAGTCAGTCAGACTACCGTGACTACGAAAGCTTACTTCGCTGGCTGGATTCCCGCAAGGGGCTCTCTCGACCACGAGGAGATCATAAGCTTCCCAAGCGTAAATACTCCGGCGTACTTCGGTGGTTGAAAAACGAGGGACGGCAGGACTGAATGACTTGCTGCCGATGACATACCTGATGATCGAGTAGGAAAAGTTTGGGCATGAAGAGCACTTTGCAGTTGCCCGTCTTTTGGATTCTCCTCCTGCTTTTTATAACTTTCTTCGTCGCTCGAGTGGTCCTCTTCACTGAGGACGTCACAAACCTAATCGATGAAATGTGGGATTAGCGGACAACGATCCGATTAGGATCCGCTACTTTACGGGGTTTGCAATCCGAAGCCGGGAGGCCGTGCCATTCGGATGATTTCTGACCAACAGAATGCCTGCCCCTGAAGGGATGAGGGCATCGTTTACTGGAGTATTTCCGGAACCAACACGACGCCATCCTCCGGAGTTGATCACAACCTTTGGCGCCGAGAGGTAGCCGGCACCACCATCGGTCAGGGAAATATTCACGACTTTGCCGCCTGCGACCTTAGCCACGCCCTTGGCTCCCGAACCACCTCCACCAACGAATATCAGGTATGCGTCGGAGGTGTAGCCCTGGCCAGGAGTGCCAGTGGACCAACTCCCCGAGTCGGGGAAGTGGTCGGAGTTGTTGCTTTTTCCCTTTAGCTCGAAGGTGTTGGCTGTAACGTTTGCGATCTCGTAAAACCCGTTGATTGCGCTGTTGATCACGAGTCCGTTGCCCGAGGAGACTTTTTGGCCGTTCTCATCGACTTGCCACTTGTGCGTGGCGTTGGAGTCCGTCTTGTAACCTTTGACCCCTTTTATCGAGACCATGAATCCGTTCGAGAGACCGTGGGGACTTTTAGTCGTTACAACGGTGTTTTGGCCGACGTGTGGATTGCTCGCGAAGGTAATGTCGCCCGAAGCCAAGGAAATGTCCTCGGCAGTCAATGCTCCTGCAATACCGGAACCTGCTCTGGCAGTCGCCCTCGCGGGTTTGGAGACATCCTTGTTCGTGCCGTCGTGCCAGAAGGTGGTCCATACTCCATTCCGGAGAACTTCGACATTGTCGGCTCTTTCGTCCGAAGGATGAGCGTACCATTTGTGGGAGGTGTTATGGTCGGTCGTGAGGTTTTCGGATGCAATCAAGTCGGAGAGCATCATATTTGCGCCAAATGGATTATTCATGAGAAAGGATCTTCCTTTCTCGGGAAGGTGGGCGAAGGAGTTGACGGTAAGGGCGGCGCCGCCGAAGACTATCTCGAGTGGGGTGGGGTTGCGTCGAGCAATGATAAATGCTTCATCCGGGTAGATCACGGTTTCACTTACGTCCGTGGTGTTGTCGCCTACTCGAAGCCAAGTGGAACCGTCGTGGTAGTAGGCGTGGTATCCGGTGGCATTGCCGTCGCGAAGGTAGACCCTGTCGGCGTTGGTTTCATTGCCTTCCCGAATTAGAGGCGGATTGTATCCGAAGAGGGATCCCAAGGTCCAAGCGGGCGTAATCTCGACCAGGGAGTCCGGACTCAGGATTTGCGAAAGGTCCTCATTCAGGGGATTGGCCAAGGTAATCCTGTCTCCGGAGTTTGAGTTGATCAGGAAGAAACGTCCTTGCTTGCCCTCATCTTCCTCCACGAGGCGAAGAAAATGTGGGCCGCCTTCAATCTCAACATAGGGCGGGATTGTGTATCCGCTTCCGCCATCTGTGAGCGTGATCCTAGTTATGCGGGATGCATTGATCTCAACGACCGCCTTGGCTTGCCTTGAGTCAGTCCTGACATTGGTTCCTGTGTTCGGAGGATGAATGCGGACTTGGGGCGTCCTTGAGTATCCCAGACCGGAAGAACCGATGGTTATGGCAGTCACGTTCCCGTCGCTTACGCTTGCCGTTGCCCAACCGCGGGCTGTGGCAAACATTCCGTCGACAAAGGGCCATGCGAGTTTGGTCGGATCCAACAGGTCGGGCAATCGATCGAAGGTTACGTTATTGTCTATGACTCCCTTAATTTGGCCTCGAAAGGCTGCTTCACTTTTCAATCCTGCTGAAACGACCTTGTAGTAGGGGACCAAAGGAGTGCCTGCCTGAAGAGTGATTCCTATGGCGCCGCTCAGTTCGCCAATTTCCCCTGTGTCGGCTGCAAGAGGCATGAGTTGCATGGCAAGAGCCGATTTTGCGACTAGGATTGCTTTTGCGGTTTTCACCAATCTGTTGGAATCTTCCAAGCTCATTCGAGTTTCATAACAATATGAACTGAATTTCCCCATGGCGCAAAGAGAATTTTTCTCGTCTTGTCCAAAGAAAGAAGGGTAGCGGTGAACTTCTTTGTGTTCATCGTTCAAGAATTCCTTTTGCTGAAAGCATGACGCTGCGTTCATTCTTCTCTATCTTCTACCTTGCTCCTATTATTTGGGCAAATTCTCCAGAGACCGTAGAGTTTCCTCATTTTAAGAAAGCGCCTCACGAATATGCCTCAAGGACGCCGACGGATGCTTTCTCCAGAATCAAGGACCGCATTCAATCTGGAACAGTAAAGTTGGATCACTCCAGTCCGAAGGCTTATTTGACTAGTTTGCTCGAGTCCTTGGGGATATCCCCGAGTACGCAAACTCTCGTCTTCTCCACGACCAGCCTCCAATTGAGCAGGATTTCACCTTCCAATCCGCGATCCATCTATTTCAACGAAGACGTTTACATCGGCTGGGTGCCGGGCGGCAAAATAGAAGTTCTTGGAATTGATCCCAACTGGGGAGCAATGACCTATATTTTCGATGTTCCCCGCCCCGGAAGTCCTCCTTCGCCGATTCAGCGCGCGACCCGATGCATGAATTGTCATGCGTCTCCCGACATCGGAGGTTATCCCGGATTGCTCGTCAGTTCGGTTGTTCCCGGGCCTGGTGGTGGGAGTCTGGACTCATTCCGACAAGAGGAGACTGGGCATGGTGTAGCTTTGGAGAATCGTTTCGGCGGTTGGCATATAACTGGCAAACACAACATCTCCAAGCATTGGGGCAACCTTACTGGAACCCTTTCTCCTCAGGGAATGACGAAGTTTCCCAACGAACCCGGACAAAGGTTTTCACTTACTCGTTATCCCGTGCCCACAAGTGACGTGTTGGCTCATTTGCTGCTTGAGCATCAGATTGGATTTGTTAACCGCTTCATCTCTGCAACTTATCGAGTCAGGGCCGTCCTTGCCGGAAGCGTGCCTGCGCTTGGCGAGAAGGAGATTCCCGGCTTTCTCCAGCGAGAAGCAAAGGGGTTGGTCAGTTACTTGCTTTTTGCCGATGAGGTTAGTCTTGCAGACAAGGGGATAGTCGGCGATTCCACCCTTGTTAGGGACTTTTCAAGCAAAAGTAGAAAGGCTTCCGATGGTTCTTCCCTCAGGGACTTTGACCTTCGATCCAGGATGTTTCGCTTTCGTTGCAGCTATATGATTTATTCCGCATCCTTTAGGGGGTTGCCGTCTAGACTCAAGGAACATGTCTTTCTCGAACTAGACCGTGCTCTTAGCCCAAAACTCGACTTGCGCGAATACTCTTATCTTCCCGCCGCGGAGAAATTGTCTATTCGAAGGATTTTGCGCGAAACTATCTCTACCCTGCCCGAGGGATGGTAGTGCATTGAATCGATTACCCCAAAAAAAACGGGCCCTCGAAAAAGTCGAGAGCCCGTAATTGGGGTAGGAAAAAGTTGGTCTTTTACTTCTTGGCAACGTCGGCACCAGCCTTCTTCCAGCCTGAAATTCCGGCGGAAAGGTGCTTTACGTTGCTGTATCCGAGTTTCTCAGCTGCTGCTGCACCTCTTTTGTAAGCCTTGCATCCTGGACCTCCGCAATATGCAACGACAAGAGTCTTCTTGTCTTTTGGGAGAAGCTTGGAGAGTTCCTTGCCTTTGGATGCGAAGTGGATGGCGCTCGGGATATGACCTTTCTTGTAGGAACCGGCTCCATTGACGTCGATTACAGCGACTTTGCCTTCCTTGATGGCTTTCTGGAGATCCTTAATGCTGATGTCGGGATATTCTCCGGCGTAAACGGTTGTAGCGAAAAGAGCTGCAACGAGAAGTGAGAGGATTTTCTTCATTTTTGGTTTTTTTTGGATTTTGTTTTGGTTGATGAAACGGCTTTTGTTGGGTGAGGCCGTTTAATGAGGAATATGAAGATTTACTGTTTGAATGCCTTTTCGCAATCAATTTCTATCTCTTCGTGTTCAATTTTTATTTTAAGTTTTGGAGGAGTCTAAGTTCAGGAACAGATTTTTGAAGTTATCAGTTCGGACGCTTGCTCGGCTCCATCAAGCTCTCTGCTTTCATTTCTCGGGAAGCTTAGCAACTCTTCCAGTCGCTCGATCCAAGATAGCGATTCGAATTCCTTCTCCGTTAGGTCGAAGCCATACAAGTGTTGGTCCATAAAGGCTTTGAGCACTTTGGATTCCCTGAAGTTTCTTCTCAAGACACGAGCAAAGGGGATTCCCGCAGCAAGTACTTCGTTTACCGTTCCATATCCTGCTTTGCCAATTACGGCATCGGATGCGGCAACTAGATCGGGATAATGATAGATCGATCTATGCGGTAGTTCGATGAGGTTGCCGTCTTCGTTCGGATCCTGTTGGTCGCAGGTCGTTATGAACCTTACGTCTGGTCGTGATCGAAGTCTTTCTCGGAATTGATATTCTCCTTGGATACCGCCCGTGGTCAAAAGCACTAGAGGTGTTTTGGGGGCCGTCTTAAGACGTTCTCTGGTCTCCTCCCTAGTTGCTGCGAGCGAGCGAGCGATTGGCTTGATCTTGATCCCCTGCGAGACGGGGTTGCATATCGGGATCGTTTGTATTCTCAGGTCGGCGAAGTCGTAGATTTCCTTCAGTTTTCCTATGCTTCCCTCTAGTTTGGGGAAGTCTTCCAAGTATTCTTCGTAAATCCAATCCCAGGTAAAGTTTTCCAGAAGGATTGAAGGGATGTCCGCCTTCATTGCCGCAACTATACCTAGTGGAGAAATGTCGCAAAGTACTGCCGAGCATCGAGTTTTCTGTAGTTTCTCGACTATTGGCGAAAGGTTCTTTTCCCGAAATGCAAGAAAGGTTTCCAGTCGTCGGACGGTTTGTGGGAGGTCGTGCGTGAAGGGATCTTTCTGAACGAGTCCGACATCGACGTTTCCTCGATGATGTTCAAAGCTTCCCTCGGGCAAGTTTTCCTTAAGAAACCAATGCGGTACATCGGTGAAAATCTCCAGACTTAATTCCGGGATCTTTCGCAGCGTTTTTTCAAGTACTGCACAAGAGCGAGATGCATGACCGAAACCGTGTGAGGTTATAAAGCAGGCAAGCTTGGTCACAGACGAAAGAGTATCTCCAGATAAACCTTGAGCTGTTCCGCTGGTACAAGCTTCTTACCCTGAACCATAATAATTCTTCTGCATTTCCTTGATGCGGTGTCCGCGCTCTCGTCGTAACTCAAGACCCTGAACGGTGACTTGTCCTTTGGGAGCCCCCATTCAGATGGCTCTATTCGAATTGGCAGACCATGAGCGGCGAAGGAGGCGTCCCAAGCATCGACGGACTTCTTTGGCTCGGGTGAAATGGATAGGGACGGATATCGCTTCACGAAGTCTGGTGTTCTTGAGCTTCTTACCCTGATCTTTGCCACGACTTTCTTCTTCTTTAGGTAATCCAACGGAGATGCCATGGATTTCCTGCGGTAGTTGTCGTAGAAATCCAGTGGATTAAGTCCCACTAGGTTGAAGCCGCTAAAGTTTCCGTGTCTATTTGGCGTCTTGAAGGATTTTCCTTGATACCAAGACTGAAAGCTGTCCGACAATCTCAAGCCAACCTCAAAATGCAGATGGGACCTATTTAGAGGAATCCTGTAACCCGAGGAGGTGTTGCCCATTTTGCCCAAGGGTGAGGCTACCCGCACGCTTGTCCCCGGCTTTATTTTCTCATTGATCTCGGCCAGATGGCCATAAAGCGTATAGAGAGCAGGTTTGACGGAGGGATGCTCAAGCACGACGTATTTGCCGTAACCGCTGTGGCTACTTGTCCTGTTTGCGTGCCTCACTATCCCGTCCATTGCGGCAAAGACCGAGTCTTCCGCTCTGCCCCTCCCGTCTCTCTTTACCGGAAAGAGGTCTAAGCCCTCGTGAAACTTGTATCCATTATTTCTAACGCAACCGTACGCCCCGGAGGTGATTGGTTTGTCTGGACCCGTCTTCTGAATGAATCCCGACAATCCCATCCCTTTGAAGTAAGCTGCGTTGGGGGTCGGCCAAGACAGGGAAAACCGAGGTTGAGCCAAAGTTTCTGCATTTGCAGAGAACAAAAGGATGGACGCTGTTGCGAGTGCTCTCGCTACTGCCTGCGAGGGGATCCCCATCTAGTTAGTTGCTAAAGCTAGGAATCATTTGTTTTGTTCCTTTTGCAGAAGGTATTGAATTGTGTCTAGGGACGATGACAATTCCTTGTGTAGCAATCTGGCGTTATCCTCGGTCTTTACGGAAGTCAGTAGCACGGGCAGGATTCCATTGGAGATGGTGTTGTCGATCGGGTGAATGCCCATCCTTTGTCCAGCCAGTATGAAAATGAGGTTTTTCCCTATGTTTTTTGCGGTAACCGTCTGGAGGGTTAGGGCAGCCCTTCGCTCCAAGGCAAACCACAGCGCGTAGGATCGATCGTTCTCTTCACTCGAGAAAATGTTATCGACTGTTCCCAAGTCCACTCTAACAAAGTCGAACTCCAGGAGCACTGGGGAGGTGGGGTTTTCTTCCAGCACGAAGCGCGGTCGCATGGTTATCTTGCCCGGATTGGGCCGAGGTTTTCGGCAGGAGACCAGAAAACCAATGGGTGCCACACCAAGGTAGGACAGGATTTTCCTCCTTCCGAACTGAAGGTCAATTGATGACTTCTTTCCCCTTTCTTTTCCCACCTTTTGAAATAAGTTTATCTTGGAACCAAGTATTGCCTTAATTTTCCATTTGGCAAGTCTCGCCTTTGATACTTAATGAACCTAATGCAAGACGAATCTGCAAAAGCACCTCCATTGGAAGGTTTGGCAGTCTTGGCGATAGACCTGCAACCGGTTTTCCTGGAGGTCGTTGACGACTCCAATAATTTCTTCAAAAGTTGCAGGTTTCTTTTCGAGACGGTCGAATTGCTAGGTTTGCCTCTATATTTAACCGAGCAAGTTCCTGCCAAGCTCGGTCATACGGATGATCGCTTGCTGGATATTGCCGAATCCGCGCCTGTATACGCTAAGGACTCCTTCTCCGCATTGGGTGCACCTGGTCTTGCGGATTCTTTTTCGACAATAGGGGCGGAGCACTTGATCCTTGCCGGGGTGGAGACTTCGATCTGCGTCTACCTTACTGCCTTGGAAGCGCTCTCTCTGGGCAAGGACGTTACCATTCTGTCCGACTGTGTTTCTTGCCGTAGACCGAGCGATGGCGATTGGGCTTTGCGGAAGCTTGCGGTCGCAGGTTGTCATGTCTTGCCTCTGGAATCCGTCTTTTACGGGATCATTGGCGGAGCGGACCATCCTTGCTTTAGGGAATTTTCCAAGCTGATCAGGCAGCGTGATCGTGACTGAGTCGATCTTTGGATTCACTCTTTCAATGAAAGGTCCGAGCTTTCTTCCCAAGCAAAAGAAGAAACCAGTTGTTCTCTCCTGACTCATGTTGGCTGTAACCCATTCCGCCACTTTACTCGGAGACAAAGCCTTGCCTGTTACCGTGGAGGTCAACGCTGGCGAGAAGGGCGACCTGAAGTATGCCTTGGTTGGTCTTCCCGATGCGGCGGTTAAGGAATCTCTCGATAGAATCCTGTCGGCATTGTCCAATGCGGGTTTCGAGAAACCTCGAACGCATGTCACGATCAATTTGGCTCCAGGGGACTTGCGAAAGGAAGGAGTTGCATTCGATCTTCCGATAGCGTTGGGAATCCTTGTTGCAACTGGACAATTGAACTGCGATAGCCTGGGGGATTATCTGATTGCCGGAGAATTGGCTCTCTCGGGGGACACTCGTCCCGTCAAGGGAGGTCTTGCAATGGGCATGCTCGCGGTCGAGCAAGGGAGAAAGGGAGCCTTGCTTCCAAGAAGTGCCGCGGAAGAAGCTTGCTTGGCGGGAAATGGAAACATCTTCGCGGTAGATTCACTAGCGGAAGCCATTGGTTTTCTGACGGGTCAAAGAGAGTTGGTTGCCTTGGAGGAGTCCTGCAGTCCCTTCCTCAGGAAACCTGCGGGAACGGAAAGAGTGGACTTTTCTGAAATCAAAGGACAAGCGAACCTTAGGCGGGCGGTCGAAGTTGCCGTCGCCGGTGGCCACAATTTGCTGATCATTGGGCCGCCGGGTTCCGGCAAGTCAATGATTTCCAAACGCATTCCCACCATCCTGCCCGAGCCAACAAGGAATGAATTTCTCGAGATTCTTCGAATTCAGTCCGCAGCGGGTCACACTTTCAGTGCGAGTAACCGATCTTACCGAAGACCCTTCAGGTCACCACATCATACCATCAGCGACGTTGGTTTGCTCGGTGGTGGAGCTATTCCCGGACCCGGAGAAATTTCCTTGGCTCACAATGGCGTCCTGTTTCTCGATGAATTACCTGAATTCAAGCGTTCCGCTCTGGAGGTTCTAAGGCAACCTCTCGAGGATGGAGAGGTCACCATTTCCAGAAGCGCCGGAAAAATTACCCTCCCCAGCAGATTTATGCTAGTAGCCGCTATGAACCCTTGTCCGTGCGGGTACCTTGGGGATATTACCCGATCATGCAGATGCTCGACACCTCAAGTGCAAAGGTATCGTTCCAGGGTCAGTGGTCCGCTTCTTGACCGAATTGACATACATATCGAGGCTCCTGCAGTTCGAATCGAGGAATTACAGGACCAAGCACTCGGCGAAAATTCCGAAGTCCTTAGGTCAAGGATCTTGCCTTGTCGTCGGATTCAGGAACAGCGCTTTTCCGACACTGGAACATCTTGCAACGCCGCAATGAGTCAGGGATTTATTCGGAGGCATTGTCGTATCGGGGAAAATGAATCGAAATTACTCAGGGTCGCTATGGAGGAATTATCGCTTTCCGCTCGAGCCTATGATCGCATTCTGAAAGTTGCGCGTACGATTGCGGATCTTGCAAACAGCGAAAATATTGAAGAAAATCATTTGCTTGAAGCTATACAGTATAGAAGTTTAGATCGTACTTTGTTTAATTAAGTTTATTTTTTAAGTTTTTTCTTGATTCGAATTTTTAATTTTCGTTATATCACATAACTTTTTATTAACAATTAATTGTTTGAATCTATGGATACGGAAAACTTGTCAGTTAAAGAACTGGAATCTCTCAAAAAGCTTAAATCGAAAGAACTTCGCAAACTGGATGCACAGATTGCCTCTAAAAAAGCTGCTGTTGAGGATTTCGGCAAATTGTACGAAATGATCAAGGACGATCACAAGCGACACAAGAGAGAGGATGGTTCGAACGCTTTTCGTGGGGTTGGGCAGTACCTTGAATGCTATATTAAGGGGATTTCTCCCGTTGCAAGATCTAATCTCTTTGCTCGTTTCGGGATTTCGGGTCGACGAGGCAAGGTTACTGCGGATGCGGTGCGGCAAATAAAGAATGACCTCGGTGAGGGTAAGACTCTACAAACTGCTGCTGACGCTGCGGGCGTGTCCATCGCTACTGCGATGAAAGTCAAGAAAGGAGAATACGACAGTACGCTTTAATAGCTTATAGCATTTAGCATTTCTCTTCAAACGCCGCATGCAACTAAAGCATCGGCGTTTTTTTTGCTTATGTTGAAGTTGTTTTGTACATGTTGACTTCAACTTGTTAATGGCATGAGGAAAATAGCTGGTGACGTTTTCCTAAATAGGGCGGAGGCAATTTCCTATCTTTTGCATGCTTATAACGTTAAGTGGTGCATGACTCGCTGGAGTAATCATTCGGTAGCCTTTTCTCTTGAAAATGCAGAAGGAGTTAGGATGCGAAAAAGAGTACGGGCTTACTCCACGAAGGGGAGCAAGATAGCTCGCGTGAATAAGAGCGACTTGGACGGGTTTTTCGACTGAAGTTTCTAATTGAATCGTAAGTTTACGATTCTCACCCCATTCTAGATGTCTTCTTCGTCAGGGATGTTGAGCTTATGCATGGTTGTTTCCTCTCCCTTGGAATCAACGGTGATTACTTCCATGATCTTGCAGTCCTTACCTTGGGCTTGAAACCTCTTGGGTTCTCCGTCTGGTTGAATTACTTGCAGAAGCCCTGGTTTGGGAGAGATTTCCACACATTCCAGAAGATCTTTGCCGTTGTAACCTTCTTCGTGGGAGGTAGAATACAAACCGTCTGGGTGAACGAAGCAGACGATTCTGCCATACCTGATGGTGGTACCGCGCTTATGCCTTATGACAACACCCTTTTCGAAGACTTTCTTTTTGAACAACTTCTTTCTCGGTGTGTAGTGCTTTAAGCGGGATTTCTTGGTTTTGAAAGAACGCATCCCATCTGATCCCTTTTCCAAGGGGGTGAGTTCATCGGGATGTACTTCAACGCACTCCATGGTGGGGTCCGAGGGATCGTCCTGAAGAATCATGAGGATTTCTCCACAGCGCTTCTTGCCCTTTGTCGATACTGTCTCTCGGACGATGTCGCCTATCTCCAAGTCTTTTTTCTTTTTTTTCTTTTTCTTAGTAACCATTGCTAGAACAATTCAATTAAAACCAAATAAAACAACAAGTTGGTGGAAATAAAGACAATTTAATTACCCTGCTTTGATTTCTTTCTCTTTTGTCGGCATTCTCCGCAAACACAAAATTTCCCATGACCAAAATCCATGGGAGGGGGAATGTCGTTAATGTCTTCAAATAAACTTCCTTGCTGAGGTGTGCTTTCAAGATTACTTCTTCCATTTTGGTTGTTTCTTGTACTGCTTAAAGAGCTTCTTCCTGCGGTTCCTGCAGAATTGTTCTTCCTCATAGCCATCTTGGCGTTGTATGCTTCCCTTTCCTTTTTCCTCGCTTCAAAAAGATACGCCACGCAATTCTTGAAGTCGGTTTGGTCTACGGGTAGGTAGGAAAATTGGGTGGAGTTCTTCGACGGGGCGACGTAAAGATGCTGTCCCCTTAGGGCAACAGCGGTCACTTCTTCGCCAACCGCCTTGGGCGAGTTGCCAATAACTTGCCCGGATGCCGTCCTTATCTGGAAGGTGACTGGTTGTTTCAGAGTAATGCCTCCAAGGGGAAAGACCGACTCTGGCACTGCCTGCCAATTGTGGACGGCATTTAACAGCTCTGGTGAAAAGGTTGGAGTTGCAGGTCTTGCGATAATTGGTTGGGTGATGTTTGTCTCAGGCGTTTGTCCCTTTGGACCTTCGCGGGGCACTTGAGATGTATTTGATTCCCTCGCCACCTCGGTTGGGTTGCTTTCACTTGGAGTCTCTGTACGGTTTTCTTCACTTGCGGGAGACTTTTCTTCAAAGGGACCAGTCATTTGTTCGCAAGAAGCAAGAATTGCCAGCGATAAGATGCAAATGGGAAAGTTTTTCTTGATCACTTCATCAACATTGGGCAAGGCATGAATCGTTGCAAGTGCCTTTCGAAACGCTTTTAGTTCGCGGTAAATACTTTTGATGATTTCATCGTAGTCCGTACTAAGGCGATTTTTCATGAATTTTGAAGCATCTACAGTCTTTGTTTTGAATTTCGCAGTTTTTTCCGGAATTGCGTTTGCCCTTCTATGGGAAGGTCTTGACGAGAATTTCTGGACATTTGCTTTAATTGTTCTTGGTGCAATGGCGAACATGTTGGCTTGGCGGAAATTTAAAGATCGAAACTCATCCCTTGAAGTGAAGGATCAATCTTTGAGCGAGCATGAGAAGCGCGAGCGTCTCATGCAGGATCTGGGCGACGAGGCTCAAAAACGACGCGATCAAGATCAACTCCAGCGAAACTAAGCCCCTTACCTTTTAATGACTGCGTATCGTACAGCACCAAAAGCAACGGAACGGATGCCCACTGGCATCCCCTACATTATTTCCAACGAAGC
>CAZNWO010000046.1:12031-22245 GCA_964576585.1 uncultured Puniceicoccaceae bacterium | reverse complement strand
AGGGCGTAGCATCCCGAACCGGATGCGGCGCCCGAAGAGATTACGCCTCGACTCGGGGTGTTCGTCTTGACCCAGAAGGAATAGGTACGCTTGTTTTTACCGGTGACGCCTTTGTAGCCGAAGACCTTTGCAAAGTCTCCCGCTCCATCCAGCTGCAGACCGTTCCTGAATTTGCCGAGCGTCCATTGCGAGTCGCCGTACGTCGTGAGGTTTCGATTGTTTCCGGAATGATCGGAACCGGTGCTTCCGCTGCTTTCGTCCAGACGCCACCATCCGTCGAGGTGGAAGTCGCGAGTGACGACTAGTGCGGCAATGTTCTCGTCTTCAACGTCATAGGTGACTGCCAGCCCGGAGGAGGCTACGGCGGTTAGGCCTACCGTGTCGCCGAAGGAGACCGAGGAGAGATCCTGATCCCAAGTGATGGACTGGGCGGTACGTTGGTCGACGATGAATTCCGCGTTGATGTACTTGAACGTGTAGTTGGTGGCGATGGCTCCCGCAGGAACAATTGCGTAGGTGCCCGGGACGCTGGAGTTGTCGACAATGGTAGCTCCGGTACTCAAGTTGATTGCAGTGAGGGTGGGGGCCGTGGTGAATACGGTCTTGTCCTCGTTCTTTACGAAACCGGTTGCAACGTAAGTGAATTCCGGATTCGGCTTGTTGATCTTGCGGGTCTTGTCTTCCGCGGTGATCGTGATTTCTGGTTTGCCGACGATCAGTGGGCGAGTCACGGAGGCACCCGCCTGAACATCCGCATCTCCTGGAGCTGCGGCGGTCACGTCCACTTGTCCGGCCTTCAGGATGGTGAGCGTGGTCCCATCGTAGAAGGTGTCCCAATCACCGTTGCCTTCGCCGTAGATGGAGGTGACTTCGGCAGGATCGAGAACTTTTTCGTAAATCCGTATGTCGTCCAAGATACCCTTGTACTTGTTCCCGGTAGACCAATTCAACGGCACACCGAATCGAAGGGGGGTATCGCCTTCGGCGGAGGTCCGTCCGGTGCTCTCTCTTTCGGATGCGATCTGTTCACCGTTCTTGTACAGTTTGGCGTAACGGGTGCTGGAGTCGAAGGTGGCGACCATGTGGAACCAGTCGCCGGAGACGAATTGCGAAACGGGTGAATATATCTCGGTTCTCTTAGAGGCACTACCGATCACCATGCGCAGTTCGGCTGCAGTTGTAGTACGAACCAACCAACCCTTGCCGCTTCCGCCGGAAGCTATCTTGGAGATCATGTGGTCGGTCTTGATTTCTGCAGGCTTTGCCCAGAAGGATACGCTGATCTTGGCCAAGTCGCCACCGACATTCTTGGGAGCCTCAACGTAATCGTTGTCCCCGTCGAAGTCCAAGGCCTTGCCGAACTTGCCGTTGACCCAGTCTGCGGCGTCCATGTTGTGCAGGGTACCGCCGGCGCCGGCATCGTTCTTTGCCGTGGTGCCCGAGCCTTCGTCGAATCGGAAGTGCGCCACTAGGCCATCCGTGGTCGTGGGGATCGTGACCGGGTTTCCGGAAACGGTGGCGATGGAGGAATCGGAAACCTTGTACGGAGGCTGACGACCGATCGCCGTGCTGGTGGCGTTGAGGGTAATCGGGTCGGAGCCATAGCTTTTATCGGCGAAGTCCGTTTCGAAGGTAATGGTCTGAGTGCCTCGGTGGATTCGGAATAAGTAGACCTTCTGGTCGGAACCCGAGTCGTTGACTACCTTGATGGTGGCGTTGTAGTCGCCTGTTTTCGTAGGTACGCCCTTGATCGTGCCGTTGGCTTCCAAGGTCAGTCCGTCGGGTAGGGCGCCTGCTGCGACTGAGAAGGTTTCGGGTCCCCTGACTGCCTGTACCTGATAGTTGAAGGTGTTTGCGAAGTAGCCCTCTATCTTGTTCAGCACGCCACCCCCGAGAATCTTTACTTCATAAGGTGTCAGCGAACGGTTGTAGAAGCGGATGTCGTCCATGAACATGTTGGACTTCCTGTCGACGGAGACACCGTTGTTTGCGTTTCTGGAATTGTCCCTTGAACCAAACATCAGTTGGGATCCCGTCGGGTTGACGGAACCACCCCTGTTTTCCTCGAAGAACTTAAAGCCGTCGAAGTACATCCTTACCTTGCCGCCACCCAAGCTTGCTGCAACGTGGTGCCACTCATTGTCGTCCGGGGTGCCCCAGGACGCTGCGGTCCAGTCGGCAGCGGGCTTGTAGCGGTCGCCCATATTGTTGCGCAGGGTCCAGCAAATCTGGTTCCTATAGCGCGAACGCAGTTGCCAGCCTTGGCTCCAGTCACCGCACTTTGAAATGTAGGGATCCCAAGTGCCGTCGGGGGCTTCCTTGAACCAAAGGGCGACCGTAAATGCGGTACCGCCGTCGAACACGGACTGGTCGTCCGTACCGTCGTCCACGTGCATGTACTTGTTGCCGTTCAGGTTAATAGCAAAGGCAGAGCCGTTCGGCGTGTCGTCGACGAATACGCCGCCCACGTTCGTTGCATGATAGCCGTTGCCCGAGGTGTCGGTTGGCATCTCGTTGTCGAAAAGCCACTCGCCGAGCAAGCCGTCGCGCGTCGGGGTGTCGAATCCTGCCACGCCGGGCACCATGCTCAGGATTGGGCTGTTGTCGAAGCTCGGGGCGATCTCCTTGTATGGATGAGAATTCGGCAAGGAATCGGTAGCTCCCCACTTGTGGGCCAGATAGCCCTCGACCTTGTCCTTGTCGCTCCCCGTTACCTTGGTTTCGAAGATCATGATCTCGGCAATGTCGCCTTGGAAATAGTTTGCTGCCGAGGAATCCTCGCGACCGACCTTTACGTTGAGGATGGTGGCGTTGTTCTCAAAGTGAGTCTGCACCCTTGGCTCGTAGGCATTCTCCACGTCGCCCAGGACGTCGAACTCGGCGCTGCCGACGATTCTAGCGCTGGCGCCGGTTCCGTCTTGCTTCTCCAGTCTCTTGGATACGAGGAAGACGGATGTTCCTGACGCGGTTTCCTTGATGGCTGCATCGAGGAAGAGGTTGTCGTTGATCCCGTCGAAGCGGATCGAGGAACGTTTGCCGAACTCAAGAGTTTGGTAGGTCGGGCGAGCGGAAGACGTTGTGGCCTGTTTTGCCAGGCGTCCGCTGTCCGACTTGTCCTTCCACTCGTGTATCAAGGTTCCGTCGGCTATGGTGTCGGGAGCGCCGTCGGCATCCACGTCGTCCGCCGCGAGCCACAGGACAAGACCGGGAACGGTTTCCTTGTTCAGCAAGGTGTTGACGGCCTTGAAGTACTTGGATTCGGATGCCCAGGTTTCACCTGCCCCATTGGAGGCAAAGGCGCGGTAATGGTAGGTGGTTCCCTTGGTCAGGTTGGTCAGGTCGGCGCCGGCTATGCCGCGATCGTGGGTGCCTGAGACCGTGGCGACGTTGTCCCACCCGTTCGGGTTGGTTCCGCCGTCCTCGTCACCCCAGTAGAGCTTGACCGTGGCCTTGTCGCCCCCGATTTCAATGGTGGTGTCGAGTGGGTTGCCGGCATCCTTCATGGGATGGTTTGCGGGGAGGGTCAGTCCGTACTTGTTGGCGAGGAAGCCCTCGACCAATTCGCGATCCTGGTTCGAGAGCTGGCCGTGGAACATCATGAACTCGGCGACCTGACACTTGGAATTCTCGCCGTTGTTGTTGTATGCTCCGAACTCGAGGCGCGAAGGCATGAACCAACTGTTGTTGGAGGCCTTGTTGCCGGCTAGCTTTTGCTCGCCGTTGACGTAGATGTCGCAAGCGGGGTCGGGATCTGTGCTCGTACCTTGGTGGACGGCGATGTAGAGGCGCCAGTTGGTGTCCTTGGCTCCATCGCCGCTCCATACCCAACCGTCGAAGTAGAAACGGTGGCAGAGGCGACCGTGATGGCCGAAGAGCCAGTTGCCCCCGTTGGAGCTGATTACCCGCTCGCTCTGGCCGCTGTTCACGTTGCCGCTATAGCGTGATAGACCGATTGCGGTGTATCCGCCGGCTCTCCATGTTCCCACGTCGCCGCCGCGCATGTTGTAGCTGGTCCACATCCGGTCGGCTTCGTCCTTGAAGTCCACGATGGGCTTGTTGTTCAAGGTGGACTCGGAGGCTCGCCAGACTGGATCGTGATGGACGTTGTTCATGTGGCGGCCATTGCCGGACATATCCAGCCAGCTGGTGACCTTGGCGCCGTTGGCAACGCCTTCGATGGCGGATGCGTCGAACCACATCGCCAAGCCGGGCAGGGTGTTGGCCTGCCATTTGCCTGTCACTGCAAGGGTGACTCCGCCTGTTCCGAGGATCTTGGCGTTCACCGTGCCCCCGGTGGGCGATACGTCGGTGGTGGGAGCCGTGACCACGTTGGGCTTGCCGATCGTTACGAACGTGCCCGCCGTGCCCGAGAAGGAGGAGCCGGCGTTATTTTCCGCCTTGGCCCGGTAGAAGAACTGCGTGCCGCCGTCGAGTCCCGTGACCGCCTTGGAGAAGTCCGCTCCCGCGTTGACTGCGCCCACGTTCACGTTGCCGTCCCAGCCCGAGGCGGTTTTGCCTTGGTCGTTCACCCCGTAGTAGAGGGTCACGGTGGGGGCGTCCGATCCATCGTGGGACTGGAGGCGACCGATCAAGGTTGCTCCCGTGGTCGTGAAGGTGGATGCGTTGGCATCGTACACCGCGACGACCGGGGGAAGCAAGGTGTTCGAGGTGGTGAAGGTGATGAAGTTGCTCGTCCAGGATTCGCCCTCGGAGTTCTTGGCTCGGACACGTAGCTTGTAGTTGGTGCCGAGGGACAATCCCGTGAGCGAAGCGGACTTTATGCCGGCCGTTTGCAAGGTGGACATGGTGTAGTTGGCGTCCCAGTCACCGGCGGTCGTGCCTTTGTCGGCGGAACCGTAGAACACGGTTACGTTGGCGTCCTCTCCACCGACGTCGAGCAGCTTGAAGTTGACGGCAGCGGAATTACCCAAGACGCCGGAAGAGTTGAAGTCGTCCGCCTCGTCCGAGAAGGTCGGGGCAATTGGCTTCACCCGAATGGTGAGCGTTTGCTCCTGACTGAAACCAAGGAAGTTGCCCGCCTTGATGGTGACGGTGTGTACGCCGACAGCTGCAGTGGCTCCGGCGATCTTGCCCGTGCGTTCGTCCAGCATGAGGCCCGCGGGCAGGCCGGTTGCCTCGTAGTTGTCCGCATTGTTGGTGGCCTGGATCTGGTACGCGGTCTGGGGAGGTACGGCGCCGTCGCCGTCGCCGTCGTTGTAGATGCCGGAGATAGTCTCGGGAGGAAGGGCGATGTCGTAGATCCTGAAGTCGTCGATCTCGCCCTTGAAGGTCCTGCGTATGTGGTTCCAGTCACCGAACATTCCAATCCTCAGCTGGGAATTTAGTCCCCTGTCTTCCGTGGTGTAGATCTGGGTACGTGTCCAGCTGGCATTCAGTGAGCCGTCGAAGTAAACCTCGACCTTTGAACCCGCGTCGGGTCCCGAGTACATGTGCGCTACGTGCACCCACTTGTCCTTGTACCCGCCACTGTATTGGTTCGTGCGCGGATCCCAGCACCAGTGCTGCGAATACAGCCTCTTGTAGCCGTCGTTGCCTGCACCGCGAAGGGCCCACATGTTGTTCTGTCCGTTGTCGCAGGTGGAATCTCCAATCATGTAGAGGCCCGATTCGTTGACGTTGTTCTGCCCGTTGTAGGTCTTGAACCAGAAGGCAACCGTGCGCGGCTTGTTCTTGTCGATGTTCAGTTGGGATGGCCTTGCGTTGGCCATTATGTAGTCGTTGTGCATGAACTTGACCGCTTTGCCGAACTTGCCGTCGACGAATTCGGGCGTGTTTCCGCTCATACCGGTGAAGGCGCCCCTGTAGCCGCCGACATCGGAGAACGTTTCGGCTCCGGAGCCTTCCTCGAAGCGGAACCAGGCGACTAGGTCTTCCTCGTTCGGCTGAGGGGTGCGCACGAGGTAGGTCGCGTTTACGTCCAGCACACCGTAGATGGAGGGCTTGGTAAGGTGAATGGTTTCCCCGGCGTCGATTGTTCCGTCGTCGCCCACGAAGGCGGTGATGTAGGCGAGAATCACGCGCCCACCGTTGCCTTTGGCTTCCAAGGCTCCCTTGTTGATTATGCCTGAACCCCGAATCTGTAGGGTTCCGCCGTCTCCGTTGGCGGAGAAGGTGGCTGTCGTCGCATCGTCTCTGCCGAGGATCACTTGGCCATCGGTCTCGAAGGAGATGCCCGAGTCGACGAGGTCGTTCTGGACATTCGTCTTGATGGTGATGCCGGAACCATTGGTTTCCTTGATTACGAGAGCCTTGGTTCCCGTGACGATTACCTCGACGTCCGGCCCGAGGTCTACCTTTTCAAAGGAGAATACCGCGGCGTCTATCCATTTGCCGTTGAAGTTGTAGCCCGTGACCAGTTGGCCTTGGCCGTGCTTGCCGCCCATGTGGTACCAAGAGGCGCTCGACGTGTCGACGTACAGCTTGCCGACGTCGTAGTCCAGGGTCTTTTCACCCATGTCTCCTATGACGCCGATCGAACCGTTGCCGACTTGGATGTCGCCGAATACGACTGCCTTTTCGGTGAGCAGGGCGATCCTGCCGCCGCCGCCGGCTTGGCCTGTTGAGCCACCCTTGGCGTGAAGCTCGCCGTTGTTGATGATTTCGCCCGCCTCTATGCGGATGGCCCCGCCGGAGCCCGAGCCCTTGGAGCCGGATGCTCCACCGTTGACTGAAATGGTCGAGTTCTCGCCGATGGTCAACTTGCCCGTACCGAAGGCCGTGATACTGAGGGCGCCGCCACCTCCTGCGCCTCCGTCGGATCCTCCCGATCCGCCCACGCTGGAATTGAGGTCGTAGTCGCCGTAGGTAACCGGTACGTTGTCGCCCGTGCCGGGGCCACCGTAGGAACCGCCTGCGCCTGTGCCCGTGTCCTTTCCGGCTCCGGGGCCTTCGCCTGCGGAATTGTCGCTTCCGCCTTTCCATCCGCCGGGTCCGGCCGTGCCGTCGGCCTTACCGTTCATGTCGATGTCGGCCTCGATGGTGACGTCCCCGTGGTTGCGAGTAGAGAGCGAAAGGCTGTTGACTCCTTGTACCTGGACGATCACGGAGCTTCCGATGTTGATGCGGTCGAAGGTGAAGCTGCAGGTGGTGTAGGAGTAGTCTTGTCCGCCTGCGGTGAAGATCTTGTCCTCTAGGTTACCGAAGGCCAAGCCGGTGTTGCCTTGAGCGTCCACGTAGGTGAGGGTGCCTGCCGAGGTGTCGATCATGATGGATCCGGTGACTGCCTCCAAGGCCGTGATGCCGCTCACGGCGGACTCGACGTAGAGCGTTCCGTCACCCCCGACCACGGTGTCGTTGTCCTTGTTCTTTCCGCCCGAGATGTCGTATTGGCCGGAAACCAATGCGTTTCTGGAAATCAGGGCTATGCGACCCGCGCCGCCCGAGCCGCCGTAGGTGTCGTGGGCGCGGTTTCCGCCCGTTACGGAAAGGAAGCCGAGGTTGGTGATGTTCTGGCCCTCGATGCGGATGGCGCCGCCTGAGCCGGCCCCGCCGTTGCCGCCCTTATTGTAATTCCCCACGGCATTGGGTGACACATAGATGTCGCCGCCGTCGGCAAGAATCTTGACGCCTTCGCCAATGAGGACGGACCCGTTGCCGTCGGCCACGATCTCGATGGCGCCTCCACCGCCGGCGCCCGAACCCGAACCTCTGAATTGTTGGTAATAGTCTCCGCTTCCGCCGGTACCGCCCGAACCACCGAGTAGGGCGTCCAGCTTGCGGTCGCCGTAGGTGAGGCCCGGCACGGCGGTTTCGTTGGCATTAATGTGGCCTGCGGTGCCGGCTCCCGCGTAGGAACCGCCGCCGCCGACGCGTCGGTATTGGTAGTACTGTGTTACGTTGCCCGACCAGCCGCCACCGCCGTTCACGTTGGTGGTGGCGCCTAGGCTGGTTGGTTCGCCGCCGGCGCGACCTTGATTGCTCTGGGCGATTGCATCGCCGCCGCTGCCGCCGCCGAGTACGCCTGCGCCGCCGCCGGCGACCCCGAGAGCGTAGCCGTTGTGCGATGCAGGCGGGTTGTTTTGGGCGATATAGCCTGCGCCCGAACCCATGCCGCCCGAGGCGTTGAGGTCGACGTGAATCTCGATCTCACCGTTATTCTCGGTCTGGAGGGAGAGGGGATTGCTGCCCGTTAGGACTACTTGCAGGTTTCCGGATAGGTTGATCGTGTCGAACTTGTAGACCGCCTTCTTGAACCCTATGGTGTCGCCCAAGGTCGAGGTCCAGGTGTCTTCCACGATGGTTCCGGTTCCCGCTCGGCCCGAGCTGTGGGTCCAATTTGGAACCGTGGTGTCGAAGGTGAGGGTACCGAAGTTCAGTTCCAGCTTGTTCTCGGTCACGAAGGTGTCGGTGACGTCGGCCCAGTCGGAGCCCTTGGTGTTGGTGCCGAATACTCGGTAGTGGTAGGTGGTGTTCTTGACGAGGTTTTCCAGAAGCTTGCTCTGATCGATCTGGGTGCCGACCGGTTGGCCGTTGGAGAGTTCCATGTAGGACCAGAGACCTTCCTGGGCTGCGTCCTTCGGCTTGATCATGACTCGGCTGGTGGGACCGCCGCCGGCCGGGCACTTGACGGTGCCTTCCTGTTGTGAGCCGCCCCCGTATTCACCATGGGCGGAGGCAAAGTAATAGGATTCTCCGCCCGTCAGGTTTACGGTCTTGTATTGGTTGCTTCCCCAATGGTTCCAACCCGCCCTTGCTCCGATTAGCTCGTCTCCATTTGCACCGCTGCGGGAGAAGACGCCGTTTTGGTCGAGGTCGATCCACATGCAGCCGCGGTCGTCGTTTCTTTGGATGCCGAACTCGTAGGCTCCGGATACCTTGGCGGTGAAGTAGGCTTGGAAGAGCGTCATGTAGTTGTCGTTGCCGGATACACCGTGCCCGAAGTTCTTCCAGTCGTTGTCGCTGTTGAAGTCGTAGCCGCGGTTGCCCGGACCGGCACCCAGTAATTTCGATCCACCCGGGGTCATGCTCAGCAAGCCGCCGCCGTCCTCGAACTTGAAGTAGTTGTCGTTGGGGCGCATCTGGAAGCCGGATAGCTTTACGTCGTTCTCATAGGTTATCACGTCGTAGATCTTGCCCACGTCGATTTTGTTGCCCCATGCTCCGGCGACTTCCCCGCCGTCGTTCAGGCCCCAGTAGATCGAGACCTCGACCCCTGCGCTTTGGTCGCTGAAGTCGACGACCTTGTCCTTCCAAGGGTGGTTGCTGTTGGCATAGGTCAATCCCCATTTGTTGGCCAGCATGCCCTCTACCTTTTCGACGCCTCCATCGGAAAGAGCCTTGTCGTAGAAGAGCACCTCGCCGATGTACCATTTGCCGTTCTGGTTGAAGCTGGTGGTGCCGTTGTGACGAGCCCCGAGGGTTACGCGTCGATCGGTGGCGGGCACGATGGCTCCGGTGTCATCAAAATTATACTCGGTGCGACCATCACCTTTTTGCATGCGTTTCACCCCGTTGTAGCGAACGGACCAGACGTGGTACTTGCCGTCCTTTTGGTTGACGTAGGTGCCGGCGGCGGGATCGTCGGTGCCGGAGGTGCCTCGCATGGTCATGGTCATGCGGTTGTCTCCGCCTCGTGTGCGGAACTGCCAGCCTTGCCCGCCGTCTCCGCGCTTGGAGATCACGGGACGCCAGGTGCCGGGGTTGCCGTCGCCTTTGGCAACCACGAAGAGGGTGAGGCTCTCGAGCGAGTCGAAGGAGTCGCTGTCGTCGTTGGTGAGGGCGAGGTAGTCGTTGTTGAAGTGAATGGCGGGCAAGCCGTTCTGCTGGTTGGTCTTGAGATGCGGTTCCTTGCCGGACGTTCCCAAGTTGGTGGAGTTGGCGTGGTTGCCCTTGCCGGACTTGTCTCCCCAGAAGAGGACGGGACCGTTGTTGCCCGGATCCTCGACCACGATCGTGCCTGTCACGGGATCACCGAAGTCGCCGTTGCCGCTGCCGTAGATGGCGGTGACTTCGGCTTGGGTCAGGGCGCCTGCGTAGACGCGGGCGTCGTCGATGAACTCGGCGAAGCGCTGGTTGCCGTCCCTGTGGTTGCCCACGGTGTAGATGGTTTCCCCCGTGGCCCTGTCCGTGTTGCCCTTGAGGGCGCCGTCGTAGTAGATGAAGGTCTTGTTGGCGGAACCGTCCGACACTGCCACGATATGGTGCCATCCGCTTGTGGTGTCGGCGCTCTTGAGGTCCCAGCCCGAATCACGGAA
>CAZNWO010000046.1:10767-11931 GCA_964576585.1 uncultured Puniceicoccaceae bacterium | reverse complement strand
GGGCATCTGCATGGCGGCCCCGCCGAACTTCTTGGTGCCGGTGGAGAACTTGGCGCCGTCGATCATCTTGCCGTTGTAGCCACCACCCGAGATGTCCGCGGATGCAAGGCCCTCGCCCTCGTCGAAGGTGAAGTATGCGATGAGGTCGTTGTAGCGGGTTACCTCGGGACCGACGTATGGATCGGTCTCCACGTTCTTGGAGACGGTACCGGAATCGTTTGCATCCAGCCAGAGGATGAGTCCATCGAAGGTGTCCTTGGTGAAGTAGGGGGGCTGTCCGTTGCCCACGGTGCCTTCGCCCACGTATACGACGTCGCTGTTGAGGTTGGCGGAGAAGAGGCTTCCCACGCTGGTGATGTTGGATGTGGGCTTGTTGCCGACCACAGGCGTTACGGAAGCAGCGGTCTCGAAATTCTTGCTGCTGTCCGACCAGACGCCGGCCGGGGCACCCTCGCCGAAGCACATGAAGCGATAGTGGTAGGTCTTGGCGGGCGCCAAGTTGGAGAGACCGATAGTGAAGGAGCCTGAATGGTTGCCCGTCTGCATGACGTCGTCCCAGGCGGAAGCATCGGTGCCGCCGTCGGTTTGACCGTAGTAGACGTCGATGCGAACGTAGGATCCGCCGTCGTCATCGACTAATCCCTTGGCGTCGGCAATGGTGGCTCCTATGTTGGCGGCGGCAAGGGTCTTGACCACGGGCGGGGTGGCCTCGACGGTTAGCTCGAGCACCAAGGGCTCGGGAAATGGGTTGCTGGCGTCACCGCTGCCGTAGTCGGGCGCCGAGGCGTTGGGGTCGTTGTTCCCCAAGAGAGATCCGTCGTTATACGCGAACTGGAGGTTGATGCCGTATACGCCGGCGCGGAGAGGCTTTCCGGAGATGACTCCCGTGGGATTGTAGTCTCCGTCCACCTGCATCTCGAGGCCATCGGGCAGGAAGTTTGCATTGAAGCCGGTCGGGCCGCCGGTCGCAGTCATGGTGTAGGTGTAGTCCTGCTTTGCGGTGGCGGTGTCCTTGAGGTTGCTGGAGATGATCGGAGGACCGGTTACGTTGCCGAAGGTAACGAAGTTCGAATTCTGCTTCTGGTTGTCGTAGGTGGCCTTGATCCAGTCGGCGGAACGAGCTATGTCGGCGGCCCGGACTTCGTCGAAGGAAGCCTGCGAGGA
>CAZNWO010000046.1:0-10667 GCA_964576585.1 uncultured Puniceicoccaceae bacterium | reverse complement strand
GCAACCACCTCACCCCAAGGCGAGGCGGGATCGAGGTTCCAAAAACCGTCCTGAGCGGGATCGGCGGGGTTGATGGCAGTGAAGCTCGAAAGGGTGGGCGTCTTGATCCAAGGCCTGATGTTGGAACCGCCTCCGCCTTCGCCGTGCATGAAGGCCATGAGGTATTTGTGACCCTTCTGCAGGTTGTTCAAGCTTGCGGTGAAGTTGCTGTTGCCGCCCTTCTTTTCGCCATTGTCGAAGCGGTTGTTCCTGTTCATGTCCATCCAGAAGACGGCCCGGTCGTCCTTCCAATCCATCTTGATCTGGTAGTTGCCGTTCTCGGGGACGACGAAGGTGGTGAGGAACAAGGACATGTACCAGTCTACGTGAGTGATTCCAATACCCGCCCCCATGAAATCGGCGTCGCCGACCAGTTGGATGTCCTCGTTGGTCCAGATGCGTTGGCCGGAGAAGTCGGACCTGGTGGAGAGCAGTTTGTTCCACGTGTTGAAGTAGGTGTCGTTGCCGTTGGAGGGAATCCAAGTGTCCCAACCGCGAGCAAGTAAAGCATTCTTCATCATGCCGGGAGGGGTCTTTCGCTTGGTCCAGCCGGAAAGGGTGTAGTTCTCGCTCTGAACAGCGTTCAGGTTGCCAGAGGGAGCGGACATAGCGCCGGTGGAATCGGGCCCTTGGTCCCTGAATGGACCGACCATTGGCGTGGTGGAATCTCCTTCCACGAAGCCATTGTCGGTACCGTGGTTCTTGTAGAGGGCCGAATCGAGCTGCTTGCCCCCGACGGCATTTTTCATGTGCCACACGGCGGAATAGCGGTTGGTCCAAGTCGTGCCTTCATAGGTATAGGGTTCCATGTCGGTCTCGGCGGGGTTCGCCCAAGCGATGGTCAGCTTAGTGGAGTTGGTTACCTTGGGAACCTTGACCCAGACTTCGGAAGTGGCGCCCGGGTTCCAGTTCTCTATTTCGTACTCCAGTTCGCGGCCGTCGTCGTCGTATACGCGAAGATCGAACCCGGTGCTGTCCCCGTCTTGGTTCTTGTTGAGGAAGCTGTAGTAGGAGAATCCGTTGATATCGGCGTTGTCGAGGCGGACAAGCACGGGGAAGTCGGCCAGTTCTTCCGATCCGGCGTAGCCCGAGAGCGTTGCCTCCACCTTGTAGGCGAAGAGATCGAGGTCCACGATCTTAACGGGCACGATCTTGGAGGTGGTTACTCCCTTGCCTGAAACGGTGATGGTGACGTCCGAGGAGCCACCGCCGACCGGTGTCCCCGAGATTTCACCGTTTGCCACGTTGAAGCTCAGTCCTGCGGGAAGACCTACGGCGGTTCGGTTCTCGACCGTACCGAAGGTGGGCAGGCTGAAGTTCATAGCCTTGCCCTTCTTACCGTACACTGCGGTGAAGTCCCCGAAGAAGGGAGGCCCGTCCACAGTGCCAAAGTCGAAGATGTCCGTATTCCACTGCTGGTTCTCGTAGGCGAACTTTATCCATTCGGCCGAGCGGTGGATCGGCGCTATGCGCAATTCGTCCATCTTGCCGTCCCAAGTATGGTCGCCCAAGTCGGTCGTAATGCCGATTCCGAGCCCTCTGTCCATGTTGCCGGGCGCCGACACGGTGCGGTTGAATTTCTCGACGCCGTCGTTGTAGCCGTAGACCTTGCCTTCCTGACCGTCGAAGATAATGGTGATGAACTCCCATTCGGAGGCTTTCCAGCTGTTTACGATGTCGTTGTTGAAGTTGGGATTGTTCGGGGCCCCGCGTCCATGGACTCTCTTGTCGTGGTTGTCCCGAACCATCAGCTCGAAGCCGCGGTTTTCGTTCCACCAGTTCTTGGAGGAGAGGATGCGATGGTAGTTGATGTCGTTTGTGTTGCCCGAGGTTACGGCGTTGCCCTCGTACTTGAGCCACATGGAGGCAGTGAAGACGGAACCGAGTTTGTCGAGGTTATCGGAGGGCGGTACGATGGCGCCGTCGCCATTGCCGTTCTTCCAGTCTTGGGCTCCTCCCAGGATTCCGAGGGGAGCGGGCTCGACGTTGGCGTTGATCTTGACGGCATGGTTACCCTTGTTGGAGGAGTCTATGATCTTGTCGCCTTGGGTGTCGTCCATGCTCCAGCGACCGATATAATCGGACCAGGTGGAACCGTTCGTTACGTAGGTCGGGAATGCGGTCGCTTCCTCCGGGTTGCCCCACAGCATAAAGAGCTTGGCTCCCTGGGAGGCGGTCACGGGATCGTTCGGATCGCCGAAGTCGCCGTTGCCGCCACCGTAAATGGCGGAAACTTCGTCGTTGGAAAGAGCTCCCTTGTAGAAGCGGACGTCGTCGATCACGCCTTCGAAGCGCATGTCGTTTCCACTGCCTGTCCAGTAACCGATGGACATCTTGTTGTTGTGGAGGTTGAGGTCGCTGTTGGATGCGTTGGACAGACTGGCGTTCAAGCTGCCGTTTACGAACAGCTTGCGAGACTTGCCCGCGAATACCCCCGCTACGTGATGCCATTCTCCGGCGTTTACAGGTCGGGTTTGGCCCTTTACCCGGTTGGATCCTTGGTTGGTTCTGGAGCCATTGAATACGTAGGACTGTTTCCCGTTGCCGTTGGCATTCCAATCCCACCAAAGCAGGACGGTGTTGGAATTGTTGACGTTGTTCGAGAGGATGGCCCCGTCGCCCGAGTTGTTGGTGCCATGGGAGTTGAGCTTGGCCCAAGCCGAAACCGTGAAGGCGGCAACCTTGCCCGAGGTTCCCTTGAACTTAGAGTTCGTTTCCATGCGTCCGGCGGAATTGAAGCTGATGCCCTTGCCGAATTTGCCGTTCACCCAACCCGGACTTCCGCCACCCGTCCAGGAGGCGTTGTTGTCCCTGCCGCTTCGGTCGCCCGCCTTGTTGCCCGAGCCTTCGTCCAAGTTCCAGTAGGCGAGGAGGTCGTCCGGACGCGTGATGGGTGTCCCCGTGTAGGTCTTGAGCGTGCCGATCTTGGGAACCTTGATCCAGATCCTGGATTCGCCTCCCTGTTGCCAATCGTCGATCTGGTAGGGCAGGAGGGTGCCGCCCGCTTCGTCGGTGAAGCGGAGGTCTCGTCCGTTGGGCGAGGCTACCTGCGAGTACCTGAATCCGGGTGCCCTGTCCTCGCTGAGCTTGAAATTCGCGGGGAATCCATAGAGGTTCTCGTTGCCCGTGTAATTGAGCGTTATGGGCATCGAGTACTGCCAGTCGCTCAGATCCACCACTTTTATGGTGACGTCGCGCACGGCAGCGGCATAGGCGGTGTAAGCCGCAAGCTTGAAGGTGAAGGAGCCCTCCGCATTTGGCGTGCCGGTCATTAGACCCGTGCTGGTGTTGACGTTCAGCCATGCAGGTTTCCCGAATGCATTGAAGCTCAGGGGGTTGTTTGAAGCCCGAACCTGATAGCGGAACGGCTTGCTCAAGCCTGCTGCGGCAATCTCGGGACTGGTAATGTAAGGGGTGACGTCGATGGTTCCGTAACGGAAGAGGCTGGCGGTTTCCGCATCCTCGTTGCGTGGAAGCACCCATGAGTTGCCTCCATCGGGGTCGTAACCGAAGCCGGTTGGCTTTTGGGCTCTGCCCGCTCCACCGCCGCCGTTGGACAAGCGAAGCTCGAAGTCGAGCCAGCCGCCCGTGCCAAAGTTCTTGGTTACCTTGGTTTCGCGGTTCCAGCCGCTGTCGTTGAGGATGATTTCCCCGTTTACCTTGAGCCAAGCCTTGTCGTCGATGTCTTCTTGGAAGGATATCAACCCATCGTCGTCAAAGACTTGACCCGTGTAGACCACGGTGAAGTTGTCTTTCCAGGGTGGCTTGTTCTTGCTTTCGGACATGGTCGGCCCGAGTGGATCGATACCCTCGGTGGCCCCGGAGTTCGAGGTCTGGCTGTCGAGGTCTCCCGGGTTGTCGTCGAAGCTCATGTTGCCGGTCAGTCCACCGGCGATCAGGCCGGGAGCGTCGAGCGGCTTTGCTTGGGCAGTGAATATCAGGCTCTCGGGTGTCCATGTCGTTCCCTTGGCATTGGTGAACGCAGTCCGCACGAAGTAAACGTTTGGACCGCCGATGTTGCCGTCCAGCACGGCGCTTACCACGCCGGGGAGAACTTGCCCGAGGTTTTCCGTGTTCTGCCAGGATGCCGGGTTGGTTCCACCGTCGGTCGTGCCCCAGTAGAACTTGCCCGTGGTGGTGTCGCCGCCGGTTGCCTCCATTCCCGTGTTCAGCACGGCGGAGTCGGCAGTGATGTTGGTGACCATGTTGATGTTGCCCAAGACGGGTTTGACCGCCTGCGCCAAGGTGGTGAAGTCCTTCACCCCGGACCAAGTGGTGCCTCCTGAATTGGTGGCCTTTACCCTAAAGTAGTATTTGCTGCTTTTGCTGAGTCCGGTAACCGTTTTCGAGAATGGGCCGACGTTCTTGTTTCCAAGCGTGGCAAAGTCGTCCCAATCCTCGTGATCATCGGTTCCTTCATCCGTTTCACCCCAAACGATGATTATGGCGGGGGCGGCCCCACCGGTAAAGTTGACGGTGCCGCTGAGCTTTCCGCTCTTGGCATAGACTCCGGTAGCGTTATTGAGGGTGATCAAGGGCGCGGAAGTCGGTAGGTTGATGGTCAAGGTCTCCAAGGAGTATGCCTTGGTGGTCTGCGCGATGATGGTGGTCTTGTAGGTGCCGCCAACGGTCGGGGTGCCCGAAATTACCCCCGTCGTGGTGTTGATGCTCAGGCCGGGAGGCATTCCGTAGGCGTCGCGGAGGGCATCGGGGTTGTCGGTGGTGATGGTGTAGGTGAACGCTTGGTTGAGGTTCGCGTTCACAGTCAGGGGACTGGTGATTTTAACCTCCGACAGGTCTTCGCCCAATCCATTGTTGTAGACGGCGTCTACTTGGTCTTGGGTCAGGGCGATGTTGTAGACACGGAAGTCGTCCATCTTGCCCTTGAAGGTTCGGTTGTCGTTGGTTTCATTGCGCCATTCTCCCAGCGAAATGGACTGGTCGTTCCCCGTGCTGATCTGGCTCCGGCTCCAATTGTAGAGTTGTACGCCGTCCACGTAGATTTGAATGTGGGTGCCCGTGTAGATGTGGCATATGTGGCTCCAGCGATCGCGGAAGCCCTTGGCGAAATAAATTTCGGGATCCCAGCACCAGTGCTGGGCTCGCAGCTTGCGGTAGGGGCCGTCCCAGAAGGAGCGGAGCCCCCAAAGATTATTGGTTCCTCCATTACAGGCCTTGGTGCCGAAGGAATAGAGTCCCGCCTCGTTCCTCTGGCCGTTTTCAACGTACATCCATAAGGCGACGGTACGAGGCTTGCTGCCGTCCACGCCCATGTCGCTGGGTTTGGCATCGGTTCGAACCCACTCGCGTTGGGTAAACTTGATGACGCTTGGGTGAGATACGTTCGAGTCTGCAATGATTTCCGGCTTGTTGTTGGCGTTTCCGCCGAAGGTACCCGTCCATCCGTTGATCGGGTCGGTGATCTTCTCGCTTTCGCCGGCGGGCTCGTCGAAGGGGAACCAAGCGACGAGCTTGTCCTGCTTCAATGGCCCGATCTTGGCTGCGAACAGCTTGGCGAGAGGGGACCAAGACTCTCCACCGGAGCTAATTGCATAAGCCCTGAAGAAATAGACCTTGGGCTGTGTCAACCCGGCGACGTCGGCCGAGAACTTTCCAACCCCCTTGGTGCCGAAATCGATGACGTTGTCCCATTTGGCGTTGTCGAACTTGTCCACGCCCAATACTTGGCCCGCATCCTCGTCGCCCCAGAAGATCTTGACGTTGGGGTATTCTCCCCCGGTCGAGGTCAATTCTCCTCCCAAGGTGGCGGTCAAGTAGCTGGTGGTGGCGTTCAAGTCGCCCAATTGCGGGGGCGAAAGGCTGGAGAGGGTGTTGAAGTTCTTCGTTGCCGTCCAGGCGTAGGCGCCGAGGCCGTTGTTGTTTCGGCCGGCCAGGCGATAGTAGTACTTTTTGCCGATGAAGAGTCCCGAAAGTCTGCCCCGGAATGCGGCGTCTTTTTCAAAGGTTCCGACGTACATTTTCTTGTCCCATGCTCCGGGATTGCCGGCAGCGTCGGTGAGCCCGTAAAAAGCCCAGACGTCGACGCCTCTCGCGTCCCCACCGTCGTCCGTCACGGTTCCGGAAACGTCGGCGCCGTAGAGGCCGATTTCGGAAGCGTCGTCGTCGGCTATCACGGGCTTATTCATGATCTTGATGTTGGTCTTCCAGACACCCGAGAGCCCATCGGCGTTGGAGGCGATCAGGGTGACGCTGGCGGAACCGGCGGAGGTAGGTGTTCCGCTTAGCCTGCCCGTGGATGCGTCCACGGAAAGCCAGTTGGGACCTTGGTAGAGCCCGTACCAGTTCGGGTTGCCGCTTGCCTCGATGACGTAGTGGTTGTTGTTCAGGCCGACGTTCGCGTAGAATTTACGTTGGGTGATCTTGGGGGCGATCGGATTCGCATACGGGTCGTCTCCCATATAAGGGTGCCCACTGGGAAGGTTTATGCCCCATTTCTGGGCTAGGTATCCCTCCACCTTCAGACGATCCGCCTCCAGAAGTTGGCCCTTGAATAGCATGAATTCGGCCACCTCGCAATTGGAGGATTCGCCGTTGCTGTAGTAGGCGCCGAAGTGGATTTGCCTAGGGGTGTTCCATTCGTCGTTGGATCCTGTCCCTCCGTCTACCTTGGAGGCGCCGTCAATCCAGTACCAGGCCTTGGGTGCAATCTTATTGCCGTCGGCGTCCAGGTTGTAGGTCTTTGCGGGTTCGTGAGATCCTACGAAGACGTGGAATTCGGTGTCGTTTCTAGTGCCCGAGCTCGTGACCCAGCCATCGGCATACCAACGGCCGGTGTAGTTTCCGTGGTGTCCGAAGAGCCAGTTCCTGTTCGAGGTGATGACGCGTTCCCAATCGCCGCCCGTGTAGCGGGAAACGGCGAATACGGTGTATCCCTCGGGGCGAAGGGTGCTCTCGAAGTTGGTGGATGTGAAGGTGCGGTCGTTGCTGTACTTCACGACTTGATTGCCGTTGGGACCTTCCACAAGGTGAGGACCATCGCCCCAAGCCTTGCCCATGTCGTTTCCTTCACCCGATGCGTCGGGCCAGGAATTGATCTGTTTTGGGTTGTCGGGATCGACCTCGACGTCGGTGATTTCGTTTCCGTCCAGCCAGAGCAACATGCCGCTGTGCGTGTCGTTGCGAAGACCGGGAAGCTTGAAGGGAAGTGTCGTGACGCTTTCGAGGTTGCAGTATTCGCCGTTTGTGGTCTCGGTGCTGCGTCGGGGGATTTTTACGGTCACCGTGCTTGGATAAACCGTCGGGGTGATCTTGAAGCTGTAGTTGGCTCCCGAACCATCGAAGTTGCTCACGGTGCCGCCCGTTACGTTCAAGTCTGAGGCCGAAAAGCCCACAACGCTGGCGTTGTTGTCGCCAATCTTGAAGTTTACGGTGATGGTCTGGATGCGCTTGCCGGGATCGTCGGTGGAGACGAAGGTGGACATTTGGTCGAGGAAGTCGCCTGCATAGACCTCGCCGATTTCGTCGACGCTGAGTTCGACGTCGTAGATTCTCAGGTCGTCCACCTTCCCGTACCACCAACCGCCATTGCCGTTCCGGTTGGCTCCGAGGTACCACCTGTCGGGCACGCCCAAAACCTTCTTCTTATTGGTTCCGGAATGGAACAAGGCCCCGTTTACGTACATTTTCATGTTCCCCGAGATGCGGTTGTGGATGAAGGTCCAGTAGTTCCACTGTCCCCACAGGCTGTTGGGGTTTTGGTTGTAGTCGGAAGGTCTCTTGTTTATGCGGTCGTGTCCGCCGTTGCCGACGTCCCAATACATGTACCTGTTGCTCCAGGGACCGTGCACGTTGGTTATGCGGCTGCCCCCTCGGCAAGCCTCGATTAGGTAGGTGCTTTTGCCGGGAAGCTTGGACTGATCCCCGTGAAGCCACATGGAGAACGTAAATTCCGTACCGGAAGGCACGGGGTGGGCCGCCAATGGCAGAGCAGTCGAGCCTGCATTATAATTGAGTGCCCCGCCGAACTTACCCGTTGTGCGCGTTCCGCCGCCTATGCTGTTTATGTGGTTGCCCTTGGGGCTGGAGTCGAATGCCTTGCCCCCGCTGCTCTCGTCGAACTTCCAGTGGGCGAGCAGGTTGTTCTGGCGGGTTACCCCGCCTTCCACGAAGTCGATGGTCTCGTTCAGGGATGCGGACTCCTTGCCCCCGCCGGTTGCGGCTCCTGCGGCGATCGCAAGCGTGGCTTGCCCGGGCCAGGAATTGTGGGTGAGCGTGAAGCTGTAGTTGCCGTCGGCCACCTTGGTGAAGTTGGATACGCTGACTCCCGATACGGTCAGGTCGGACTGCTCGAAGCCGTCGACCGCTTGCACGGCGCCGGATTTGTAGAAGGTTACGTTGTAATTGTCCTTGAGCTTGGAGGTCTTCTTCGCTCCGACGAAAATGGGGGCCAAGTCCAGTGGAGATGCCAGCTTGTAGGTGTGGTCGGAGGGCAGTTTCGAGGCAAGCCCCCACTTGTGGGCGAGGTAACCCTCGAGCTTGATGCGATCTTGGTCCGAGAGGGCGTCCTGAAAGGCGAGGACTTCCGCAATGTCTAAGTCCGAATTGTAGTTGTCGCACTCTCCGATCCTGTAGTTGTTCTTGGGGCTGGTGGATCCGCCATTCAGCCTGACGCGGAGGATCATGAAATTGTTTACGCCGTTGCCAAGGTTGCGGTTACCCGAATTGACGTAGGCTCCCCCGTCTCGTTGGACTCCCTCCGGGTATTGGTTCGAGTGGAAGTATTTCTGGTTGTGCTGCCAGAGGTAGTTGGAGGCTCTTCCCGAGGTGTGTCCGAGTACGCCGCCGTAATAACTGAACCTGTCGATGTTGTTCGCGGAACGAAAGACGTAATAATGTTCCCTTGCGAAGAAGCTTCCCCCTACCGCGAGGAAGTCGTCGCCCCCGGACCTGCGGATTTCCACGACCGGACCGCCTCCGGGACCACTCGAGGCATTGAGCTTCGGGTTGGAGTTGTTTGCGGTGCGGACGGCGTGCCTGCCGTTTCCGCTCTTGTCCTTCCACTTGGTGACCGGGTTCGTTCCCTCCACGGCGCCCGGCATGGAGGTGTCGAACCAGACGAGCGGATTGAGGGAGAGGAAGGAGGCTCCCCGGTAATGGTCGATTGTCTTGGTGGTCGCGGCGGAGTTTTCTCCTCCTGCTGATGCGGCTGCGTCGGCGATGGCAATCGTAACCGTGGAGGGTTCCGAGGTAGCCGTCACCTTGAAGGTGTAGGTGTGTCCGGAACCCGCGAAATCGCTCAAGGTGCCGTTTGTAACGGTGATGTCGTTGGCGGCGAATCCGGTGACCGCCGTGTTTGCACCTTCCTTCTTGAAGGTCAGGGTGACGGGGATGACCGGTTCTTCCGATGCAATCGGGGCGGTGATTGCGGGAGCGAGGTCCAATGGAGAATATCCTTTAAAGGTGTGAGAGTTGGGGAGCAGACTTGCCAGTCCCCACTTGTGGGCAAGGTATCCCTCGACCTCGGCTCGTTTCTCAGCGGAGATAATAGAGTCAAAGGCAATGATCTCCCCAATGTCGATGTCAGCATTGTAGTTGTCGCACTCCCCGATCCTGTAGTTGGTCTTCGCTCCCAGGTTTGTGGCGTCGACCACGATACGGAGAATCATGAACTGATTGACGTTATTCAGTTGGCGGTTCCCCGAATTTATCACGCTTCCACCATTTTGGGCGACGGATTCAGGATAACGGTTCCCGTGGAAGTAGGGTTGGTTGTGCTGCCAGAGGTAATTTGATCCCCTGCCTGACGTATGTCCGAAAACACCTCCGTAGTAGTTGAATCTGTTGTTGGCATCGGTGCTTCGAAAGACGTAGTAATGTTCCCTTGCGATGAATCCCGACCCGCCAACGGCAAGGAAGTCGTCCCCGCCTGCCCGACGAATCTGGACCACGGGGCTGTTGCCCGGTCCGCCCGTCGCATTGAGCGCGGGAGCTGAATTCGATGCCGTCTTCGTGGCATGCCTGTTGTTACCGCTCTTGTCGTTCCAAGCCGTGACTGGCGCCGAACCCGTAATGGTCGAGGCGTCCTTGGCGTCGAACCAAGCGACGGGACTTAATCCCGGTATTGGCGAGGCTCCCTCAAGTCCGGATAGGACAATGAGGAAGGAGCAGATGGCGCTCAGGTTTCGGATTAGGTGATTGGTTGTCTTTTCTTTCATGACACTTCGGGCATCTTTAATCGATGCTTGGGTTCATTTTCGTTTTAAAGTCAAATTTGGGCATGTTTATCGAATATATAACATGACCGCGCGCGGGGACACGACAAAAACACCCACACATGGGTGTCCTTTCCAACATTTTTTTCTTTAGGTTCAACGATTGGCAATCGATAGTTCTCGCCTATCTATTAGCCAAATATTCAAAAATATTACGTCCAAAAGGCAACTTTTTTTACATATGATTCGCAAGGTGTTTTAAGTCAGCACTATATGAATCTTCGATTTTTAAATAAAATACCATAAAAAGCAGGTCTTCTCCACTAAATTGTAAGAATTAAAACCCATATTTCTTCATCCTTGCGGCAAGTAAATTGAAGAGATGCTCTCAAATTCGCCTTCCTTCTTTATGGTGTGGAGACATCAATTCGGCCCTTTCGTTTATTGGGCCATTTC
>CAZNWO010000045.1:20460-22282 GCA_964576585.1 uncultured Puniceicoccaceae bacterium | reverse complement strand
CGCGCCTTCCCCGGATCTAGTGAAAAAGCGTATCGATTCAGGGATTTTCCAGTTCTTCCTCGTAGGGGGTTCCGGTGATGGCCTCGCGGAGGGCATCGTAGTCTCGCTGAAGGGCTGCCTGCAGGGAGGCGTAGTATTGCTCGGAGTGGAAGAAGCAGGCGGCGGCATCGGCGTCGATGAGCTCGACGTCGTCCTCCCGCACGGTGGGCATTCGGAGGAGTCGACCACGGGTGAAGTTCTTGAGCTTGAGGATGTGCCGCTCGGTGTTGAGGTCGATGGTTTTCTTCATGAGCACGGCGTACTTGAGGCGGTCGAGGTCGTCCTTGTTGCGAAGGAGGATGACGTGGCGTACCTCGCCGTTGGGTCCCGGCTGGTTGAGGTACCAGAGGTGCCGGCGCCAGGTCTCCTTGTCGGGACAGGAGAAGGTGACGGTCTCGGGAACGGGTTCCTCGAGGAGCTCGGCGGCGCCGAGGCTGTCGCGACGAAGGCGAAAACGCATGGCGAACACCCTGCCGTCGCCGTTCCTGGTGAGCACGAAGGGAGCCACCTGCTTGAGGTAATCGGAGAGGAATTGAACGCGAAAGCCGGAGCCGACGTTCTCGTCCTTGCGGAAGAAGATGAGCTTTGCGGCATCGAGGGTCTTGGCGTCGTCGCGACGCTTGAGCACCTCGTAGATCTGGCGCCGAACGAGGGCTTCCTCGCCCGGGACGGCCCCGTAGGCGAAGTTGGAATAGGGATAGACTTCGGCGAGGTTTGCGTCGTCGGTCACCATGCGGTCGGCAAGGGCCTGAAGGCGCTGCAGGCCGCGGTTCTCGGTGAGGTAGCGGAGGTCGAAGGTGTCCTCTGCCCGTATGCGGTAGTTGTCGCGGAAGAGACGGTTGCCGAAGCTGTCGAAGATGTCCTCGTCCTTGGGCATGCTCTTGTTGACGACGTTTTCCTCGGGGAGGACCGAAGGGGTGATGACGATGATGACCTCTCGCTTGAGCCCACCGACGGACTTGCTGCGAAAGAGGGCGCCGAGGACGGGGATCTTGCCGAGGACGGGAACGCGGCTGACGGACTCGGTGGAATCCTTGGCGATCAAGCCGCCGATGATGAACGGCGTGTCGTTGGCGATTCGGGCGTAGGTCTTGACCTCGCGGACGGACAGGGTGGGCGCCTCGGCGACGACGGAGCCATCCTTGTTGAGAATGGTGAGGGTCTCCCCGGGAACCCTCGAGGAAACGGAGGCGTTTACCTGAAGGCTGATCTCGGAGCCGTCCTCGTTGATGCGTGGCCGTACGGCGAGCTCGATGCCGGCGGTTTTCTCGACGAAGCTGACGGTGCTGAGGTTGACGCCCGCGAACTTTGCGTTGGCGATGGGAATCTTCTCGGAGACGTTGATGTAGGCCATGCGGTTGTCGAGGGTGAGGACGCTGGGTCGGGAGAGAACCTCGGCGGAGCCATCGGTAACGAGGGCCTTGAGCCGGGTGTTGAACTCCCTGAAGAGGTTCTTGGCCGCGAAGTCGAGCTGCGGATTGACCCCGGGGGTGGAGGGAATCGTGATGTTGCCGATCTTGAGGGTGTCGCTGTCGAAGTGCTTGTTGACGTAATTGCCCGAGCCGAGGCGATCCTTGTTGAGGTCCCACTGGACTCCAAGCTCCTTGAGGGCCTCGGAGGAGATTTCCAGAACCATGGCCGCGATCATGATCTTTCGGGCGGGCCTGTCGATTTGCTCTCGCACGAAGCGCAGAACCCTGCCGAATTGCTCGGGTTTGTTGGCATCGTAGAAGACCATGAGCTCGTTGAGCGGATCGGTCTCGGTGCGGGGGAAAGAGGTCTT
>CAZNWO010000045.1:16790-20360 GCA_964576585.1 uncultured Puniceicoccaceae bacterium | reverse complement strand
AGAAGACCATGAGCTCGTTGAGCGGATCGGTCTCGGTGCGGGGGAAAGAGGTCTTGTGGTCGGGAATGTTGTCGGCGAACTTGGTCTCGGGAAGGGCGACGACCACGGGTAACTTCTTTACGTCGACGGGAGCGGTTGCGGCACCAACGGTTACCCCGTACAGCTTGAGAAGCTGCGTGCAGCGAGTGGGATCCACGTAGCTGAGCCGAAGCCGCTTGGAGACGAGTTCGGGCTCGGGCTCCTCGGGGGGAGCTTCGGGCTGTTGTCCGATGGCCGGGGAGAGGGAAAGGGCGATGACCAGTAGCGTGAGCGTTGATTGGGGTAGGATGCGACGGAAGATGTAGTCGATTTTCATCCTGATTCTTGTGGTGTTGGTTTGTTTGAAGTTGTGGTTTCTGTTTCGTTTGAAGGGAAAAGATCGGTGAAGAAGGTCTGGATCGCCTTGGTCACGCCGGCGGTCTTCTTCTTGCTTTCGGCAGACTTCTTGCGCGGCTTGGTTGCACGCTTCTTGCTGCGGTGGATGCGCTCGGCGCTTAGGGCCACGTTGCGGTTCAGCATGGCGAGAAATTCGCCGTTGCGGGATGCCAGAGCCATGACGAGCTTGCCGGGGATTTCGAAGACGACGGAATCGGTCACGGCAATCACGGTGGAAGGACGGCTCTTTCCGGACAGGAGCGAGTCCTCCCCGAAATGTCGACCGCTGCAGAACTGTTCCACCTTGGTCTCGTCTTCCCCATCCGAGATACCCAACAGGGAGGTAAGGAGACCCTCGGCAAGAAGGTAGAGGCTCTCCCCTCGCGAGCCTTGGCTGTAGAGGACGTCGCCGACAGCGAGGTCCATACGCTTCATGGAACGGATGAGCTCGTCGCGGTCAGGAGCGGGAAGGTCACGAAGCAGCTCGGATTCCTTGAGTATCCTGTTCCTGTCGTCAGAATTCTCGAGATTCAGCCTGGGAGGCTCGGAATCCTTGGCGATGAATACCTCGTTGCGGTTCGCGGAAGGAGTGACGCCGGCTCGGGCGAGGTGCTCGACTATGCTCTTGTTGACGATGTGACGCGACTCGTTTGGCGAAATGTTGACGGGCAGGATGAAGAAGCGAACCTCGTATCGTTGGCCGTCCAGTGTGGCCTCGTCCAGACGAACCTCTGGCTCGGGATCCTCCAGGATTCTCTCCCCGTCGGCAAGAGCCTTGACGCCGGACATAAGGATGCGAATGGCGCGATTGGGAGGAATCGAGTAATCGATCACGAAGTGCAGGTCCTGTCGAAAATGCGGCTTGGGCTGCATGTAATTGGTCAGGATGGTCTCGCCGAGCCGACTGTTCGGGACGACCACCATGTTGTTGCTCGTAGTCCTGAGGCGGGTGGTCCGCCAGTTGATCTCGATGACCTGCCCCACTATGTGAGTCTCCAGACGGTTCTGGTGAACCATCACCCAGTCCCCGATGCGAAAGGAGCGCTCGACGTGCATGGCCAAGCCGATGAAGACGTCCAGGATCACGTTCCGCAGGGCAAAACCCACCACCACGCTCAGGATGCTGGAGGTGGCCCAAATTCCGGTAACGGACTGGTCGAAGACGGTGGCAAGGACGCCCACCCCCGAAAAGAAGAACACGATGATGCCCGTGATGTCCTTGGGCAGCCTTGGAACTCGCCTGCCCGTAAGGTTGGGTATCAGCCCGTCCCAGAAAAAAGTCGTGATGCCGCGCTGGATCAAGAATGCCGCCGAGATCCACAAGCCGATCTGGACTCCGTAAATGAAGGAGTTGCGGGCAACGACGGAGGCGTTTCCAAGAAAACGAGAAACCAGCTCCTCGTGAGACAACAAGGCGGTGAGGAAGGCAAGGAATACAATGAAGGGAAACCACATCCTCCCTAGGGATCGAGAGCCGAAGAAAAGGCGTTTCTTGGGTTCCGAGGCAGCTGCGCTCACTTTAGCTTACCTCCTTTGCCTGAAAGCTTCTTGTCGAAGGCAGCAGGCTCGTAGTCCTTCATCCAGCGAGCCATCATGGCGAACTTGGGAATGGGCACTTCCTCGCCGTCATGCTTGATCACCTCGAGGATTGCGCCGAGGCTGTGGTTGACGAACTGATTGAAGTTGTAGGCCTCTCCAAGGGAGGAACAGACATCTCTGATTTCATCAAAGGTGTCTTCCGATACTCGGATGGTGACTGTCTTACCCTTGGCCAAAAGTTTCAAACGAAACTAAGAGGATTATATTGCATTGCAAGTTCTTTTTGATTTTTATTTTTATTTAATTTTTATATTGCGTTATATTGCATTAGATTGCATTTCTAGATCCTCAACTCAGAAAAAAAGATTCACGAGGAAGAAGAAAAGCGACTTGCGAATCGGGATCGTTTTTTTAGGATAAAGGGCTTAGAATTTCATTTCAAACTAGACAACAAACCATTCATCTCCAACCAATGAGCAAACAAGACTCTTCTTTAAACGAAGCAAAATGCGGCGACCTTCCACGTCACTTTTCACGACGTGAATTTATGCACGTCGGGTTAATTGGCGGACTAGGCTTGAGCCTTCCTGAATTTTTAAGGATCAAGGCGCATGGAGCCCAAAAGTTCTACGAGTCCAAGGAAGGCGTGGCAAAGTCCGTCATACATATTTATTTGCCCGGAGGAATGGCTCACCAAGAGTCTTGGGACCCGAAGCCTTATGCTCCGTTGGAATACCGTGGTCCCTTGAAGACCATCCCGACGAAGATTCCCGGGGAACGTTTCAGCGAATACTTCAAGGAGTCGGCCAAGATTGCGGACAAAATCACCGTTTGCCGTTCCATGAGCCATGGGGAAGCCGCTCACGAAAGAGGCACACACAACATGTTCACGGGCTACAAGCCTAGCCCTGCGCTCAAGTACCCCAGCCTTGGGTCAGTTGTTTCCCACGAGTTCGGATCCCGAAAAAACCTTCCACCCTACGTTTGCGTTCCAAACGTACCCAACCAATTCGCGAACAGCGGATACCTGAGCTCTTCCTACGGGCCATTCGGCTTGGGTGGTGACCCCGCCTCGAGCAATTTCTCGGTTCGCGACCTGTCCCTGCCGAAGGGCATAGAGGACGAACGCTTCCTGAAACGCAGGTCCATGCTCGACAAAGTGGACGACCACTTCCGCAAACTGGAAAAGTCCGACGCGCTCAACGCCATGGACAAGTTCTACCAGGACGCTTACAGCCTGATTAGCTCGAAGGAAGCCCGCGAGGCTTTCGACATCAACAAGGAAGACGCCAAGCTGCGGGACCGCTACGGGCGCAATACCGCCGGGCAAAGGATGCTGTTGGCTCGTCGCCTCGTGGAGTCCGGAGTTCGCTTCGTTTCCATGACCTACGGCGGCTGGGACATGCATGCAAACATCAAGAATGGTTTCACAAGGCAGGGACCTGAACTCGACAAAGGATTTGCCACCTTGATCTCGGACTTGGACCAGAGAGGTTTGCTCGACAGCACCTTGGTCATGATGTCTTCCGAGTTCGGCCGCACCCCTAAGATCAACAGGACCGACGGTCGCGACCACTGGCCGCGCGTCTTCAGCGTAGTCCTTGCCGGGGGAGGCAT
>CAZNWO010000045.1:0-16690 GCA_964576585.1 uncultured Puniceicoccaceae bacterium | reverse complement strand
AAACTTGTAACATTCACTTTACTGCAGATGGCGTTCTGCGCCACAAGTTTGTGGGCCGCCACCCCGACCATCAGCAACGTGATGCCGAGAGGAGGCCAACAAGGCTCCTCGCAGGAAGTCACCATAACCGGGGCAAGGCTTGCGGACACGAAGGAAATCTTCTTCCACGGGACAGGCATCAAGGCGGAGAAGTTCGAGGTGGTCAGCGCCTCGAACCTCAAGGTGACCTTGGCAATCGCCGCCGATGCCAGACTCGGACAGCATGAGCTTCGCCTACGCACCGCATCGGGAGTCAGTACGATGCGCACCTTCTGGGTTGGTCCCTTTCCCAACGTGATTGAAAAGGAGCCAAATTCCGAATTCGACGCCGCCCAAAAGATTCCTGTTAATTCAACGGTCAACGGGGTAGTGACCAATGAAGACGTCGACTACTACGAGATAACGGTCAAGAAGGGACAGCAAATATCCGTCGAGATCGAGGCCATCAGGCTCTCGGGGGCGCTCTTCGACCCGTACGTCGCGATTCTCGATTCCCGACGTTTCGAACTTGCGACCAGCGACGACTCTACCCTTCTGCTGCAAGATTCCGTGGCAAGCGTGATCGCTCCCGAGGACGGAATCTACAGGGTCGAGGTAAGGGACTCCTCGTACCGTGGGGCAGGTAACTTCTATTATCGCGTCCACGTCGGACATTTCCCGAGACCTTTGGTTGCCTTTCCCGCAGGTGGACAAATTGGAAAGGAGCTCGAGCTTACCCTCTTGGGTGATCCCTCGGGAAGCTTCAAGGACAAGATCAAGCTTCCGGCAAACCCCGACGCAGATTTCGGTTACCTGCCCAAAGGAAAAGGCATTTCGGCTCCTTCCGCGAACAAGGTGAGGGTAAGCCCCTTTCCCGACGTCATGGAAGTTGAGCCGAACAACAACTGGAAGCTGGCTACCGCCACTGAACTGACCCTGCCTCTCGCCTTCAACGGCATTATATCCGAGGATGGAGACTACGACTACTTCAAGTTCAAGGCAAAGAAGGGACAGCGCCTGAACATTAGGGCACACGCGCGATCGATTTCCTCACCACTTGATCCCGTCCTGAATCTTCGGGACGCCACAGGCAAAAGTCTCAAGGGTAACGACGACGCCAACAACGGCCCCGACAGTCTGATCACCCATACCTTCACTGCAGACGGTGAATATATTCTAAGCATCTACGACCACCTTCGCAAAGGAGGCCCACACCACATCTATCGGATCGAGACTGAAACTTTCAGCCCCGAAGTCGTTGCATCAATTCCCTATTTTCGACAGAGGGATTCCCAAACCCGCCAGATGATGCCCGTCCCCAGAGGTAACCGAGTGGCCACCATCATGAACGCTACCCGCAGGAATTTTTCGGGCGAACTGGAATTCTTGGCCAAAAACTTGCCGAAGGGAGTCACCATGCACTCGCCCAAGGTGGCCTCGAATCTTACCCAAGTTCCAATCGTTTTCGAAGCTGCGGCGGACGCGCCTTTGGCTCAAAGCCTTGTTGACCTCAGGTTGCGGCACACCGACCCCGAAAAGAAGATCGAGGGAGGTTTCAGGCAGAAACTCGACTTGGTCTATGGCCCACCCAACAACAGAACCTACCTCGAGTGCGCCTTGGACAAGCTTGTAGTCGCTGCCACCGAAAAGGCGCCGTACGCCGTAAACATCATTCCACCGCAAACCCCGATTATCCAAAACGGCTCGATGTCTCTCAAGATCGTCGCCAATAGGGACGCGAACTTCACGGCTGCCATAAACGTGCGCCTGCTGACAAGACCCCCCGGCATAGGAGCCAGCGGCTCCATCAACATTCCCGCAGGCAAGAGCGAGGCATTTTATCCATTGACTGCAAACGGCGCCGCAGCCGTAGGAACTTGGCAGATTGCGGTACTCGGGGCTGCAACCACACCGACGGGTGAAGTACTTGCTTCCTCCTCCCTGACCGACATCGTGATCGAGCCGCCGCACCTTGGCATGAAAATCAGCATGGGAGCAATCGAGCGCGGAAAGAACGGAGAGCTCATTTGCGAAATCGAACAAAAACGCCCCTTCGAGGGAGAAGCCACCGTGAGGTTGCACGGTCTGCCCGCAAAGGTCACCACCATCCCCCAAAAGATCGACGACAACACCAGCCAACTCGTCTTCCCGATAACCACGGAAATCGGAGCCAGGGCAGGATTGACCAAAAACCTTTTCTGCTCCGTGGACGTTCCAGCCGGGGAACAAAAGCTTCGCCAGAGCATTGGGCAAGGAGGTCAACTGAGGATAGACAATCCCCCTCCCGCACCCAAAAAACCCGTCGCGGCAAAGCCAAAACCTGCTGCCAAGCCTGCCGTGGCAGCAGCCAAGCCGAAGCCAAAGCCTGCAAAGCCCCTAAGCCGGCTAGAAAAGTTGCGACTGGCAGCCAAGGAGGCCAAAGCAGGTACCAACTGACTTGATTGAACAAACATTTAGCTTGATGAAAAAAATATTAATCTCGCTCCTGTTCCTTGGCGGCCAAGTCCTTGCCGCAGAAAACGCAAATGCCGAAAAAAAGGTAACTTCCGAAGTTAAGGCCAGCAAGGAAATCCCTCCGCAAAAGACTACCGGGGCGAAGGAAGCCACCACTCCCCCAAAGACACCCGAGGTCAAGGCGGAGGTTAAGAAGGAGCCGGTAAAAAAACAGGCTTCGTCAAAGCCCGCTCCCGACTTTCACAAGGGGGTTCGAGAAATTCTCGAGGTTTCATGCCTCCAGTGCCACGGTTCGGAAAAGCAGAAGGGCGACCTAAGGCTGGATACTCTTGCCTATGCGAAAAAAGGTGGAGACACGGGACCTGCCGTCGTACCCGGGAAGCCCGAGGAAAGTCTTCTGGTCGAAAGAATTCTTCTGCCTGATTCCGACGAGGACGTGATGCCCCCGAAATCTCCTCACCTTACCGCTGCCCAGAAAAACGTTCTTTCCGATTGGATCAAGTCAGGGGCTAGTTGGCCGAAGGGAACCACACTCAGCTCCCTCAGTGCCGTGGACTTGGCAAAGAGAAAATCAGCCGTTAAAAAGACTTTAGTGGAGCTATCCGTGTACCCCCCGAAAGTCGTGCTCGAGACCGAGAAGGATTTTCACAAGCTTGTCGCGGTGGCGAAATATTCGGACGACGTTACTCGCGACGTCACCTTCGAATCATCCTTTGTCCTCGAAGGTAAAGAAGTAGTATCCATACTCGGAAATGAGCTGAAGCCTCTTGCGGACGGCAACGCGACCTTGGCCGTGACCCATAGAGGAAAGAAGATCCAAGTGCCGATAACCGTCAAGGGCTCAACCAAGCCCAGACCCGTCAGCTTCAAGCTCGACGTCATGCCTGTATTCATGCGTGCCGGCTGCAACACGGGATCCTGCCACGGCTCCGCGCGCGGGCAAGACAGCTTTATGCTTTCCCTCTTCGGATACGATCCGAAGGGTGATCACTATAGAATTACGCGCGAGCAACCCTCGCGAAGAATCAACTTGGCCATTCCCGAGGAAAGCATGCTCGTGGAGAAGGCAATCGAGGCCGTTCCTCACACAGGAGGAAAACTTTTTGCGAAAAACAGCGAGCATTGGAAGACTTTGGTCCAATGGCTTCGCGACGGAGCTCCAAAGGATCCCGCAGAAATCGCAAAGCCAACAAGCATAGAAATCCTTCCGAAGAACGGCTTGCTGGAGGGAGTGGGAGCCAAGCAGCAGATGACTGTGATCGCCAGCTACTCCGACGGGACGGACAGGGACGTCACCTCGCTCACGGTTTTCCAGTCCAACAACGACGTATCGGCTGCCGTGGACGAGCATGGTCTCGTAACCGCCGGCAAACGCGGCGAAGCATTCGTGATGGCTCGGTTCAACGTTTTCACCGTAGGAGCGGATTTCGTGGTGATTCCCGAAAACCTAAAGTACGAACGGCCCAAGCTGGTTGAAAACAACTACGTCGACACCTTGATCAACAACAAGCTACACAAGCTCAGGATCTTTCCTTCCGAACTCTGCTCGGACGAAGTCTTCCTGAGACGCGTGAGCCTCGACGTTACAGGCACCCTGCCCTCCTCCGAAACCTATCACCGCTTTGTTTCCGACAAATCGCCGGACAAGCGGGAGAAGCTCGTGGAAGAACTCCTGAACAGGAAGGAGTTCATCGAGACTTGGGTGATGAAGTTCGCCGAACTCCTGCAAATCCGAACCAACGACAACAACGGGATGAGCTACAAGGCGACCCTGCTCTACTTCAATTGGCTGAAGGACCGCATCGCCAACAACGTGCCGATGGATCAGATTGCCCGCGAGCTCTTGTCCTCGACCGGGGGCACCTTCGTGAATCCTGCGACCAACTTCTATCAGGTTGAAAGACAAACCCTGAAATTGACGGAAAACGTGGCCCAAGTTTTCATGGGGATGCAAATTCAATGCGCCCAGTGCCACAACCACCCGTTCGACCGCTGGACGCAAGACGACTATTATTCCTTTGCCTCCTTCTTTACGCAAGTGGGAAGGAAGAGAGCAGCGGACCCACGCGAATCGGTAATCTACAACCGTCGCAGCGGGGAAACCAATCATCCCGTCCACAAGAAGCCCATGCCGCCAAAGTTTCTCGGCGGGGGAGCCCCTGAAATCAAGTCCGGGCAGGATCGCAGGCTAATCCTCGCCGAATGGCTTGCATCCCCCGAAAATCCTTTCTTTGCCCGCAACCTCGCCAACATGGTCTGGGCCCACTTCTTCGGTAAGGGAATTATCGATCCGGTGGACGACGTTCGAATCAGCAACCCGGCCTCAAACCCTGAGCTTCTGGATGAGTTGTCGAAACGCTTCACCGAGTACAACTATGATTTCAAGAAGCTCGTCAGGGACGTATGCAATTCAAGAACCTACCAACTGGCCTCGCAACCCAACGATACAAACGAAGGCGACACCCGCAACTTCGCCCGAGCAAACCTTCGTCGAATGAGAGCCGAAATCCTGCTTGATGCCATCTCCGTGGTCACAAACGTAAAGAACAAGTTCCAGGGACTCCCCTTGGGGGCCAGGGCAGTGCAAATCGCCGATGGCCGCGTAACCAATTACTTCCTCACCACCTTCGGCAGAGCCACGCGGGAAACCGTATGCTCCTGCGAGGTGAAGATGGAACCCAACCTGTCCCAAGCCCTTCACCTGCTAAATGGAGACGTGATCAATCGCCGGATCACACAGGGTGCAGTGGTGAAGACCTTGCTCGACGAACTCAAGGATCATGGCAAAGTGGTAGACGAGCTCTACGTAAAGTGTCTTTCCCGCAAACCCACCGCGACGGAGAAGGCCAACCTTCTGGCAGCCGTAAACGGGGAAGAGGACAAGAACAAACAGACCGCGCTCGAGGACGTGTTCTGGGCCCTGCTGAACTCCAAGGAATTTATCTTCAACCATTGAGCTTGAGAGGGGCGGGAAAACATGAGTTCACGAATCATTCGCTCGGGAAAAATTATTCTCGTTCATTCGATCTTCCCTGCGGTTGGCTCAATTCTTTGCGCCACACCGGAAAAACCTAATTTTCAGGACGACGTCTTCCCCATCTTCGAGCAGTCCTGCAACTCCTGCCATAACCCGGACAAGGCAAAGGGCGGATTAGACCTAACCAGCATGACCGCCATTCTGGCAGGCGGGAGCAGTGGAGATTCAGTCGTGCCCGGCGAAGGCGCGAACAGCTATCTCTACAAGCTCGTGGCCCATTTGGAGAAGCCGTACATGCCCCGAGAAAAGGATAAGCTTCCAAAAAACCAGATCGACCTGATCAAGAAATGGATCGACATGGGGCTTCTTCCCACCGCCACGGGAAAGGCGATTGCGAAAAAGAAAAGCAGCCTGAACCTTACCCTTGCGGACGCTCCGACAGGCAAGCCGGAGGGTCCTCCTCCCATGCCGCAATACCTCTCCCTCCAGCCCAACACCTCGACCAAACGCCCGGCGGCAAATTCCGCAATGGCTGCCAACCCATGGTCTCCCTTGATAGCCATTTCGGGCCAAAAGCAGGTTATTCTCTACAACACCGACACACTCCAAATCCTTGGACTGCTCCCCTACCCCGAAGGCTTTGTTGAGTCTCTGAACTTCAGCCGTAACGGCTTGCTCCTGCTGGCAGGTGGAGGACGAGGAGGCAAAGTGGGGAAAGTCGCAGCTTGGAACACAAGGTCCGGACGAAGGGTTCTGACCCTCGGCGATGAGTACGACACCATCCTGACCTCCGACATTTCCGCAGATCAGACGAAGGTGGCGATTGGCGGACCCAGCAAGCGCATCAAGGTATACGACCTCGCTTCCGGGGAAATCCTGCATAACATCAAGAAACACTCGGAATGGGTTACGGCTGTCGCCTTTTCTCCGGACGGCATCTTGCTCGCTACTGGGGACCGAAACGGAGGGCTCTTCGTTTGGGAAGCCCAAAGCGGAAATCTCTTCTATACCCTAAACGGACACAAACAAGAAATCACCTCCTTGTCTTGGCGAGCTGACTCCAATATGCTCGCTTCGGCTTCGGAAGAAGGAACGGTTCGCACTTGGGAAATGTTCAACGGTAGGCAGGTTCGATCCACCACCGCGCATGGCGGCGGAACCCTTTCGGTGGATTTCGACAAAAAGGGAAACTTGGTTACCTCCGGGCGAGACAGAACAGTAAAGATCTGGAATACTTCAGGCGCAGCTACTCGAACAATCTCCGGCTTCGGGGAAATGGTCATGGAGGCTCGCTACTCTCACGATGGAACACGGATCATCGCAGGAGACTGGAATGGCGTCGTCAGCGTCTGGAACGTAGCCGACGGCAAGAAGATCGGTGAACTCAGCGGTAATCCTCCGACCATAGAGTCCCAGCTTGCGACTGCAGACAAGCTACAATCGGAACGACAAACAACCCTGAACGCAGCCCGAACCGCCCATGCTCCATTCAAGGAAAAACTAGCCGCAGCAATCGCCAACCTTGCCAAGGCAAAAGAAACGTCTGCTCATGCGGCCTCTGCCTTGGCCACTGCCGATGCAGCTCTCAAGACCGCCCAAGCCTCGTTGACAAAAGCCATCGCAGACCGCGACTTGGCCGCCAAGGAGAAAGCTTCCATGCAATCGGATCGCGACCTGAAGAACAAACAGCTCGTCGATACGCAAAACCAACAGAAGTCCAACAAGAAGCAATCGGACGAATGGGAAAAACGCTCCAGTTTCAGGTCCGAGCAAATCAGCATGCTACGGGAAGCCCTGAGAAAAGCCAAGGAAGCCTTGGCGGCAATTCCCGACGATGCGTCCTTTCGCCAAGCTGTGGCTAAGCAGGAAGAAGCTTTGACCGCCATGGACCAATCTTTCGTACAGTCTCGGAGCAAGATGTCCGAACTTCTCGCGAAGGCCAAAACATTGACCAAGGAGTCAGTCACCCGAAAGGCAGCATTGGATGCAGCAGAAAAAGCGCTGCAGTCCGCGATCGCCACCCTTACCCAAAAAGAAAAGGCCCGAGTCGCCAGCGAAAGTTCACTGAAGGCAACTCAAGCCGACATGACGACCAAGACCCAGACAAAAAAAGTTGCCGATGCAGCCCTCGCCCAAAAAACCAAGGAACACGCAAGTGCCCTTGCCGCCGAAAAAGCGCCTGCGGCAAACATTGCCAAAGCCGAGTCGGAATTTGCCGATGCGAAAGCCTCAGTTGCTAGATGGCGGGCGGAAACAATCAACCTCAAGAGACATGACGAACTGAAGAGGCTTGATGATCTCGAAAATGAGCTGCAAGCATTGGATTCATTGGCTGAAGAAGCGAAGTCCTTGCATGGAATCGCCCTTGCCGCCTTGGAAAAAGCCAAAAAAGCATTGGAGGAAATACCTGCAAAAATTAAGGCCGGCGAGCAGACATTGGCTCAACGCCAAGCGGAAATGAGCGCCGAGGAAAACGCCCTTCAAGAAGGCCAAAAAAAGACTAGCGACAAGGAGACTTTCCTCAACAACGTCAATGCCCTTGCAAGCTCAACGAAAGCTAAGGCGGAGTCTGAAAAGGGCAATGTCGACCTTGCCGCAGCAGCCGTCAAGTTCGCCGAAACCCTTGCTTTGCTGCAAAAGGATCTCGCAAATGCAAAGGAGGGCATCGGTTCGCAACAGGCAAAGCTGAAGTCCGCCCAAGATGCGACCTCTGCGGCACAAGCCGAACTGGAAAAAATAAAGAGCCTTTCGCAGACTGCACCAAAGGTCGTCGAGCAAAAACAATCCGCCACGAAGGGAACGCAAGAGAAGCTTGACGAAACCTCAAGGAATCGAGACAGCTTCAAAGTCCAAGTGACCTCGCAAAAGGCTAAGGCAGATGCCCTGCTCAAGCAGTACCTCGAGACATTGCCGAAGTAGACTTTCTATTTCAAAGGGCTCTCAGGTATGTTTCCAAGAGCCTAAGCTGACCCTTGGTCAAGCCTCCACCATCAGGGTGTCCGGCATCATCCAACACTTCACGAATCGAGCGGGCGGAAGCATCGTGAAAAAATAGATCACGCTGGCTTACGCCGAGTAAAGAAGGAGGATTAAAGTAGCGATTGCCGGCCTCATCCACCAATCCAACGTCATACTCGTCGGAAGACGTCAAAAGAGTGTTTCGGTGACATTCGTTGCACCCGACCTTGCCGAAAAGAAGCTTTCCCTTGGAGAAGTCCGGACCCAATTTTTCCCTGCGTGCCTCGGCAAGCGGCGGAGGTATCGGCAAGGTAAATAGAAAGGAAACCAAGGCTTCCTCATCCTCACGACCTACCCTGCCGAACTTGCGTTCACCATTAAGCAAGGTTGTAGCAAGGGTTTGCCGAACTTGGGTAGTCAAGGAACCTTGCAACCCGTTCCAAGTCCAAGGACCCGTCTCAGCGGTACCCAATAAGGATGGCACGCGCTTGGGTGTGCCGAAAGAATGATCGTCGAAGTTGTCGTTGAGACGCCCACTGGTATGTCCCCCAGTATGACAACTGTTGCAACTGAACCAACCATCCAGTGAAACTCGTGAATCGTGAAACAAGGCTTCGCCTCGCTGAAGCAGGCCCGGTTTTGGCGTCGGACCCATGGAGATCGAATCCAACAGTTCGCGCTTTTCCAAGTCGACCACTCGAATGGCCTCGCCATAGACGTCTGCAAAGAATGCACGATTCCCGTCCTTATGCAGAATCACGTCGACCAAACGTCGACCGGCTTTGATCCGCTTCCATTCTCCTCCCAAGACATCGGTAAAGACGATCTCTCCCGTCCCACGGACTGCTATCGCAAAGATTCCCGACTTTCCCTGCACCATGGTTCCGGGTTCCCCCGCCCCCTTTCCGTTCTCTCCAACTGGATAACGCTTCCAACGCGAAAAGGATGACGAATCCCTCCGCGGACGATGATCGAACAAATCCTCAAGCTCGACGGCGGTAATGCAGTTTTCCATCAGGTTACCCCAGAAAATCCGTGAGCGAGTCGTGGGAACGTGAGGATTCAGGATCTGATGCGATACAAGCAATTCCTTCTTGTTGGGAGCGAGAAAAAGACCGCCCACATTATGTCCGGGCAAGACCCTCCTTCCAAGGAGGCGAAGGTCGGGAAGCGATAGAACAGCCAACTGGTCTGCAAATGCATCTGCAACGACAAGCCTGTCTTCAGCTTTTGAGATCCATTGCCTTCGAGGTGGGAATGGAAGATCCGCAACTTGCTTAAGCAGCAATTTAGCTCGATCGGTATCGATGCTCACTAGGCTCGACCTTCTGGCCCAAAGGGAGGAAACGAGGACGTAACGCCCGTCGGGATGGATCGCCAAGTCTACGGGGGAATGCTCGACCTCAAGCCTGTCACGCTCGACGAGCGTGCTCCCCCTTGCTTCAAGCAGGACCAGCCGGCTTCTCTCTTCATCCGAGACCAGAAGAAAACGACCGTTCGGATGTGAAGCAAGGTCGGTGAGCTTTTTTCCAAATGAAGTCTCGGAGAGAACTGCTCCCTTGTCTACGTCAACCAAGGAAACCGAACCCGAGTCTCGGTTGGCCACTGCAAGCAGACCCTCGTCGGTCCAAGACAAGGCAATTGGTCTACGAAATCGCTCTTCGGGCTGAAAATCAGCATAGGCTGCAAAAGCTGTAAAGACGAAGAAGCAAAGAGAAACATGCCCTCGGCGAAGAAGCGGATTCATTACGAACCGCCGCACGAGGGAACGATGGAGTTCCACTACAAGCTCCACCCTTCGCGGTACTCCCGCCGCACGTACTGCTCGGCCTCCGGCACGCTTGGCTTCATGCGAGACCCGTCCCAATCGATCTTCTTGCCCGTGCGAATTGCGAGATTGCCGAGTAGAACAGTCTCGGTGAATGGACCCGAGTGGGAGAAGCCCGAGAGGGGATCGTCCCCGCCCTTGATTCCTTCCAACCACTCGTAATCCTCATCCTTGGTCCGAGCGATTGTCTTAGGGGTATCTTTGTTGATTTGGGCGACTTCATCTGCATCTCGCCCCTTGACCAGCCAGTTCGTCCTTCCCCGATTGAAGAAAAGCTTTCCTTTTTCACCTACGAGAATGGAGCCATATCCCTTCAGGTTCTCTCCTTCCGAGACCTCACTGCCCGGCACATTCGGCTTGCCGTTTCGACGGCCATCGTACCAGACCAACTTGACGGGTGGATTTTTTTCCCTAGCGGGAAACCGGTAGGTAATGGTAGACCAGTTTGGGCCCGCCTCCTTGGAGTTGCCGCCTTGTTCAGCCTCCACCGAATCGGGGTACTTCAAGTCCAGCGACCAATAGGCCATATCCATGATGTGGCAGGCCATGTCGCCAAGAGCGCCGGTCCCGAAATCCCACCAACCTCTCCACTTAAACGGAACGTAAGCTGCGTTGTACTCGCGCTTTGGGGCAGGCCCCAACCATAAGTCCCAATCCAATCCATCCGGCGTATTCTGCCCTGCGGGCCTAACCTTCATTCCTTGCGGCCAGATCGGGCGATTGGTCCAGACGTGAGCCTCCGTAACCTTTCCCACAATACCCGCCCTCACCACTTCGACAGCTCGACGGATGGGCTCTCCCGCATGAGCCTGATTGCCCATCTGGGTAACGAGTTTACCCTCCGCCGCAGCCTCCGTTAGCATACGGGCTTCGTAAATCGAATGGGTAAGCGGCTTTTGACAATAGACGTGCTTGCCGAGTTTCATAGCCGCCATGCTGGCGGGAGCATGCACGTGATCGGGGGTACTGACGGTAACGGCATCGATATCCTTCTGCTTTTCAAGCATGACCCGAAAATCCTTATATCGCTTTGCCTTGGAAAACTTCTTGAAAGTGGAGGAGGCTCGTTTGTAGTCCACGTCGCACAGGGCTACGATATTTGCACCATGCTTGGCGGCGCCAGCGACGTCGCTCGCACCTTTTCCACCTGCTCCTATGCCGGCAACGTTGATGCGTTCATTCGCACCCCAGACACGAGATGGTACTACTTGGAAGGCAAAGGCACCCGAAGCTGCCGCAGTGACAAACCTGCGACGCGAATAGTGATAGGTTTTCTTCATGAATCCAATCTTTGCGAGGGAAGCATCCGTTGCAACCAGAATGAAAGGGAAAAGAAGAGGAAATTGCACTCGGAATGCTTGACTCGCGTGAGAGAGAAGCAATTACTTAAGGAATGCGGGTATCTTATTCTAAATCCTTTGGGCGAATCATGAAGCGCAGCTTTTTCACAAGCTGCGTTTGTCTGGTTTCCGCTTCCGTTCATGCCAAGGAAGCGAACGCAACGGAACCTTTTCCTGAGGACGCAAAAAAACTCGAGGCGGACGCATTCGAAAAACTGGCAGCAAAGGTCAAGCCATCGGTAGCGATCATAGAAAGCGCCGATCGCCTAGGCAGGGAAGGTGGAACTGGAACTGGCTTCGTTGTCAGGGAAGACGGAGTTATCGCGACGAACTTCCACGTCATCGGTGAGCATCGCGCCTTCAAAGTCAAGTTTTCCAACGGCAAGAGCTATGAGCCTCAGGAAATCCTAGCCGTTGATCGGGAACGCGACCTTGCGCTGGTAAAGATCGACTTGAAGGGTCTTCCGACCTTGCCGCTGGGCGACTCCGACCTATTGAAACCCGGACAGGGAATCCTCTCAGTGGGAAACCCCTTGGGATACTCATACAGCGTAAGCCGCGGAGTAGTTGCGGCAATGAGGGAACTGGAGAAGGGCGACGGCAAGACAATGGTTCAGGTGGCTATTCCCATCGAACCGGGAAGCAGCGGAAGCCCCGCCTTGGACTTGGATGGTAAGGTCGTCGCGATTTTGGCGATAAAATCGGGCGGAGCAATGGGTTTTGGCGTTCCAGTGAACGACCTCAAGAGAATGCTGGAGAACCCGAGTCCCATTTCCATGAAACACTGGCTGACCATCGGCGCGCTGGACTCGGGCGAGTGGAATTCGGTCCTCGGCGGCAACTGGCGCCAACGGGCAGGAAAAATCATTGCCTCGGGGATGGGCAGAGGATTTGGAGGGCGAATGATATGCCTTTCCAAGGAAAGGCCACCCAAACCGCCTTTCGAATTGGAAGTCGAGGTAAAGCTCGAAGACGAAAGTGGTGCCGCGGGTTTGGTTTTTCACAGTGACGAGGGAGAGGTTCACTACGGTTTCTATCCAACAAACGGCTCATTGAGGCTTACCCGCTTCGACGGGCCGACTGTCTTCAACTGGACCATTCTGCGTACAACGGAAAGCGAAGCCTACAAGAAAGGTGATTGGAATCGCATACGGGTGTCCTTGGGAGAAGAGGGGCAGCTCAACTGCAAGGTCAATGGGCAGACGGTGGTCGAGCTAACCGACAAGGGACTCACTTCAGGGAGCGTGGGCTTGTGCAAATTTCGGCAACCTGGAGCGGAATTCAGAAGGTTTCGCTTTGGAAAGAGCCTCCCTAGCAGGGAAATCCCCAAGAAAGTCGCAAGCAAGGTCAGGGAGATAAGTCGCATGCTGGGCTCTTCCGACAAACTGCCCTCCAAGGAAATGGACCAGCTCACCGAGGTTGGTCCGTCCGCCTCGATCATTTTGCTGGAAGAGGCCAAAAGCCTTGAGGACAAGGCTGAGAGAATTCGCTCTCTTGCCGGACGTGTACGGGAACAATCCGCAATCAAGGAATTGGTTTCCTCGGTAAGCCCGGAAAAGGACGAAGCCGTTAACTTGTTCCTGGCAGCTCTCTTGATCGCCCGTCTCGACAACGTTGACTTTGATCCGGAAGTATACCTGCGAAGGATCGAGAGAATTGCCAAGGAAGTCGAAAATGGTTTTCCCGAAGAAGCAAACGACAAACAAAAACTAGAGCATCTTGCGAAGTATCTCTTCAAGGAACTCGGCTTTCATGGAAGTACCCTGGACTACTATAGTCGATCCAACAGTTATCTCAACGAGGTCATGGACGACCGAGAAGGTCTGCCGATCACCCTCTCAATAGTCTTCATTGAGCTCGCAGGTAGGCTTGATCTGCCTGTCACTGGGCTTGGAATACCTGGGCATTTTCTGGCAATGTATAAGGAGAAACCCGAGGAGAATGTCTCGAAGGACAAAGGCAAGGAGATACTCATCGACGCCTTCGGCGGAAAGTTCATAACCCGAGAGGAAGCTGCGGAACTCAGTGGAGTAAGGTTGACGGAGGATGATTTCGTGCCCGCAACCAAGCGTTCGATCATCAAGCGAATGCTGCGCAACCTCCTTAACTCAGCCGAACGCGAACGAGATTCGGTCGCAAGGCTTCGATACCTCGACACCTTGCTCGCGATAGAACCCGAAGATACTTACCTAAGAGCCATGAGAGCCATGGTACACTATGGCGAAAGGCGTTTCGAGGACGCGTTGCAGGACATCGAAAGGTTGCTTGAAAACAATCCCGATGCACCCGAGACGGCACCCTTGCGGGACATTCGAGACAGGCTCAGGGCCATGAAGGACAAATAAGTCACTCCACGTTGTCTTCGCTGAATTCCTCGCCGTCCTTGCCATCGGGACCGAGGGAATAAATTCGAGGTCCGGCGACCCCATCCTTGCGGGGAAATTCATAGACGTACTCGTTGCCCCATGGATCCCGGAAGGCAACGTCCTTTCCCAGCAAATCGGCGAACCAAAGCAATAGACCCTGCTTGTCCTCGTGGCCGAAGGAAGGTATCTTCGCGGAACTAAATGAACTTAAGTCGTAGTCCAGCAAGTCGGGATTAAGGGTGGGACGATAGGGTGGAATCTGTAGGTTTCCCTCCTCATTGTGAAACCCCGCCAAGGACAAGAAAAGGCACTCGCCCGGAGTGCAGATTTCCAAAGGGCAATTGGGATAGGCTTCATGAGAAGCCTTGTAGTCCTCAACCGAGGACTTGAGAAGTTGAACGTCGAGCCTAGCCTTTTTCAAGTCTTGCGACTCAGAGACAAAGTTAAAGGAGAGAAAGGTAAATCCGAACAGAACACCGATTACCAAAAGCACGATCATTATCTCGATCAAGGTAAACCCTGTGGAGCGAAAACCGGTTTTCATATTTCTACAGTCGAGAGGAACTCACGCAATCGAAAGCAGGGCATCACGAATCTCGGCCAAGTCTTCGTCCTCGAGGGCCATCTTCAAGTATTTCGATTCGATGGAACGAGCGGCGAGCAAAAGCTGCAAAGCCTTGTCGGGATCACCCGACCTACATGCATAGCACGCCAAGTTGTACTTGATGCAGGCATTTTCGGCATGGAGCTTTTCACCCTCGAGCAAGATTTCACGGGCGGACTCGATGGATTCGCTGCGACGCGTCGCATATGCATCGGCAATCCACCAATCGGCTTCATCAGGAAAAAGCTCCCTTAGGATTCGGGCGGGTTTCTGCATGCCCTTCCAGTCCGATGAATCCTGACGAACGGCAACCTTCATTCCCAGCACCTCCTTTTGCATGAGGTCCTCGAGAGGTATTGAGGAAAGCTCGGATTCCGCATCTGAAAACATTTCAAGCATACGGAAACCATTGGCTCGCTGGAGGCGAACCGAGGTTTTCAATTGCCCATTGACTTGAGAGTTCATCAGGGGAAACCGCGACTGGCGGGACCTCGTCAACCTACTCCAAACAATGCCAATCCCGCAAGCAGGAAGGCGGAAGAAGAAGACTTGGCTTTGACTTGGAGATCCCTCGCCGGCTGAATAAGGCAAAGTGAAAAGCACCTCCCCACTGAATCTATGCTTGGTTACCGTTACAGGCTTCATCTGCAGCTGCGCCGAGGAAGAAGGAAGATCGCAAACCGAAAGCATCGAGCCTCAAGTCAAGCCAATCATCGAACGCGGAGAAAAGAACAATACTGGGACCAAAGGTCGGAAGGTGGAGCCGCTTAGCGAATCCGAACAAAGGGAAGCGCTGCACGAAATGTTGTCGAGCCTCGATCAATCTCGTGAGAACTTGGGACTGGATGAAAATTCATCGGCCCCCGTCTTTGGCTCCATGACCTATTCCAACGGAGGGAAGTACGTCGGAAGCTTCAAGGACGGTAAAAGACATGGTCTGGGTTCCTTCGTATTTCCTAACGGAGACCGTTTCAGGGGCTACTACGTCAACGGCAAGAGAAAAGGATACGGCATTTACGAGTTCGTCTCCGGCGAACGTTACGAAGGACATTTCGAATCCGGGAAGTATCACCTCTGGGGACTCTACGTCTTCGAGAACGGAGACAGGTACTTCGGCCAATACAACAAAGGCAAAAGGGAAGGACGAGGAACCTTGTCCAAGAAAAGCGGCGAAAGGTACGAGGGGGACTTTGTCGATGGGAAGAAGGAAGGCTTCGGGGCCTGCATCTTTGCCGATGGCTCACGATATTCCGGCACTTGGAAAAACGATCGTCCCGAAGGTTGGGGAACTTATCTGCATCCGGGACAAAACCTTGAAAAATCATCAACCGAAGCATCGGATGAAAACGAGCCAACCGTAACCCTGCAGAATACTTCCACAAGACAAACAAGCCCGGAAACAGCCGCAGCTTTGGATAGGGAAGTAGCCGATTTGGAAAAAATAAAGGCTAAGCTCGGATCGAGCGAAGAAGGCCTCTCGCAACTTCAAGACCTTCCTTCAACTGCAGGATTCGCGAACGGAAACAAGGAAACCCCAACGTCTACCGACCTTAAGAATCCCGCAAACGAGGATGGATTCCTCGACTTCGACAACGGCGACCGCTATGCGGGGCAATTACTCGAAGGCAAACCTCACGGCCAAGGAGCGTACCTGTTCGCGAACGGAGAACGCTATATTGGTGACTTTCTGAAGGGCGATTACGAAGGCCAAGGATTGTTTACCTTCGCGGATGGCTCCCGATACCTCGGGCAATGGAGGGAGAGTCGCTTCCACGGGCAGGGCATCCTGTACGATCGAGAAGGCAAGGTAAAGCGCGACGGCAAATGGAGTTTTGGAAATCCGGCTAAAGAGAACTAGCGTAGAAGCACGCCAAACAAATTCTCTCTAAGCCTCCTCGCCTGAGTCATCAGGGCCAAACGACTCTCGGATCTCATTTGCTCCTTGGCAAAATTCAGGGATTCCTCGGCAAAAGTGCCCTCAGTCATTCGAGACAAGCCTGCTTGGCCAGCCGAAACATGCCCACTCATCCTATCGGCCGCCACTTCCAATTGAGACAAATTTGCCCCAAGCTTTGCCATTTGAGCGGCAATTCCTTCGATTTCATCTGAAACGCTATTCACGGCATCCGCAGCGTCATCGGCAGT
>CAZNWO010000044.1:16404-22735 GCA_964576585.1 uncultured Puniceicoccaceae bacterium | reverse complement strand
AGACAAGATTGAACAAGGCCATGTAGGCGGTGCCGACGTGAGGTGCTCCGGTCGGGGAGGGAGCTACGCGAGTCCGGATTCTGCTTTTCGTTGAATTTTCCAAGCCTTCACATAATGTAAGTTCGAGTCAGGGATGACGATAAAAAACGATTTGGCGGAATCTCTCGCTTGGTCTATGTATTAAACCATGAAGGTACTCATAGTTGGAGCCAACGGCAAGGTGGGCACTATCCTGTCGGGCAAGCTTTGGGCGGCTCACGATTTTTCACCTGTTGCCCTGATTAGGAATCCCATGCAGCAAACCAAGTTCACCGCGATGGGAGTGCCTTCCGTGGTGGGAGACCTCGAGCATGGGATCGAGCAGTTTCTCCCGGGACTGGATGCAGTGGTCTTTACGGCGGGGTCGGGAGCTCGTACTGGACCCGATAAAACCATAGACGTAGACCAGAATGCCGCCATCCGCTTGATCGACGATTGCTCCTCTTGCGCGGTCAGCCGATTCATTATGGTAAGCGCCATTGGAGCGGACCCGAAATCCGAATCTGACCGAATCCGACATTACTTGCGTGCAAAAGGTGTTGCAGACGAACATTTGGCCCGCAGCGGGCTGGATTTCAGCATCTTGGCTCCCGGTTCGTTGTTGGATGAACCCGGCAGAGATCGTGTCCAAGCAGCGGAAAACCTCGGCGTTAGTGGTTCCATCCCCCGCGAGGATGTTGCAAACTGCATCGTCGAATGCCTCCGCAACCGCCTAACCATCGGGAGAAAGATCGAGGTCATTGCCGGTGATCTTGCTGTAAGCGAAGCCATTTCCACCTTAGTCGGAGGCGCACCTCATCCGCCCATCCCCTAGAAAGTTGCTGAAAACCTTTAGTTTTATCTTGAAAAATGCATGAGCCTCGGCATTATTTATTTCAGTTTTGTTTTAAAATAACTCTAACCACAGGATAATATATGAAAAAGTTTCTCGCATTTTTCTCGGCTGTTCTAATTGGCCTTAGTTTGACCTACGCTGCAAAGAAAGCTCCCAAGCCCGTTAACGAAAAGTGCCCAATCTCGGGCAAGGCTATTAGCGCCAAGCAAACCGTTGACGTTGGTGTATGCTGCGGAAATTGCGCCAAGAAGGTGACCAAGGATCCCAAGTTGGCACTCAAAGCCAACGGTGACTTCAAGAAGTGCCCAATCTCTGGAAAGCCAGCAAAGAAGACCGTGACTATTGGCTTCTGCTGTGGGAACTGCAAGGGCAAGGCTTCAAAAAAGCCTGCCTGAGGAGGTTGCATTTGCCTAAGCTTTTCTTAGCTTGAGCGAATTTTCTTTATTGGCTCCCCCGACCAAGGGGGAGCTTTTTTTATGCCTGAACCGATTTTGAACCTGGATACTGCATAATGCCGAAGAGGAATGATTTGGAGTCGATATTGATCATTGGTTCTGGCCCGATCATCATAGGGCAAGCCTGTGAGTTCGATTACAGTGGAGCTCAAGCCTGCAAGGCTTTGCGGGAGGAGGGATATCGGATAGCCTTGGTGAACAGCAATCCTGCCACAATCATGACCGATCCGGTGTTTGCCGATGCCACCTATGTCGAGCCATTGACGGTGGAGACGGTTGCAAAGATCATCGAGAAGGAAAAGCCCGATGCCTTGCTTCCTACCTTGGGTGGACAGACGGGGTTGAACCTGTCTCTCGATCTGCATGCGGAAGGCGTTCTCCAAGAACATGACGTTGAGATGATTGGCGCAAAGCCCGAGGCGATCAGGAAGGGGGAAGACCGGGAACTCTTCAAGCAAGCCATGCTCAAGATTGGATTGGACGTTCCCCGCTCGATCGCCGTGAAATCTCTTTCCGACGCTAGGGATGGGATTGATCAGGTTGGCGATTTCCCCTTCATCATTCGCCCGGCTTTTACGCTGGGAGGGACGGGTGGAGGTATTGCCTACAACAAAGAGGAATTCGATTTTATAGTGGGCAAGGGGTTGGACGCATCACCTGCCAATCAAGTTTTGATCGAGGAGTGCCTGATTGGCTGGAAGGAATACGAGATGGAGGTCATGCGCGACTTCAAGGATCAGTGCGTAGTTATTTGCTCGATTGAGAATTTCGATCCCATGGGCGTGCATACAGGAGACTCAATCACCGTGGCTCCCGCCATGACTCTCTCGGACAAGGAATACCAACTCATGAGGGATGCATCCTTTGCATGCATAAGGGAAATCGGAGTCGAGACGGGTGGCAGCAATATCCAATTCGCGACCTGCCCAAGTACGGGCCGAATGGTGGTCATTGAGATGAATCCGCGAGTGTCTCGCAGTTCGGCGCTTGCATCCAAGGCTACGGGATTCCCGATTGCAAAGATTGCAGCAAAGTTGGCGGTCGGATACGCCCTCGACGAGCTTCGAAACGACGTCACTCGTGAGACACCCGCCTGCTTCGAACCATCCATCGATTACGTCGTGACCAAGATCCCTCGATTCACCTTCGAAAAGTTTCCGGATACGGACTCGACGCTTACCTCTGCGATGAAGTCGGTGGGAGAGGTGATGGCGATTGGACGAACCTTTCGCGAGTCCTTCCAGAAAGCATTGCGTTCGCTTGAGATCGGGCTCAAAGGTTTCGAGGCGGGTAGACTGAAGGATGCGATTCTCGACAAGTCTTCCCTCCGGGGAGGTCTCTCCCGTCCTTCCGCCGAAAGGCTTTTGTACGTCCATAAGGCATTTTCTTCCGGACTCGATACCAATCAAGTTTCCGAGAGTTCCGGCATTGACCCTTGGTTCGTCGAGCAATTGTCGGGAATTCATGCCCTTGAGTCTGAACTGATGGGGACTTCCTTGTCTTCGATTGAACCCTGCAAGCTTCGCCAAGCAAAGGAGTACGGTTTTTCAGATCGCCAGTTGGCTGACTTTTGGGGAGTCGCTCCGGTTGCCGTTCGGGAGCGACGGAGTGCCGAGGGCATAGAGACGACCTACAGGCTCGTGGATACCTGTGCTGCCGAATTCGAGGCTTATACCCCGTATTTCTATTCCTCTTATGGGGACGAGAACGAAATCACAAAGTCGGACAGCAAGAAAATTATGATCCTCGGTGGAGGTCCTAATCGAATAGGGCAGGGCATCGAGTTCGACTATTGCTGCGTGCATGCTTCCCTTGCGCTCCGAGAGGTGGGGATCGAGACGGTCATGGTCAATTCCAATCCCGAGACCGTTTCAACGGATTACGATGTTTCGGATCGACTCTATTTTGAACCTCTCACCCTAGAGGACGTACTCGAGATTTATCATCAGGAGAATTGCGATGGTGCGATTGTTCAGTATGGTGGACAGACTCCCCTTAATCTTGCGGAAGGCCTGAAGGCGAACGGTGTGAAAGTAATTGGAACTTCTCCCGAAAGCATTGACCTCGCCGAGGACCGCGAGAAGTTCAAGCGAATCCTGGATGACCTAGGACTTCGCCAGCCCGTCAACGAGACCGCCCTAGAGCCGGATGCGGCTAGAGCTGCTGCCCTTAGAATCGGGTATCCCATCCTGCTTCGTCCCTCCTTCGTTTTGGGTGGTCGTGGAATGTTCATCGTCTACGACGAAGAAGAGCTCAATGACGTTATGATGGAAGCTTTCGCGGTTGCTCCCGGGAAACCCGTCCTTCTGGACAAGTTCCTCGAGGATGCGATCGAACTGGACGTCGACTGTATCTCCGATGGCGAGACGCATGTTGTGGGCGGGATGCTTCAGCACATCGAGTTCGCCGGTGTTCACAGCGGTGATGCTGCAATGGTCTTGCCGCCGCACGATTTGTCCCGAGAGATGATCGATGCCGTCCGCAACGCCACCCATGCCCTTGCAGAAGCCCTTTCCGTAATTGGCTTGATGAACGTGCAGTTCGCGATCAAGGACGGAGAGCTTTTCGTGCTCGAGGTCAATCCCAGAGCATCTCGGACCGTTCCATTCGTTAGCAAGGCGATTGGCGTTCCCCTCGCCAAGCTCGGAGCAAAGGTAATGGCGGGAGCTAAGCTAAAGGACTTGGGTTTTACCGAGGAGATTATTCCAGGGCATTGGGCGATCAAGGAGTCCGTTTTTCCGTTCAACAAGTTCCCCGGTTCTCCAATCGTACTTACACCCGAGATGAGGAGCACGGGTGAGGTCATGGGACAGGACGAGGACTTTGGCATAGCGTTTGCCAAGACCCAGATGGCTGCGAAGCCATCCCTTCCGCTTGAGGGCAGTGTTTTTATCAGCGTTAAGGACTCGGACAAGGAACAAGCCCTGCATGTGGCAAAGGGACTCTCGGAGCTTGGGTTTTCGCTGTACTCGACGGAAGGTACTTCTCGATTCCTTTCCGGGCACGGTCTCGAAGTGGAGCAAGTGCTTAGGATCAGCGAAGGCCGTCCGAACGTTGCCGATCTCATTAAGAACGGCAAGATTCAGTTGGTCATAAACACGCCCTTGGGGCTAATTCCTCGCCGCGACGAAAACGGCATCCGCAGCGAGGCAGTGCTTTACGGCGTGCCGGTCATCACAACGATGGGATCCGCATTTGCCGCTCTCAACGGTATCAAATCGCTCAAGGAGAAGGATTTTGGCGTAAAGTCTCTACAGGAATATGCAGGGGAGCTTCATTCATCGAAGCACTAAGGCCTTCGGCATCGCAGAATAATGTCTATTGTCGCCTTGTTGCATGGTCCCGACAAGCCGGGGATTGTAGCTAGGGTAGCGGGTTGGATTCATGGTCGTGGGGGCAATGTGCTCCATGCGGACCAACATCTTGATCGAGAGGAGAACGTCTTCTTCCAAAGAGTCGAGTGGGACGTTGCGGAGGACATTGAACCCGAGCAAGAGGCCCGGCTTTTCGCCGATATGGGAGTCGATGAACTCGGAATGCAGGTTCGCGTTGCCCTCGGACAGGAAAAACCGCCCGTATTCATCATGGTTTCAAGGGAGGATCACTGCTTTCACGATCTGCTCTTGCGCTGGAAGTCTCGAGAGCTGGCAGGTGAGTTTGTTGGAGTTGTCTCCAATCATCCCGACTTGAGGGAGGTGACGGAGAGTTACGGACTTCCCTTTCATCATGTCCCCGTAGAGAAAGAGGACAAGAGGGGTGCCGAGCTTTCCCAAATTGGGTTAATCAAGGAAAGTGGCGCGCGTTTGGTTGTGTTGGCACGGTACATGCAGGTCTTGAGCGAGGATTTCCTAGAGCAAGTCGGTTGTCCGATTATAAACATTCACCATTCCTTCCTTCCCTCCTTTGCCGGGGCAAAGCCCTATCATCAGGCGCACAAGAGAGGGGTCAAGGTAATCGGGGCGACTGCTCATTTCGTGACCCCTAAGTTGGATGAGGGACCAATCATACATCAGGAAGTCGCTCCGGTAAGTCATCGCCATGACGTAAGGGATCTTATAGCAAGGGGGCGAGACTTAGAGAAAATCGTCCTGTCCACTGCTGTTCGTCGTCAGCTTGAGAACCGAATCCTCATCTATAAGAACAAGACCGTAGTGTTCGATTGAGTATTCTTTTACTTGGGGGGACTAAGTCGGGTGACGAGAGCTTTTCGAAACCACCGTTGACTTCACGCCGGAAATCTAGAGTATTTGTCGCCTTTTTACTGATTCCAAATGGTCGAAGAAAATGACAATAAATCTTCGGGAAGCCAAGATGCTCCCGAGAATTCTCCATCGGAGGAAACTACTGCAGATAATGCAGTGGAACGTCTCTATGACGAGGACGAGGCGTGGAAGAAGAGCAAGAATTTTCTCTTTCTAGGCATGGGGTTGATTGCCGCTACCGTTGGATTAGTTACTTATTTTGATCGTAAGACTGATGAAGAGGCCGGAGAACAAAGCAATCAGTATCTTGAGGCTTCTCGAGTCGAGGATAGCGCCGAAGATCGTTTTCTTTCCCTTGCGGATGAGAACGACGAAGTCCTCGGGGGCGTAGCGCGATTTCGAGCTGCCGTAGCTCAGTATCGAGCTGGGGACTATGATTCTGCCGCAACCACCTTTGCGAAGGCTGCAGAGGAAGTTGGTTCCTCGCCACCTCGCTCAAGGGCTTTGCTTGGACAAGGAGTTTCCTTGATTAAGGCAGGCAAGCAGGGTAAGGGTAGGCTCGCTTTGCAGGGATTGGTCGACCTCAACGCGACTCAAGCTGATGCCATTGAGGCTCGGTATCTCTTGGCCGTCCTAGCCCTGCAAGAGGGAGACCTCGAAGGCTTTGAGGCTCATGAGGAAGCCCTTGGCTCTATCGAGGGCGGCACGGGTTTGGTCGAACGGCTCTCTCGTTTTAGAAAGACAAAGGCGATCGTGGCGAAGGCAAAGTCTCTTTCCCAGCGAAATACCGAACGAGGAAA
>CAZNWO010000044.1:0-16304 GCA_964576585.1 uncultured Puniceicoccaceae bacterium | reverse complement strand
GGCTCAAAGTGGAAGCTATCCATTCCTCCCGACATTGCCTACGGGGAAAATGGCAGCAATAGCATCGGTCCCGAGGAAACCTTGATCTTCGAGGTCGAGTTGCTTGGGATAACGGAGAAGGAGCTCGATCAACCCGATTCAAACGCCACTGCGGTCCCTGATTCCAACGGTACTCCCGTGGCCGAGGGAAATGCTACGCAAAACGTTCCCCCGGACGTGAATGCCTCGACCCCCGAGGAAAGCGAGCTAAATTCGACCGACAATTAAGAATCGAGCATCTCGAGCAAGGTTGGCTCGTCCAGAATCTCGACTCCAAGCTTTTCCGCCTTGCTCAATTTCGATCCCGCCCCGGGTCCCGCCACTAGAAAACTTGTCTTCTTGCTCACGCTGGAGGAAACCCTTCCACCGAGGCGCTCGATTCGGCTCGTTGCCTCATCTCGAGTAAAGCTTTCCAGCGAACCCGTTAGGACGAAGGTTTGACCGTGAAGTGGATTTTCACCTTCTACATCTTCTCCCGAATTCATCTTTAGCCCTCTCTGCTCGAGTTGATCGAGCAGTTGCAGGTTCGCTTCGTCCTCAAAGAATTCCCTGATCGATGCCGCCATTATCTCCCCAATTCCGTCAATTGCAGTCAACTCCTCTGCACTGGCTTCCGAAATACGTCTAAGAGATGTCATTGACCGGACTAGATCCTTGGCGGCCGCGGCACCGACGTGCTTGATTCCCAAGCCGCACAAAAGCCGCCAGACCTCCCGTTCCTTGCTTTCTTCAAGTGCGTGAAGCAGGTTTTCGGCGGACTTGTCGCCAAAACCATCCAGTTCTAGGAAATCTTCCTTTGTCAGCTGATAAAGATCGGATACGACCGACACCAGCTTGCGCTCGACGAGTTGGCTCACTACTGCTTCTCCCAAATTCTCGACGTCCATGCACCCTCTGGAGGCATAGTATTCGATTTTTCCTCGAAGTTTGGCGGGGCAATCGTCAGCCGGACATTTTCGGGCCACCTCGCCTTCGGCTTGGACCAGTTTGGTTTCACATTCGGGACAATTTTTTGGGAATTCGTAGGGCGTTGATCCGGCAGGGCGATTTTCGAGGACAGCTCGAATCACTTGAGGAATGATTTCACCAGCTTTCTCGATGATTACGGTATCGCCTTCTCGGAGATCCTTGCGGGCAATCTCGTCGGCGTTGTGAAGGCTTGCCCTAGTAACCGTAGTCCCGGCCACAAGAACAGGTTTCAGGTTTGCGACCGGGGTCACGTTGCCCGTGCGTCCCACTTGAGTTGTTATTTTTTCGAGAACGGTTTCCTGTTGTTCTGCCTCGAACTTGTAGGCGATGGCCCATCTGGGAGCCTTGGAGGTAGAGCCAGCTTGCCTTTGGAGTTCCAGGGAATCGAGCTTCACCACGGCACCGTCGGTAGGATACGCATAGTCATGGCGAAGAACGTTTAGTTCCTCGATTGCCTCCCATGCTTCCTCTATGGATCCGACTTCCCAAAGGTTTTCCACGGTGGGAAGCTTCCAGTCGCGGATTGCCTGGTGGAAGTCTGTCTGCCTTCCAAATCCTTCCATAGGTTCGCATGCCCCTAGTCCATAGAGTACGATATCGAGCTTTCGAGCCTTTGCTTCCTTGGGGTCCAGAAGCTTGATCGTGCCCGCAGCTAGATTCCTTGGGTTAGCGTAGAGAGACTGTCCGGCTTCTTGTCTGTCCTCGTTAATCCTGAGGAATTCTTCGTAGGTCATGTATATTTCGCCACGAATCTCGACTTTGCGGGGAACGTTACTTCCAGAAATTTTACTAGGGAGTTTCTCAAGATGCATTAGGTTTTGCGTGACTATGTCTCCCTCAGTGCCATTACCTCTGGTTACGGCCATCTCCAGCTCTCCATTTGAATAGGTTAGGGAGATGGCGACTCCATCGAGCTTCGGTTCCACGACGTAGCGTAGTTCTTTCTCATCTGCCTTCTCCTTGAGATGTCTGCGCAGTCGCCGGTCGAACTCGATGAACTCGGACTTGTCGTAAGTGTTGTCCAGGCTCAGCATCGGGACGATATGCCTGTGGCTTTCAAAGGCTTCGAGACGATCGTCTCCAATTGTTTTGGTAGGAGATTCCCCAGTTGCATCCTCTTGGGTTTCTGGGTTGGGGAAAAGTTCCAGTTCCGATTGTGTGCTTTCGAGTCTTTCCAGCTCTTTCTTCAAGCCGTCGTACTCACGGTCGCTGATCTGGGGGGCGGCTTCTTGGTAGTAGAGCTTGTCGTGGCGTCGAATCTCTTCTCTGAGCTCTTGAATTCGTTGCTCGGATGGCTGTGAGGTCATGGGATGCGGGTCTACGAAAGTTCGCCTATAGCAACCTCCATGCGTTGCAAGGCTTGCTCCAGTAAGTCTCGAGTGCAACCAAAGTTAAGCCTCAGAAATCCCGGTGTTCCGAAGTCCGCTCCATTGGAGAGCCCCACGCCACCTTTCTCGAAGAAGCTATGTGGGTCGTTCGTTTCAAGCTCTCGTGCGTCGATCCAGAGTAAGTAGGTGGCGGAAGGAAGAAATGGCTTGAGGCCAGGCATGCGGTTGAGGAACTCGAACGCAAGGTCTCTGTTCCCGCGAAGGTATGAGGTCAGTCGCTTTCTCCAAGGCTCGCCATGCCTGTAAGCTGCCTCCGCCAAGGTGAAGCCCATGGCGGGTGGATCAGGAATGATTCCCGCACATGCTTTCTTGAATTTGATTCTAAGCGAAGGGTTTTGAATGATGGCGAAAGAACACCCGAATCCGGGGATGTTGAAAGTTTTGCTGGGTGCCATCAGGGTTATCGTGTTCTCGGCAATTTCATCGGAGACGGAGGCAAGGGGAATGTGGGAGCAATCTTCATCGAGCAAGAGATCGCAATGAATCTCGTCGGAGCAAGCAGTGATTTCGTGACGCAGGCAAAATTCCCCGAATTTCTGGAGTTCCGATTTGGAAAAGACCGTGCCGACGGGATTGTGCGGGTGGCAAAAGAGAAAGGTTCTGGACTTTTGCGATACCGCTTGTTCCATGGCCTCGAAGTCCAGACCGTATCTCCCTTGAGATTCCTTCATGGGAACTTGTATGACTTGTTGCCCAAAGTTTCCCGGGGCGGAGAGGAAGGGCGGGTATACCGGAATGCAGCTTAGGATTTCATCTCCTTCTTGCCCGGTGGCTCGACAGGCGGCATTGAAACCGCAAACCATTCCTGGCAGCCAGACGATCCATTTCGGACTTATTTCCCATCCGTAGAGGGCTTCCATGCGTTCGCAAACCAGTTCCGGGAGCTTGCGGGATGGCTTCCCGTAACCGTAGTTGCCGTGTTTTACGTATTCCTCTGCAGCATGAATGACTTCGGGTGGGGAGCGGAAGTCCATGTCGGCTACCCAAAGGGGCAGCACATCGGAATCCTCGTACTTGCCCCACTTGAGACCATTTCGTCCCCTTCGGTCGGGAACGGCGTCAAAAAGTGGATCGGCGTAGCTCAATCCCGTATAAGTAAGATTCTACTGCCAGGAGTAGAGGTATTTTAGGCCAATGAAGTTTACGCTTTTTTCGGCGGGACGCTGGTAGTCGAGCGAGATGCCGTGCACATCGTTGATCCACCAAGTCAGGCCAAGGTCCCACTCCCAGTCGTTGTCTCCGAAGTTGCCCCACAGACCGTAAAAGCTTCCTCCCAAGTAAAGGGAAAGGTCATCCGTAAAAAGAACCTCCGTCCCAACGAGAAAGTTCCAGTTGAAACCATTGTCATTCAGTCGAAGTTTGGCCTTGTCGTTCAAGTATCCCAACCCTAGTCCGAAGTAAGGTCGGAACATACCGTTTTGGTCAATGTGACCGTCATAGTACATCAGGTAGTCGATACCCAACTTCCATGACGATTCGTCACCCATTGAGGGGGGCACTTTGTCATAGTTTCCGTATTGCAGGTGAACCCTCCAGTCGGAATTGTTGGTGGCCGGGCTTTCTCCCATGATAGAGAGGATGTCTCCGTCCGTTTGCTGAAACTCACCATCCCCGTCGGCCATGGAGTAGCCAAAGCCCAGATAGTAGTCGCCTAGGCGAGACTTGCCCCAACTTTGTTCGAATAGGGTAAAGAAAGAGATTAAGACGGAAAATAGGCGGAAGGTAGTTCTCATAGTCGTCATATGAAGAAAACCCTTTGGGCTGGAGTCAACGCGTAAATCTTGGAAGTTGCGCTTACAGCAAGGGTTTCAGGATCATTGCCGTACTCTTAAACAACCTCGCAGCAATGTGTTTTCGGGCAAAGAATCCAACCTGAGGGAAATTGCCTACGTCTTCCCAGTTCTGGTGAAAGCTATTATGGACGGGTTTTACCGGGGCCATGCCTTTTCGCAGGCGAAAGGATGAGGTGATCCTGAAAGGCCAAGGATCTAGCAGAGGCAATCCTTCGGAAATAAAATTCAGCAGCCTGTTTCCCTGACTTATCAATGGGAATTCTTCCTTGGCTGCAATTCTGTAGCTGTTCCGAGGGGATGCGTCTCTCAGGATTTTGCTTCTAAGCAGTTCGGCGAATTTCTTGTCCTCTACGATTAGACCGATCTCGGTATTGTATTCAACCGAGCGCGGATCAAGGTTGAAGGAGCCGACGAAAGCAATCTCTCCGTCGATCACCATCGACTTTGCGTGCATGGAAAGGAAAGGCGGAGAGCGAAGGTGGTCGTTTCTCCTGTCCGTTCGATGGGTGATGGAACCGTTCGAGTCGCTCTCGTATGGGAAGGCCGGCAGGTTTTGGTCGATCTGGAATGGCGAAGTCCTGCGAAGCCTCACTTCCTCCTCCGTTGGAAGTCTGGCGAGGAGTTTTCTGTAGCGCATCATCTCGTGTATATCTTCGGGTATGGGCTTAAATTCCCACATCTCGAATCCAAGTTCCTCTAGATAAAGACGTTTTTCCTTGTAGTTGGCGGCGTAAGTGGTCCAGCTGTCGGTAGCCGCAAGGCTGTTCGTGGATACCAAGACCCTGACTTCGGGATTTTGCTTCTTTAGTTGCTTGAATAGGTTGACCGCTTGGTCGCTCAGAACGACGTAAGGTGACTGGATGATGACTTCCTTCTTGGCGGAAGCAACGATCTTGGAGAGTTCAGTTGCTACGCGAGATTGGCTTACGGGAGCAATCTCAGCCTTGTCTGCTCGATCGAACACCCAGTTGAGTGAGGAGACTTCGAGCATATCATCGAGGAATTCATTCGCGACATAGTCGGCATCGCTCGATTGTACGTAAAGCTCGGGAAACAGGTTGTTCAGTTCGAAGTCTTTTCTACAGGCTAGGATGGGGAATGATTTTCGAGCCACCAGTCCGGCAACGTCCTCCAGATCCATGGCATTTACGGAGTGCTTGGAATCCCAATACTCCTTAAGGCATTGGAGGACGGGCGATGGGTTTGGGAGAATGGCAAGTATGTCGCGATCCTTGTAATTGAGGCCAATGTTGCGGTCGAAATAAAGGTTGGAAAAGTTGCGACCTCCTGTGATGACGATTTGGTCGTCCGCTACAAACAGCTTGTTGTGCAGGCGGGCGTTGAATGTGTGAAAATCGGAAGCTAGTTCCGCCAGTTGCTCTACGGTCGAGGGTGCGAGTTGATTGAAGCAAGGGTTGTAGAGCTTGAGCTCAAGCAGTGGGTCGAAAGTTGCGAGAAACGCGATCATCTCGGGGTTCTGACCGCAGAACATTTGGTCGATCAGGATCTCGACCTTGACACCTCTCTGCTTCACTGCCCTGAGGAGTTCCCAGAAGACAAGTCTTCCCGACTCGTCGGATTTCCAGTTGAAGGTTTGAATCCGCAGGCTTCTTTTTGCCGATCGGATCAGGCTGATTCTTGCTCCTAACGCTTGGTCTCCATTTTCCAGTAAGGTCAGCTTTGCGTGTCCCGAAGAGTTGCATTCCATGATCGCTTTGCTCCACAACTGTGGGGAACCACTCTGGGGCGGAACGAGAAAGCAATCCGTGGATTCCTCGGCGGGAATCACCTGAAACTTAGTAGTTTGACAGGAAGAAGCAAAGACTGATGCAAATAGACATAAGCCTGTCGTTGCATTCTTTAGTGAAGACTTTTCTGAGGTTGAGTCGGGCATCGATTCCGTGAAAACGTTACAAAAAGTTAAGCTTCTTCACATAATTGACAACCTGCAAATATTTTTACGAATCTCTTTTCTTCGTAAGTTTTATTCTTTCCCGAACCTTGGATGCCTCAATACCGATGCAAAAATCAAAGAGGAAGCTAAAATCAGCCCCGCCGAAGTCCATGCAACTCCCGTGAATCCGATCTCACTCAAGATCCAATAGCCCAGAAACGGGGCAAGGATTCCCCGAATCCCGGTAAATGCTATGTGTGCCCCCATGTACTCGGTTTCGCGCCCTTCGGGGGCGAGTTTGGTTACCCATAAGCTCCACGCGATGATCGAGCCTCCTGTTCCGAAGCCTGCCAGAATTGAACCGATGCATACCCCTGTAAAGCTCTCGGCCTGAAAAAAGACGATCGAAGCGGAAAGGAGAAAAATGTTCAGTATCAACCGAAATCCTATAAAGTGCAGGCGGTCGAACAATAAACCCCAGATTCTGGAACTTAGGATCCGCGCAGAGGAGAAGCTGACGACCGCAACGATTGCGACCTCCCTGTTGCTCATGCCCAGTCCACCTTCGCCTGCCAAGTATTCGACCCTGAGCGGAAGGGTCATGAGGACGCCAAAACCCATCACCATCCACCCCGTAAGCATTAGGCCAAACAACTTGTCCTCCCATACGATCAGGATTCCCGATGCAAAGGAGTTCTTGCTTCCCTCGGGCTCTTTGATGCTTTCGGATGGAATTGGAAGCAAGGTCGCGGCGGATAGGAGAGCGAAGATGCACATGCCGGAGAAAATCCACCTGAAATTCTCTGCGCTGTTGTCCAGTGAAGATCCGAACCAATAGGAAATCGCCATGCCGACCAGCGCCGAGGACATCACGTTCCATGAAATTCGTCTCCCTCTCTCATTCGGTCCGTAGTTGCGGGAGTAGACTTGAATCATTAGACCAGGGAGCTGGGCGGCGCACAATTGACCCACGACTAGGCAGAAAGTATAGGATGTCGAATTTGAGGCAAGAGAGGCTCCGGCTGTGAAGATGCCGCTTAGAACCATTAGGCATGAACCGAATTTGGTTGCCGTCAGCCCTGACCTGGATGCCATTTTTATGATCCATGGGGTAAGTAGCAACCCTGCCGACATGGCGGCGGCAAGAATCCCCTTGGAGCCTTCCGATGCATCGAAGACCCTTATTGCCACCAGCAGTCCGAATGTTGCGAAACCCGTTTCCAGGACGCCGTTCATTGTGCTTCGGACGATGTCGCAACGAAAAGTCTTTTCCGCGATGTCCTTTCTTTCGGCAGTCGGATGGACTTGTTCTTGCATGGCTTTTGGGCTAACTAGCCTATGATCCGTTCAAGCGGGATCCTGTCCGAGGCGACTAGCTGCAGAACTTTTCCTCGAAAGCTTTTTCCGCGGATTCGTGGCCTATCAGGATGATTTCTCCACCCTCGGCAAAGATATCGTCGGGAGAAGGAGTAATAATTGTTCCCGACTTGTTCTTGATGGCGACGATGCTGCATCCCGTTTTTTCCCGGATATTGCCATCTTTCAACTTCACGTTTATAAGTGACTTCGGGGTTTCTTGACTGAATATGTCGAGGCCTTCAGTCACCATCAGGATCTCGGCCCTGTTCAGCAGGTTGAAGATGGTGTTGGCTCCCATGTGGTCTTGAGACATAACGAAGTCAGCTCCCGCACGGTGGAGAGGCTCGACGTTTCGGTGAAGGAATGCTCGACTAATGATCTGAATGTCGGGTCTCAGTTTACGGCAGTAAATCGTGAGGTAGACGTTGGTTTCGTCGCTGTGACTGGTGATGACGACCGCAGGAGCTTTGTTGATGCCTGCTCGATCTAGGACTTTTCTCTCGGATGCATCTCCGAGAATTGCGTTCTTTACCTTCCCGGCTTTCACCTCGTCGGTTTCGACGAAGCGGTAAGGCACCTTCATTTCCTCAAGCGCCTTTGCAGTTGCCCGGCCGACTCTGCCCGCTCCTATAATGATTACCGGCTCATTGTTCGAATCGTATTCCCTGAATTTCTCGTCGTACTTCTTGAAGTGCGTTTCAGTGCCCGCCAGCAGCAGCACGGTATGGTTGGTGAGGTTTGCGTCGGGGGTCGGCGAGTCGAAGTGTCCTCTTTCCCACATGCCCACGACGTTGACACCGAGTTCCTCGCGAATGTTGGTATCTTTTATTGAAAGACCCACGAGGGGAGTTCCATGAATGGTGGCCTCTGCGATGAGCACCTCGTCGAAGGAGCCTATGACGTGAGTTCGAGTATCGATGCAAGAGATACGCCGAGCCAGAAAATTACCCATTTGCTCGTGATTGCGGATAACGTGGTTTGCTCCCGCAAGCACGAGGATGTCTTCCGACATTGAGCGGGCGCAGGTCGAGGCTACTACGACCTCTGGAGCGGCGTCGCGCGCTCGAAAGGCAATGTTTACGTTCCGGATGTCGTCGTCGGTTGCCACGACCATTGCGGCTTCATTGATAGAGGCTTTTTCGAAGGTGTCGATTTCATCAAGGTCTCCGAGCATCACGGGCATACCCATATCATGGATTTTCAAGGCTTCATCAAGCTTCTCGACAATCAATACGAATGGGTAGTCGAACTGCTTCAGCTTGTCCATGAGGGCATGACTGATGGTGTCGTAGTGGGTGAGGATTACATGCTTTTCTTCAGTCGCATCGAACTTTCTAGGTACCCTGGCCCCCATTTGAAATTCCATGAAAGGCTTGTACAGGAACTCCATGAAGAAGAAGGGGAGCACGATGAAGAGATAGATGACTCCCGTGAACATGACGAGCATGGAGAAGATTCTTCCGAGGTCGCCAACGAAGGTGATGTCGCCATAGCCAAGGGTGGACATCGTCGTAAGTACCCAGTAGAAGCTTTCGGCCCAACCGACGTCTGCCCCCCTTTCCTGACTCATGAGGTACTGAAAGCAGTACATGTAGGTGCAGACGAAGAAGAGCAGGATTCCCGCAAACCAGAGTATCCGGGAGATATTCTGCGTCTTGCTCCTCTTTCGGAAAACGCTTGGTAAGGAATGAACGATTTTCTTCACTCAGGGAAAAGTCGATTCATAGTCTATGAAATTGTCACCAAGTTGGATTGGTCATTGCCCGATGACAAGTACGGAATTAAAGCAAACCTATGTTTCGGGTTGCCCGCAAGCGGCAATGACAGCAACTTCAATGGTCATGCGACAATGTTTCCTTCATGTGTTTTTGACCGGCTTTCTCGCTTTACCTTTGCCGTGTCTCGATGCCGAGCCTCGAGAATTCGACCGTCTGACTTTCCATCGAGCTCCAAGTCCCTTGGCCAAGGAAGCCGTGACTTCCGACTGGCTTCGCTTCAATGGTCCATCCGACAACGCCGTTACTCCAGAAAGGCCGTTGCTCAAGAAGTGGGGTTCAGGTTCGCCTGTTCTCCTGTGGAGTGCGACGAAGGGGGAAGGATATGCATCGCCGTCCATCAAGGGAGATCGCTTGGTCATTTTTCATCGTCTTGACGGCAAGGAAATGGCCGAGTGCCTGCATCCCGAGTCGGGGAAGCTCTATTGGCGGCACGAATACCCCGTCGACTATAGCGATCGCTACGGTTATTCAAGCGGTCCAAGGGCCAGCGCTGTGATTGATGGGGGTAGGGTCTTCATACATGGCGTCACGGCTTGGCTCAGGTGTCTTGATCTACAGTCGGGAGAACTGATCTGGAAGAGAGACTTGGCGAAGGAGTTTTCCATCCCAACCTACTTTTTCGGCAAAGGGTCCAACCCAATCGTTTCAGGTGAAAATCTCATCGTGAACGTCGGTGGTTCAAGCGAAAGATGCGTGGTCGCCTTCGACAAGAAGAACGGGAAGACCTCCTGGGTCGCCAAGGATTCGTGGGGAGCCAGTTATTCCTCCCCCGTGCTCATGCCGATGCATGGTCGGGAAGTTTGCCTGGTCTTTACAGGTGGGGAAAGCCGTCCTGCCAAGGGAGGACTTCTTGTCATCGACCCTACGGACGGTAAGAAGCTTGCTCGCTTCCCGTGGAGGGCGGACTTGTATGAATCCGCCAATGCAGTTCCTCCCGTACCAGTTGGAAAGAACCGTGTGTTTCTCTCCGAATGCTATGGGGTGGGAGGCGTCATGCTCGAGTTCGACAAGGACTTTAAGCCAAAAGTCGCTTGGGTGAAGGAGGACTTCAACATCCACTGGATGACTCCCATTCTTTCCGAAGGGCACCTTTACGGCGTAGCGGGTCGACATCAAAGGGGGGCTGAAATGGTGTGCCTGAACGCAGATACAGGAAAGGAGTTGTGGCGGGAACGAATTTCCTGGCAGCAAAAGGTCCAGGAACGAACGCTCCAGCTCGAGGCTTTTCGCGCGTCCATCCTGAAGGCGGATGGAAACTATCTATGTCTCTCGGAACTAGGCAGCCTACTTTGGTTGGACATGTCCCCCAAGGGGCACAGGATTCTCGCTTCCTCCCAGCTTTTCTTTTCTTCGGGGACTTGGACGCTGCCCGTCGTCTCTAGGGGGCTTCTCTACGTAATGCAGAACGAAGTCGACCACCTTACCCGTTCGCCGGCTCGCATTCTCTGTTACGATTTGCGTGGAAAATGATCCTGGGATGAGTTCAGGGCCGGACCATCTGGTTGAGATTCTTCCCCTGTCAGGCTTCGATCAACCTCTTACCTACGAGGTGCCGCTTCCTTTTCGAGGTCGCGTGGAAATCGGTTCTCTCGTCAGGATTTCCCTTGGCAGGAGACAAGTTCAAGGAATTGTCACCTCATTGGCTCCTGAACGACCTCCGGGCTTGGCCAAGATTAAGTCGCTGATCTCTCCGGTTCGTGAAGAACCTGTACTCACTCCAGACTTGGTCGCTCTGGCAAAATGGATTTCAGGCTATTATGCCGCTAGATGGGAAACCGTCTTGGAGGCCATGATTCCTGCAGCAGTGAGGGATGGAGCGAAGGAAAAGCTTAGGCGTCGTATAGAGGTGAATTCGGAGGTGGCGTCGGAGGATGCGGACGCATTGGTCGCCCGAGCTCCCAAACAGGCTCAACTCATTGAATTTCTTCGAAAGCAAAGTGTTCCCGCACCCCGCATCGAAACTCTAAAGGCTCTCGGCATCGGGGCGGCTGCCTGTGACGTTCTGGTCGAGAAGGGGCTTGTCCTCGAAACCGCAGAGAGAGTCAATCGGACGGCCTATGATGATGAGTTCTCAGTTGGCGATGAGGTAGCTCGCGAGCCACCCGTCTTGACTCAAGAGCAGGAAGAGGCGGCGGTAGATCTCGTGGAATGTGTGAAGTCGGATGAGTTTGTGGTACGATTGCTTCAAGGGGTTACGGGCTCCGGGAAGACGGAAGTCTACTTCGCCGCCATGAAAGAGGCTCTTCTTGGTGACGGTTCGGTTTTGTTCTTGGTTCCGGAAGTAGCCTTGGCTCCGCAAACCGTGTCTCGCCTCAGGAGTCGCTTTGCCGATGATACGACCGAGGTTGTTGTTTGGCACAGCCACCTTTCTTCGGGCGAGCGACTGGATGCCTGGAGTGCCGTGGCGTCGGGACGCGCCCGTATCGTTGTCGGTGCGCGTTCAGCGGTTTTCTGTCCTCTTGGGAACTTGAAGCTCATCGTTGTGGACGAGGAGCACGAACCCGCTTACAAGCAGGAGGACACGCCTCGCTACCAAGGTCGAGACGTTGCGGTCTATCGGGCCATGTTGGCAGACTGCGCGTGCGTGCTGGGTTCCGCCACTCCATCCTTGGAGTCGATCCGCAACGTGCGTTCAGGAAAATACGGTTTGTTGGAGCTTAAGAAGAGAATCGACGGCTGCCAATTGCCTCTCGTCCATATTGTCGACATGCGCAGAGAGGCTTTGCGGAGAGATTCTTCCGGCGTACTGTCCCGTCCTTTGCTGGATGCTCTTCGCCAGCGAGTGGCGAGCAGGGAGCAAAGCATTCTTTTTCTTAACCGAAGAGGCTTCAACACAACCATGCTATGTCCTGACTGTGGACATGTCGAACAGTGTAAGGACTGTAGTATCTCCATGACCTTTCATCGAACGGATGGCCTTTTGCGTTGCCACCTTTGCGGACACCAACGCAATGCCCCTCGTTTTTGCCCAAGCTGCAATTCCCTTGAAATTCGAAGAAAGGGTCACGGCACGCAACGCATAGAGGACATGGCTCGCGATGCTCTTCCCAAGCGTGCCAAGGTGGTTAGGATCGATGCAGACGTCATGACCCGAAAGAACTTGTTCCGCAAGATTCTTGCGGACTTTCGAAGGGGTAAGATAGATGTGCTTGTCGGTACCCAGATGATTGCCAAGGGGCTAGACTTCCCGAACGTCACCCTCGTGGGTGTGGTCGATGCAGACCTGCCTCTCAGGATGGAGGATTTTCGGGCCTCCGAACGTGCCTTTCAGCTTATCGTCCAAGTTGCAGGAAGGGCGGGCAGGGGAGATCGTGCGGGCGAGGTATTTGTTCAGTCCTTTGCTCCACATGCTCCAAGCATACAATATGCCCGCAGCGCAGACTTGGAAGGCTTTCTTGCCGATGAGCTTGAGCAAAGGGAGCAGTTTGCCTATCCTCCATACCGCCATTTGGTTCGTCATCTATTCCGCTGCAGGAATGAGGAAAAGGCGGCATTTTATGCCGAGCAGTGGATTCGCTTTGCGAAGGAGAGGTTGCCATCGGGTGTTGAGACCCGTGGTCCTGCGCCGGCCCCGATCGAGAAGATGAAGGGATTCTATCGCTACCACATATGGTATTTCACGGAATTCGTGTCTAGTTTAGTTCCCGCCTTGGAGAAACTTCGTGACTCCTTCCCCATGGATAAGGAGGTGATAGAGACCATCGACGTTGATCCGGTGAATTTGGGCTAGGGTGCTTGACTTGGCTGCGGAGCGTTCGCATTGCTCCATTTGTCGGCAGCTTGCTTATCAACCCTTCGCCACGCGGTCAGCGCTTGATTCAGGGCTGTTGCCTTTTTCTTTTCATCTACGATGGACATAGCCCAACCAACAGCGCCTTCGGGGTCACGACCTGAAATTCTTGTCACGAAGGCGCCGACTACGGGGTCCATATCCTTCGAGGGGGGGAAGTTGTTGAGCCATTCAGCGGTGGCGACTGGGTCTCGGACGGACCAATAATTTGCCATTTGGGTCATGGCATGGCTTCGTGTGGATGGGTCTTCGATCTTAGATGCCCATTGTGAAGCTTCACCGGGCGCTCGGCTCACCCATTGCCCGAGAACGGTGCTGATGATTCGGTTTCTGGCGTCACCTGTCTCGAGTGTATCCGCCCATTTGGCGGCCTCAATGGGATCGTTTTTGGCTATCTGGGCCCCAATCTGGCCCAGCAAATTGTCGCGAAAACCTTTGTCGCTCCTTGGAATTTGGTTCGCCCATGCGATTGTTTCGTCCAAGCCTTTTTCCACGAACTTTTGTACCAAGTGGTGGGACGATTGCCAGCGGGCTCTTCCCGGAGGAAGTTCCAAGAACATCTTGGCGGCTTCATCGAGGTTTTTTTCCGCAACACCTTTTATAACTCCTGCAAGCAATGGATTGTCTTCCAGTTGGTCTTCGTTTTGAGCCTTTGCCCAATCGAGGGCTGCCTTGGAGTCCCTGGAGGCCCACTCGGCCAAAGCCTCTGCAACGGCAAAGCGACGTTCGCTTCGCGCATCTAGCTTTTCATTGGCATAAGCCAGCGCGCTCACTGGGTCAAAGGTGGCCCAGCTGCGCATGAGCAGTTTCATTTCCAAGTGTCTGCCGTAGCCTTTGGGCAGGGCCTCGAAAGCGGCTAGAACCAGTTGCGAGTTTCCCGAGTCCATTGCCCTTACGGCATCGAGGTAAGAACCCAGTCGCTCGACGAGTCCTCCTCCCTCCATCGCTCTCCTTAGGTTGGGGGGGAATTCAGTTTGGTCGACGGCATCCAGATCGCCGTTCGCAAGGATTATTGATTCTGGGGGAGGCGGCAAAGGGTTGGGAACGCTGGGCAGGGTGACTTTTTTCTTCGGGATTAGCTTGGCCGCATTGGGTTTTTCCTCGTTCAGGCCCTTGACTTGACGGTTCGCCGGTTGCGGGTCTTCCGATAGCTGAGTTCCCGCCCAAAAGGAAAGTCCAACTGAGACGATCCAAATCAGGCAAAACAAAAACAAAGGTTTCATGAAAACAGCGTTGAAACGTAGCTGAGTTCCTGAACACTACACCGATTTGCCATGTTCCCACAAGCAACTTCTGCAATGAACTGTTTTCGTTATCTTTCTTCACTGATTCTACTCGGATCTCTTGCCTTCGTTTCTCAAGCGCAGGCAGAAGTTCCGGATCAAAAGCTATTCGGGATACGCGTTCTATCCCTGAATCTCGTAGATCCGATGGAAATCGCAGTTGTTCCCGGCGGACGTGTGTTCATTGCCGAGCGCACGGGCAACGTGAAGCTCTTTGATCCAAAGACCCTGAAGACGGAGGTGGTCCTCGAGCTGGCGGTCGCCAAGAGGCAAGGCGCCTTTGCCAGAGAATGCGGTTTACTGGGCATTGCCGCCCACCCGAGTTTTGCCGACTATCCTTGGGTCTACTTGTTCTATTCTTCGCCCGGCAAGGATGGTAGGCAGCGTATTTCTCGCTTTACCTTCTCGGAAGGCAAGCTGGATGCAGCTTCGGAGCAGGTCGTGCTGGAGTTTAAGAATGATCGTGACCGTGGCGCTTGTCATGAAGGAGGGTCCATGGCGTTCGGACCAAAGGGAAACCTGTTTCTCTCCACCGGAGACAACACGAATCCCTTTGAGAGCAATGGTTATGGGCCTATCGATGAACGCGAGAACAGGAGATGGTTCGATGCTCAGCGGAGCGCGGCCAATCCAAACGACTTGCGGGGAAAGATCATTCGCATTCGCCCCAAGGTTGATGGAGGATATGAAATCCCGAGTGGCAACCTCTTCTCCAAAGGCGAAAAGGGGACTCGTCCCGAGATCTACGCCATGGGCTGCAGGAACCCTTTCCGTATGTCCGTGGATTCCGCGAGCGGTCATGTTTTCTGGGGGGAGGTCGGACCTGATTCGGGAAGAGACGGCGACCGTGGGCCAAAAGGCTATTGCGAGATCAATCGAGCCAAAAAGGCGGGCTATTACGGATGGCCTTACTTCGTGGCCGACAACAAGGCATACGCCGATTACAACTTCAAGTCTCGGAAGGTGGGCGCGAAGTTCAATCCGACGAACCCGCGAAACGATTCCGTGAACAATACAGGCAAGAACGCCCTGCCGCCTGCTCGCGTCCCTATTCACTTCTATCCTCGTAGCTGCGCCATGGCTGGTCCCGTCTACAGACCCGGCAAGGATGTGCCGACTGGAGGCTTTCCCGCCTATTACGCCGGCAAGTTGTTTTTCTACGATTGGAACCGAGGTTGGTTCAAGACGATGAGCTTCGACGAAGAGGGCGAGGTTGCCGAAATCTCACCCTTCTTGGGACACCGCAAGTTCACTCGACCCATGGACGTCGAGTTCGGTTCCGATGGGCGCATGTATTTGCTGGAGTACGGAGCGGGATGGTACGACAACAAGGACGGACGCCTGCTGGTCCTGACTTATGGCTTGGGCGACGCTGCCGTTGGCGGAGGTCTCGAGAACGATCCTCGTTTCGCGGGTCTCGATTTGGAGCATCCCGGAGCGAAGATCATGTCCAAGAGCGATTGCATTGCCTGTCATTTGCCCGATCGACGAATCGTTGGCCCATCCTTCAAGGAGATACAAGTCAAGTATGCAAAGGATCCGAAGGCGCTCGACAAGCTTGCCGCCAAGGTGCTGAAGGGCGGGAAGGGAGTCTGGGGCCCCGTTCCAATGCCGCCGCATCCCTTTCACACCATCGAGGAGTCCCGCGAAATGATTCGCCTAATGCTCTCGCCGCTGAAGAAGGACTGATCTTCGACTTCTTTCTCCTGCCTGAACTTCCCGATCAAGACTTGCGTAAATCTCGGAACCCCTTTTGAGGTTCGTTAAAAGCAAGGGTTTATTCGACTCTACCACTGGCGTGGTTGTAGAAACGCGCTTGCCCGTCCCTTCTCTTGAGGAAGTAGAGCCATTGGCTGCCTTCGTTTCGAAATAGATGCGGATAGGTCGCGGGACTTGTCCAAAGCCACCCTTTGTCCTCCGTCCAAAGCCATAATCCGTCGAATGCATCGGACTGAACGTAGACCCAACCAAGGTCCTCATGGTAAATCCATGAAGTAGTGGTCTTGTAAAA
>CAZNWO010000043.1:5604-22893 GCA_964576585.1 uncultured Puniceicoccaceae bacterium | reverse complement strand
AAATAGCGAGAATCACTCCCTTCTCTCCCTCATCTTGCCCAAGGAGTCGGTCGTTCCCGTTTCCGAGGCTATCGGCAAAGCCGGTGCCAAGGGCATCTTCGAGGTAACCGCCCGAGGTTCCGTGCTCAACGAAGGCGGTTTCCTGCAACGCATGTTTCCGCCGCCTGCACCCGAGCAACATCTCATCCAGACCCTCGTTCCCAACGATAAGGTGGATGCGGTCACCGAAGCAGCTGTCTCCTCAGGAAATCTAAACAGGGTAGGAGCTGGAGCCGTTTTTGTTATCGACTGCAACGACGCCCGTCACACCGAAAAGTTTCCCGCAGCCACCGCCAGCGGCGAGTCGAACGGTTCGTCCTCGGACTACTCCGCCGACTTGGAAGCCATCTGTTGCATCTGCGAAATTGGCATTGCCGACGACATTGCCAAAGCCGCCCTCGAGTCTGGTGCTCCTGGCCCTACTGTTACTTTTGGTGAAGGAGGAGGCGTGCGCGACAAGATCCCACTTTTGCGCATTACCAAGGGTCCCGAAAAGGAATTCGTGTGGTGTGTCGTGGAAAAGAATGAAGCAGACGAGGTTTTTGGCAATATGGCTCGAGCTGGAAAAATCACGGAACCTGGTCGTGGTTTCATGTACTCTATACCCGTGAGTTCCGGCATAGTAAATGTTTCCAGTACTGTTTCGTCCTCTTCTCATGGAGCAAACATGGAGCAAGTCATTGCCGCTATCGATGAAATTAAAGGAGGCAAGGACTGGCGCTCAGGAACCGATGCTGGCAAAGGCAAGGCTCTTAAGACTACCTTCCTAGAAAACCTCGTTGGCCTGTACTGCATTGTACCGCGTGATAATTATTCCGATGTCTACGATGCGCTTCTTGAAGCTGGCGCCCCCGGCGTGAGCACCAATTTCGGCGTTATGTTGGATGCTGACTCAGGTGATGGAGAGCAAGCCCAGAACGAAGAATGGGCAGTGGTCTACACCTCCCTAGGTCCCGCCAACGTAGACAAGGTGCGCGACGCAGTAGCTGGAAAAATTGAATCTATTGGTCTAGATAGAGCCGCTTTTTATACATTACCTATACCAAAGGCCCTTACCTACTTGGGCGGTTAAGACCAACTAACCTTTACAATTTCCTGAAGTTCTGAGTTTTTCTCAGAACTTCAAAAATGCCTCATCAATTTTATTGGTTGGCGTCTGGATCAACGCACTTCGGACCTTTTAGTGCGTCCTTTTGACTGACTATCACGGGAAAATCTTCCGCCTTCTCGTTAAGGGCAGTCCATTCCTCGTACTCATCAGGCACATCCATGTCCGCATAAATCGCTTCGACGGGACATTCGTCAACACAAGCGTTGCAGTCAATGCAAGTTTCCGGATTTATGTAAAGGCGATCGCCTGCATCATGGAAAGCGTCTACGGGGCATACCGAGACACAATCTGTAAACACGCAATCAACACATTTTTCAGTAACAACGTAGGTCATGGATGGTAAGTTATTAAGATGTGAAGCATAGCGGAAGTGCCAACAAGCTCAACAAAATTATTTGTTGCTTGGACTTTAAATGGGGTTGTCTCAGAAAAACCTTACTGGTTTCCCTTCCATTCTTTCAGCAGCCTGTGCCGCGTGCTCTTCGTCCGAGCATGGAGCGTTTGTAGGTGCAGATGCCTCTTTTTGACTATGGGTTACAAGATTGTTGGTTAGCATGTAGTTTTCGACTTCCTCACCGCTGACGTCTGCCAGCATCACGCCTTCGATCTCAACACACGGCGACAGGGGTTGGCCTGATTTCTCGACCATTTCCGCGTAAATCTCAGGGTTGTTTACGATATCGAGATCCTCATACTTGAGGTTATGCTTTTCCATAATGGCTCTCACGCCCATGCTCCAACCGCATTGTGGTTTTAAGTAAGCTTTGATTTCCATAAGTCCAGTTTGTTAAGGATTTAAAAAAATACAGAATACATTAAACGTCTTCATATGGCAAACTTAAGCCTCGGCTGTAAGAGAAATTTACATTCGCATGAAAAAGGAGGGAAATCATACCAATTCTTCTTCCAAGTATTAAATGCCCTCTCCTTGGATTCAGCCTTGGTTGCTATCCTTTGGCAACTGCTGTTGGCCAAGGCATGGGAAACCCCATTTTCGCTCATCTACTCTTTCCTATTAGGTGTAGCCGTATGGCTAGGGTTCATGGCCGATAGACTCTTCGATGCATTTATAATTTCCAATAAAACACATTCTTTTCGTCACACCCTTGCATTCAACAATAGGAGGAAAATCCTTTTGGTATGGATTATAGTTTTAGCCTTTTCGATATTCTTTGCACTCGAAAACTTGTCCGGACATGAATTCCAGTCAGGAATTATACTAGCGAGCATATGCGCGTTGAATGCCCTTTTAACTTTTGCAGAAGGCAAGGTCATGGTTCCCTTTCCAAAGGAAATTCGAACTGCCCTCCTCTTTTCGTGCGGTGTATTCTTTTTTGTTTATATTCACCTTAACAGCACAACCATCGTTCACTGGTTGGTATTCGCACTGCTGACCATCCTATGGTTCCTGAACTGTTGCATAATTTCGCACTGGGAAAAGTTTCTTGACCTTGCCCAAGGACAATCATCTTTGGCCCTGAGGAGTTCTTTTCTGAGCAGCTCTTTTCTTCGACACGCAATCACTTTAACTGCAGTTGCTGCGTTGGTCTTATCCTTTCATCCGAAATTCCTGAATTCTAGGCATGCTTTGCTTTCTTGCGCCCTGGCTCTAGCTTCATTGCAGGCGGTTGGCTCGATCAGGATTGGGAGTGAGGGCAAGAGAATAGTTGCTGATTGTTGCCTTTGGGTCCCGTGCTTGCTTTTCCTCTCATTCACTTGATAAAACCTAACGAGAACCAAGGTTTCTGCCGCTTGGCTCCCCATTACCTGAGATTGGAAGGAATGGTTTTCGGCAATGCGTTGCAGCATGCTAGGGTGGCTCACCTTCAAGATTGTTCACATGATTCCAAATTTCTTCTACTAGGGGAAGGTAGTGGTCGTTTTCTTGAAAGCTTGTGTGCCTTGCATCCAAAGGTCATGGCTACAGTCTGCGACAGCAGTCCTTCCATGCTCTCCCTGATTAATAATCGTTTGCCGAAAGAAACCTCGGAAAACATCCACTTGCTAAACCTTGATGTAATGGAAACAGAATTTCCAGAGGCATCGTTTGATGTTCTGGTCACTCACTTCTTTCTAGATTGCTTCGATTCTGAGACACTTGGCAGACTAATTCCCAAAATGAGCCTTTACCTAAAGGCAGGGGGAACTTGGCTGATTGCCGATTTTGAGGAATCTCGAAAAATGACTTTCGCGAATTGCCCGCACTGGCTATTCTTGAGGTGCCTTTACCTTTTCTTTCGTTCGACATGCGGAATTTCGGCAAACTGGGTGGTTCCGCTCGAAATCATGTTGCGACAATCAGGATTGGTTGAAACTGAAAAGACATCCTACTGTCGCGGGTTGATTTACAGCGGACTTTGGAAAAAATCATAGAACTAAAATAACGAACAAGTATTTTGTGGCATTCAAAAAATATTGACCCTGTTTCTCATTGAAGACTTAATTATCGCTCCATTTTCGTGGGTAGAGCTTTGGTGAGGGAGCTCTTTCCTGCGAACTGAATCACCATCGCTTTTTATCCCTCTGCTTCGGCATGAAAAATCATATCTCAGGTTATCCGAAAGCCCAAGGCTTGTACGACCCCTCAAATGAGCGGGACAATTGCGGCATGGGCTTCATTGTGGACATGAAGGGTCGCCGTTCACATTCAATCGTTCGAGAAGCCATCCAAATGTGCGAAAACCTCGATCATCGCGGAGGTTGCGGATGTGACCCAATTACCGGTGATGGCGCAGGGATATTAATTCAATTGCCCCACAAATTCTTCCGTTGGACTTGCTCTGAAGAGTGTGGATTCGACTTGCCCGATGAAGGCAACTACGGCGTTGGCTTCGTATATTTACCTAAAGACGAGGAGAAGAGAGATGAGCATGTTCAAGCGATCGAGCAATATGTTTCCGAAGAGGGGTTAGGTTTTCTTGGTTGGCGGGACGTGCCCGTCAAAAGTGAAATTCTTGGCAAGGCGTCTTTCGAATGTGAACCGTTCATGCGACAATTTTTCGTCAACCGCCCAGACAGTATTGAGGCAGGACTTCCGTTTGAGAGAAAGCTTTACGTAGTTCGTCGAATAATAAGTCACAACTTGAGATACTCGGAATCTTCATTAACACATCACTCCTTTCACTTGGCATCGCTATCCTCAAGAACGATTACCTACAAGGGGATGCTAACAACCCACCAACTTGACAATTATTTCCCGGACCTTGGAGACCAGAAGATGGAGTCAGCCCTTGCCTTGGCTCATTCCAGGTTTTCGACAAACACCTTTCCCGACTGGCTGCGAGCCCAACCTTTCCGCTACCTTTGCCACAATGGCGAAATCAATACGCTAAGGGGCAATGAAAATTGGCTTCATGCCCGCCAGATGCAATTGGCAGGCGAAGTATTCGGTGATGATTTACAGAAACTTCTGCCAATAATTCGTGAGGACGGATCTGATTCCCAGAAATTCGACAACTGTCTCGAGTTCCTGATCCTCTCCGGACGAAGTCTGGCCCACTCGTTGATGATGATGATCCCGGAGCCTTGGGAAAGGCACCAAAATATGCCGGATTACAAGCGAGAGTTTTACGAATATCACGCTTGCCTGATGGAACCATGGGACGGACCTGCCTCGATTGCCGTTTCAGATGGCGTCCAAATCGGAGCAGTCCTCGACAGGAATGGCCTTCGCCCTTCCAGATATTACGTCACCACCGACGACAAAGTCATTTTGGCATCAGAAGTTGGCGTCATCCCTTCCATCCAATCCAAGGACGTCGTCAAGAAGGGCAGGCTCGAACCCGGACGCATGTTTCTCGTCGACATAGAGGCAGGTCGCATCGTGGATGACTCGGAACTCAAGGCCGAAGTCTCCAAGAGCGCTCCTTATGGCAAATGGCTGGAAGACAACCTGTGCTCCGCCAAAAATCTCCCCGAACCGGACCTCACTCGTTCCGACGACTTCACGAACATTCTAACTCGTCAAAGAGCCTTTGGTTATACTTTTGAAGACATGCGCTTCTTAATTGGACCTAGTGCAAACTCCGGCAAGCAACCACTTGGTTCCATGGGCAACGATGCACCTCTCGCCGTTCTTTCCGACCAGACCCAGACCCTCTATAATTACTTCAAGCAACTCTTTGCACAGGTAACAAATCCTCCCATCGATCCAATTAGAGAGGAACTTGTCACCGCGACCATCACCTTTGCAGGATCGGAAGGAGACCTCACTCGGCCAGGACCAGAGAGCTGTAGAATGATTAAATTCGAGTCGCCACTCGTTGCTGATTCAGTGGTAGAGCAAATTCGCGAAATTGGCTTGCGGGGCTTTTCCTCGAAGACCTTATCCATTGTTTTCGAACCAGATCCAAGTTCGGGCGGGCAAGACTTGGCATCAGCCTTGGACACCCTCTTCGAAGAAGCTGACACCGCCATAGAGAATGGCGTCAACCTCCTAGTACTCTCCGACAGAGAACTTTCAATCGATAAGGCCGCAATGCCAGCCCTTCTTGCCGTCTCAGGACTGCATCATCACCTGATCCGCAAAGGAACCCGCACCAAGGTTTCCTTAATTCTGGAGTCAGGCGAACCTCGCGAAGTGCAGCACTTTGCCCTGCTTCTAGGTTTCGGCGCCGACTTGATAAATCCATATCTGGCGTTGGAGACCGTGCGTTATCTCATTGACCAAGGAGACTTGGACTTGGAAACCGAAAAAGCCTGTCTGAATTTCCTGAAGGCTAATGTTTCAGGAGTCGTCAAGACGATGTCCAAGATGGGAATCTCTACCGTGGCTTCCTATCGCGGCGCCCAAATCTTCGAGGCAATTGGCCTTAATCGAGAAGTCATCGACAAGTATTTCACGAATACCGCCTCTCGTGTTGAGGGCATAGGCATCGTGGAAATAGCGGAAGAAGCCAGGATGCGACACGAGCTTGCCTTTTCGCCACGCCCCGACGAGAAGGCTTCGCCCTTGGATCCCGGCGGAATTTATCAATGGCGATCCAATGGCGAAAGGCACCTCTTCAACCCCGTAACCATACACAAACTTCAAAAAGCTACTCGACTGGGCGACTACGCAGTATTCAAGGAATATTCGGAAATCATCAACGACCAGTCTCGGGAAACATTCACCCTTCGAGGCCTCATGGAGTTCAGGGTTGACGACAGCCACTCCATACCAATCGATGAAGTAGAGCCTGTCTCCGAGATAACCAAGCGATTCAAGACAGGCGCCATGTCTTATGGCTCGATATCAAAAGAATCGCACGAGACGCTGGCCATTGCCATGAATCGAATTGGCGGCAAGTCCAACACTGGTGAGGGTGGCGAAGACATAGATCGTTTTGTTCCCGACGACAATGGGGATAGCCGCAGGTCCGCCATCAAACAGGTTGCCAGTGGTCGATTCGGGGTGACTAGCTTTTATCTCGTCAACTCCGACGAACTTCAGATTAAAATCGTTCAGGGGGCCAAGCCGGGAGAGGGTGGAGAGTTGCCGGGCCACAAGGTTCTGCCCCCAATTGCCAAGACCCGAGGCACGACACCTGGCGTAGGACTTATTTCCCCACCTCCCCATCACGACATTTACTCCATCGAGGATCTTGCCGAGCTCATACACGACTTGAAAAATTCCAACGTCAACGCTCGCGTGAACGTAAAGCTGGTCTCGGCAGTCGGGGTAGGGACCATTGCTGCAGGCGTGGCCAAAGCCAAAGCCGACGTAATTCTGGTTTCAGGATACGATGGCGGCACGGGCGCATCCCCACGATCTTCCATCCAACATGCCGGCGCGCCTTGGGAATTGGGTGTCGCCGAGACCAACCAGACGCTGCTTCTGAACAACTTGCGAAGCCGTGTCGTGCTGGAGACAGACGGGCAGTTGAAGACAGGGAGAGACGTCGCGATTGCATGTCTTCTGGGAGCCGAAGAATTTGGTTTTGCAACGGCAGCATTGGTTACCTTGGGTTGTCTCATGATGCGTGTTTGCCACAAAAACACCTGCCCGGTCGGGGTAGCAACCCAAGATCCGCGCCTAAGAGAAAAGTTCAGCGGAGGTGCCGACTCCGTGGTTCATTTCATGACCTATGTGGCGGAGGAACTACGCGAGATTATGGCCAAACTCGGTTTTCGAACCATCAATGAGATGGTGGGAAGAGTAGACAAACTGGAAATGCGACATGCCATTGACCATTGGAAGGCCAAGGGGTTGGACTATTCCCAAATCCTACATAAGCCCGAGGTAGGTCCGGATGTGGGAACCTACTGTCAAATGGAACAAGATCACTTACTTGACCAAGCGCTGGATAATCGTGAAATTCTAAAGCGTTGCGCCAATGCCTTGCAGAATGGGACTCCCGTTGAATTCGACTTGCCGATTATCAATACCGACAGGGTCGTCGGCACGATTACAGGAGCGGAATTATCCAGGCGCCATGGACCCGAGGGCTTGCCCGAGGACACGATCAAGATCAACTTTACAGGTTCGGCGGGACAGAGTTTCGGAGCATTTTGCCCCAAAGGCATGACCCTTTCGGTAACAGGGGACACCAATGACTACTGCGGTAAAGGCCTTTCCGGTGCAAAGATCATCGTTCGTCCTCCCAAAGATTCTCCATTCGTTGCCCATGAAAACATCATAGCCGGCAATGTTTGTTTCTATGGAGCCACCGACGGAGAGGCTTTTCTAGCAGGAGTCGCGGGCGAACGTTTCTGCGTTCGAAACTCGGGAGTTAGTGCTGTGATTGAGGGTATAGGAGATCATGGCTGCGAATACATGACGGGAGGGGAGGTCATCTGTCTTGGCTCGACCGGCAGGAATTTTGCGGCAGGCATGTCCGGCGGAGTGGCTTATGTCCTCGATGACGAGGGAGACTTCGTCGCCAAACGGCTCAATCACGAGATGGTCAAGGTTTACCCCTTGGTGGAATGTGACGACCAAGAGATTTCTTCCGTCAAGGCCCGCATTGAAAAACACGTCGAATTCACCGGATCGAAGCGGGGTCAATCAATTTTGGCTGACTGGAATTCCTTCCTCGACAGCTTCGTAAAGGTTTTGCCCGAAGATTACGAACGAGTTTTAAACGCGATGAATCGTGCGCGTGATCGTGGTCTGGAGGGAGATGAGGCCATTCAGGCTGCATTCGAGGAAAACGTTGCCGCAGGGCATTAGGACTGCGAGCATTTTCATTCGGTTAATCTTTAATCTATCTTTTTCTTCACATGGGTAAACCCACAGGATTTTTGGAATATGAGCGACGGCCCATTTCGGACCGTCCCCCCTTGGAGCGCATCAAGGACTGGGAGGAAATTCACGAACCATTTGACCAAGAGAAAATCAGCACCCAAGCAGCTCGCTGCATGGATTGCGGAACACCCTATTGTCATACAGGTATGCTTTTGAGCAATATGGCCAGCGGTTGTCCCGTAAACAACCTGATTCCCGAGTGGAACGACTTGGTTTACAACAACAAATGGAGGGAAGCTTTGGATCGACTCCATAAGACCAACAACTTTCCCGAGTTCACGGGTCGTGTTTGTCCGGCTCCATGCGAAGGTTCTTGCGTCTTGGGTGTAATAGAACCTCCCGTTACCATCAAAAGCATAGAATGCTCCATCATAGACAAGGGTTTTGAAGAGGGCTGGGTACGGCCTACGCCTCCCAAGGAACGTACGGGAAAAAAAGTGGCCGTGGTGGGTTCGGGGCCGGCTGGACTTGCGGCTTCCGATCAGCTCAACAAGGCTGGCCACAACGTAACCCTTTTTGAAAGAGCCGATCGCATAGGAGGTCTTCTAACCTATGGCATTCCGAACATGAAACTCGAGAAGAACGTCGTTCAGCGTCGCGTTGACCTATTGGCTGAAGAAGGAGTGGAATTCAAGACGAGCGTCGAGATAGGAGGGAATTTTCCTGCCAAGCAGTTGATCGACGATTTTGATTCGGTTGTTCTTTGTTGCGGAGCTACAAAGCCAAGAGACCTGCCCATAGATGGCAGAGATCTTCAGGGCGTAGACTTTGCCATGAATTTCCTGACCCGCAACACCAAGGGAGTTCTGGAAGCAAAGGACACATCTTCCTTTGAGGCGGTTGCAAAGGGAAAGGACGTCGTAGTTATAGGAGGAGGAGACACAGGAACCGATTGCGTGGGAACATCCATCCGACATGGTTGCCAAAGCATCACTCAGCTGGAGATCATGCCAAGGCCGCCCGACGAGCGTGCCCCCGGCAATCCTTGGCCGGAATGGCCCAAGACCTACCTTTTGGACTACGGTCAGGAAGAGGCCAAGGAATTGTTTGGCGAGGATCCTCGGCAATACCTTGTTTCAACAAAGAAATTTATTGGCGACGACCAAGGGAACCTCACAGGCCTGCTTATTTGCAACATTGAGTGGAAGGAGGAGAACGGTCGTTTTTCACCTCATGAGGTCGAAGGTTCCGAACGGGAAATTCCTGCCCAGTTAGCCCTCTTGGCAATGGGATTCCTAGGCCCCGAGCACACCATCGCCGATGAATTGGGCTTGGAATTGGACGAACGATCCAACGTCAAGGCAGAGTATGGTCAATTCGCCACCAGCTTGGAAGGAGTCTTTGCTGCAGGAGACATGCGTCGCGGTCAGTCCTTGGTCGTCTGGGCAATCAATGAAGGCCGAGCCGCAGCCCGCGAGTGCGACCGCTTCCTTATGGGCGAAACAGCCCTCCCATAGGCTTCATGCAAATCGTCTGCCTTGACCTTGAGGGAGTATTAGTCCCTGAAATATGGATTGCCTTTGCGGAAAAGACGGGAATCGAAGAATTAAGGAGAACGACACGGGACGAGCCTGATTACGACGTCCTGATGCGGTATCGGCTTGAAATTCTAAAACAGAACGACTTTACGCTAAGCCAAATTCAAGAGGTCATTGCTGGTCTGGAGCCTCTTCCAGGCGCACTGGAATTTCTAAACGACCTGCGTTCCAACTACGAGTTGATCATCCTTTCCGACACCTTCAGCCAATTTGCAGGTCCGCTCATGGAGAAATTGGAGAGACCAACCCTGTTTTGTCATGAATTGGTTGTGGACGCCTCCGATCGCATAACTGATTATAAGCTGCGAGTGGAAGATCACAAGCGCAAGACCGTTCAGTATCTGCAAAAGCTCGAGTTCGAGGTAATCGCAGCAGGAGACAGCTATAACGACTTGGGCATGCTCAAGACTGCTGATCATTGCATATTTTTTAGGCCGCCCGATTCACTTCTCAACGAATACCCAGACATGCCACTTGCCGGCAATCATCGTGAACTCCTTGGACAAATCAAATCCTGCTCCTCATGATTTCCATCATTTCAGGTACGAATCGCAAGGGGAGCGTCTCCTCACAACTTTCCGCTTTCTTGGCCGACGTATATAGAGAGCTACAGGTTGAGTCCGGGATAATTGATCTAGTTGATCTCCCTCTTGAAACGCTCTCTCCGGAAGCCTATGTCCAAAAGCCCCCACAAGTAGAGAAGTTCATTGAGCAAATTCTAGCCTCATCAGGTCTCGTAGTCGTTGTTCCAGAGTACAACGGGAGCATGCCCGGAGCACTCAAGCTGTTTATCGACATGCTTCCTTTTCCTGAAAGTTTCGAAGGAAGACCCGTTTGTTACGTGGGAATTGCCGCAGGACAATTTGCAGGTTTGCGCCCCGTCGAACACCTTCAGCAAGTGTTCGGCTATCGAAACGCCTTTAATTTTCCTCGGCGCGTCTTCATTCCATTCGTCGGAAACATCGTGAAGGCTGAAGGAGGATTCAACGAAAGCGATTACGCTTCCAGGTTAAGAGAACAGGCAGAAGCATTCCTCGATTTCTGTCGATCCCTCGGCAGACTGAAGTGATTAGTCTCTGAACGACAATTCGTTGAATTGCCCGATTCGTTCAAAGCCGACCGACTCGTAAAGGTTTGCTTTTCCACCGTATTCGCTGAACAGACAGCAAAACTTCGCTCCTCTCGATTGGGCTTCATTTGCAAGAGCCATCATCAAAGACTTTGCAAAACCCTTCCCCCGAAACCTTGCAGGCGTATAGACCATGTTTATCACCAGTCCATTTGGAGTGCTTCTCCCAAAGGACGCCATGGAGACAGTTTGTTCCTCCTCCCAAAAGAACATGTCTCCTGCGTCAACAATAGCTTTAGCCCATTCGATCAATTGCGTGGGATCCATGACTGCCTTTGATTCGGCGGCAAAGCCGATGCACCATTCTCGAACGAGATCGACATCCGATGACTCGGCCTTTCTCATATTGCCTAACCCAATGCGCTCAGGGTAGCTCTTCTTTTCCAGAGATCGGAAAAATACCTTCAGGTTCGCAGTTTCTGTAATTCGTTTGCCGGTTCGATTACCCCAATGCCTAGCAAACCCATTTCCTGTTTCCTTGCAGCCTGTAACCCCATTTAGATCAAAGTTGTTATCTGATAGAAACTTCGACAACTCTTCGCTCGCCTCGATATCGCCGGAAGCCAGAATCAAGTATCCCGTTCCCGATATGATGCCGGCGAGGCAAACTCGATCATTTCTTTCGACGGTTAGAAAAACTTCACTTTTGCTTCCCTTTTTTTCAATTGCTTTGCCTACTTCCCAAAGCAAGTTGTTCATAGCTTCGTTTTCCATCATGAACTTTTCGGCATGCTGGAGGAATTGCCGAAAATCGGATCTTATCCTGACTAGGAACTTAGAAGATTGTTGCATTGATTCCGCCATCCTCAAAAATTTCTTCTTTCTTCTCTGCGTTTAAAACACAAGATGCAACCAAATGGTAGAAACATCGTTAACTGAGGATCGATACGGACAACGAGGAGTTTCTTCTTCCAAGGAAGAGGTTCATGCAGTTGTGGACAAACTGGATCCTGGTCTTTTCCCCGGAGCCTTCTGCAAGGTAACCGAGGATTATCTCACCGGCGATCCTCATTCATGTTGCGTGATTCATTCGGATGGCGCAGGTACGAAATCGATTCTGGGCTACCTTCACTACAGGGAATCCGGCGACCCCTCAGTTTTTCGAGGAATCGCCCAAGACAGCATCGTCATGAATATCGACGATTTGGCATGCATCGGACTAACGGATGGCATCGTTGTTTCCTCCACGGTCAATCGAAACGCTGGGAATTTCCCCGGCGAAGCCCTCGCTTCACTCATTGAGGGAACGGAAGAATTCCTACAGAAGCTTAGAGACTTGGGAATCGGCATAATCGGAGGAGGTGGGGAAACTGCGGACGTAGGTGACTTGACTGGAACTGTTGCCGTGGATTCCTGCGCCGTCTCAATCCTGCCTCGCGATCAAATCCTAGACAATGCAGGCATTCGGCCAGGGCTTGCTATCGTTGGCTTTTCTTCCACTGGCCAAGCCACCTACGAGGACAGCGAGAATAGTGGCATCGGCAGCAACGGCCTCACCAGCGCCCGGCACGAAATGCTCTCTACTCATTATCGGGAAAACTATCCTGAAACCTTCGATGCGAACTTGCCTAGGGATCTGCTTTACTGCGGACCCTACCGAATGTCCGATCCGCTTCCGAATTCTGCATTCACGGTTGGAGAATCGCTCCTCAGCCCGACGCGAACCTACCTTCCCCTCGTCAAAACGTTGCTGGACGAGTTGCGTCCTTCAATACTAGGCTTCGTTCATTGTTCCGGCGGCGGGCAAACAAAATGCCTAAGGTTTGGTTCGGGCGTAAAGCACGTAAAGGATGACCTGTTTTCGATACCTCCGCTTTTTCGGGAAATTCAACGCGTTTCAGGAACATCCGATCACGAGATGCACAAGGTGTACAACCTCGGACATCGCTTTGAAGCCTATTGCGATCCATCCGCTGCGGAAGAGGTCATGAAAATTTCCGGAAACCTTGGCATCGAGGCAAAGGTCGTGGGCCACACCGAACCCACTGAGCGTGAAGACGGAGCCAACCATCTCTTGATCCGACGAGGCGAAACCGAGCTTCTCTATTCCTTGGACGATTAAACTCAAATGACATGAGCAGCGAATCTTCCGGGGACTTGATTCTAAACCGTTGGCCGGACGCCAAGCCCAAGCATGCCTTGATTTGCGGATCGGGTTGGGGAGAAGTCGGTGAATCCTTTTCAATTAAGGATGCTATTCCATATGAGGAATTCCCTAGACTGGGTGCGTCTACGGTAGAAGGCCATGCGGGACAATTGCTTCTCGCAGAAGTTTCGGAAACCGAAATACTCATCTTTCAGGGCCGTAGGCACTACTATGAGGGAATGGGCTGGGAACCTGTATCGGAACCTGTCCGAATCGCCAAAATGCTTGGGGTTGAAACCTTGTTGCTAACCAATGCGGCGGGAGGAATTAATGAAGACTTTTCATCCGGAGACCTCATGATCCTGACGGATCATATCAATCTTATGCCGGGCAATCCTCTCCTAGGTCCGCATGATCCCTTCCTAGGTCCTCGCTTTCCCGACCAGACTGAGGTTTACGACCCAATCCTTCGGGAAAAGCTCCTTTCCGCCGGCAATGAGCACGGGATCTCCTTGAAACAAGGAGTCTACCTCGCTTTATCAGGTCCTGCCTTCGAAACTCCTGCGGAAATCCGTGCCTTCGGCAAACTCGGCGCCGATGCCGTGGGCATGTCCACAGTTCCCGAAGCCATGACGGCCAACGCGGCAGGACTTCGCGTGGCAGCCATCTCGTGCATCAGCAATCTTGCCGCAGGCATTTCACCCAGTCCACTCTCCCATGAGGAAGTAAGTGAAACCGCCAGCCTAGCAATGCCTCGAATGAAAGAGGTGACGGTAGCTTATTTGACAACACTCTGTCGGGGGGATTAGTTTTCCTGTTCCGTTTCTTCCTCAATTTCCGGTAGGTTTGGAACAGGTTCTGGGGGAATCTTTTCCAAATCGTTTTCGAAGTAATCAACCCCTGCCTTGATCGTCTTGAGCGGAATTCGGACGTCGGCCGAAACTCTTCCATCACCTACGCTCATCGACCCTGTGACGGGCGCCAATTCCATTTTCGATAATTTCTCCTCGATGGCCGGGGAAGCCAGGGGAATTTCCGAGGCTCCAAGTATGAGACTGGCATATTTGACCATGTCCATGCTCCAACGAAGCGATTGACCACTTTGAATGGGTAGGTTTTCTGCAAGGCTGTCCTCGATCTCTTTTCCCTCCCGGATTCTTTTGATGAGTTCTCCCAATTGCTTCTCATCCATCGCCATGGCATAGTGACCATCCATGACCGCATACAAGTAAGACATGTTCGAATAGGGGAGGCCTGCCGGAAAAATGGCCTCGTCCACTTCTTGCATGTCCATCTTCATGGAGATTCGAAACGTTGGAATTCCTTCCACCGGTTTCGTCTGGTTGAGGTCGAACTCATACTTGATTCCCATTTCTTGGAAGAAATCGATTTTATCAAAAAGCTCTTGGTTAAGCTTAAGGTACTCCTCGAACATTTTTCCGAATTCCTCGGGCGAAACCTTTGTCGTTCCTACTTGAACAAAGTCCATATTGCTTGATTCAAAGCCAACGTCGTATCTCGCTGCAGCTTGACCTCCAAAGAAATCAGGCAAATCAGCCGCCATTGCTTGGTATCGGAGCAGTATTTGCTTGAACTCACCTTCAAAAATGGGAGCGATCTTCTCGACGAGGTGATTAACGTATGCGGGAAAAGTCGACGTATCGTAATCCATCACGATATCAAAAAAACCACCGGATGGAACAAAGTTCGCCACCTGAGAATTGCCGGTTTTGGCTTTTGATTGAAACTGCTGAGACAGGGCGGATCCATCTTTCGCCCTCATGGTTGATTTTACGGCAACTTCTTCCGATGAAAGGAACAGGTTGATTTTCGCCGAGTCCAGAGTTGCGATTTCCTCGAGCATCACACCCGAAAGCTTTTTCAGGCTTTCCTTGGTGTCGTCTTCAAAAGGACTTGCAAGAAGGCCTCCTTCTATTGCTCCCTCCAGTTTGGGCATCTCGTCCCACAAGGGCGAAAGGCGAACACCTACCTCCAAGTCTCCTTCGGGAGCTTGTTCGACAAAATCCAGCATGGGCGACCAGTCCTTTACTTGGTCGAACAGCTCGGGAGCCTTCGTAGCAAGGGTCCAGCCGTCTCGTTCGATCAGTGCAAGCTTGAGGGTCTCCGCCTGCTTGCGGATGGGACTTTCCTCAGTTAGTTTCATGGCGAGCGTGAAGGTTACGTCGTCGCCACCGAATTCATCGAAGACAAAAAGGCCTATGGGTGCATCTGCGTCGATTGAAGCAAGGCTAGGATCTCCCAATGCCATACCCGCCATCATTGGCAGCATTGCCACCTGAGGATCTGGCTTCACGGCTTGGGCCACGGTCATGGCCTTTTGCAAAAGCTTGGGAAGAGCGATGATCTTGACGTATGCAAATGGTTGCAACTCGGATCCTTCAAGCCCGATGTCGGGCAAAAGTGAGTTGGCCTTGGGCTTAGCAACAGGCTTCGTATCAATACTCTTCGACGCCGTCTTGTTTGAGTCGTTTACTACTTCTGTCTGTTTTTCACCGCATCCTGCCAGTAGTAGGGAAACTGCCAGTGTAGTTGAGAGGGATTTCATAGAATGATCTAAGGTTAGGTAATTTGTGAGCTGCGAGTAATCGGTTAACTAATTAATAAAAAATCTCCCGTTTTTGGTTCTGGCAAGGGTGGAAAAACAGTTTGCTGACAGGATTAGAAGACTTTTGGAGTTACTCTTAATCAAAATTGTTCTATTTTCGTTTTATGGATCACCACGAATTGGAAGAGGGAAAGACGTTGTCTCTTGATTTTACAAAACTCAAGAAGGTTGCAGGTTGCGCCGAAGACGTCCTTCCAGTTGTTGCCCAAAATATCGATACGGGCGAGGTGCTTATCGTTGGTTACGCCAACGAACTTGCCCTACAAACGGCACTAAAGGAAGGGATGGCCACTTTCTGGAGCACCAGTCGGAACGAACTCTGGATAAAAGGCAAGACTTCCGGGGACTTTCTGGAAATTGTCGAGATTTGCGTAAACTGTGAGCAAAACTCCCTGCTCTATCGAGTTCGTCCAAGAGGCGAGGGTGCCTGCCATACCAAGGGAACTGATGGTCGAGCACGCATCGGTTGCTACTACAGGGTATTGAACGAGGACGGGACGCTTGCTTTCAGGAAAGGGATGCAATAATCCCGATCAATTCTCAGCTAGAAGGTACTTCGTCAGAAAGTCCCGAGTTCTTTTCGATACCACAGGTCCGCTCAAGTTGTGCCCCATGTCATTCATGGGCAGGAACTCACTTGAAACCCCCGCCTTCACGAGTGCAGCGTGGAAGATTTCAGCTTGATTGAAAGGCACAAGGTTGTCTCTTTTCCCGTGAACGATCAGGGCGGGAGCATCGTCCTTGGTAACGTAACTTAACGGGGAAGCAAAGTTTGCGAGACGCTTGTTCTTTTGCAGAGGGCCGCCAATCAATCGACTCTCGGGTGAGTTGGCCTCGTCATGGTCTATATTGCTCGGAAATTTGTTCATCGAAAGGAAATGTGTCGGACCACAAAAGCTTACGATACAGGTCAGGCGAGCGTTTGCTTGCAGGAATTCACCAATATCGCCAGCAAGTTCCTTTTGCCCGCCGCTTACTCCAAGCATAGCCGCCAAATGCCCTCCCGCCGAATTCCCCCATGCAGCCATTTTGTTTTGATTGAGGCCATATTTTTCCGCGTTTCCTTTGATCCACCTTATGGCCGCCTTGCAGTCGTGAATTTGCGCAGGCCAAGTTGCTTCACCGCTAAGTCGGTAATTGATTGAGGCCGCGGCAAATTTGCCTGTTCTCAGAAAAGGTTCCATTCTTCGCAATCCGCCCTCCTTCCTACCCGCTTTCCATCCTCCGCCATGAATGTATACGATGATGGGAAGTGCCTCGGTCTTTTTCCTGCTTTTAGGGAGGAAAAGGTCTAAGGTTTGCCTCGGGTTTTCAGTTGCAGCATAGTTCAGGTTGCGGACAGCCCTTATGTAATCATGAACCTCAGCGACTCTTTTCCGACCAAGGAAGGCAAGGTGTTCTGAAAGAGAAATTCTCGAGTCCTTGTTGGCGTCCACCCTCCCAAAGTTGCCTTTGGCATTTTGTGGAAGTTCGTCGATGCTCAGCATGCCATCGTCGTTTGCATCCCAATCCCTGAACAACTTTTCTCCATTCTG
>CAZNWO010000043.1:3415-5504 GCA_964576585.1 uncultured Puniceicoccaceae bacterium | reverse complement strand
GTTGCTCCTCTCTCGATTGCCAACGAAAATCTTGAGCCGATTCTCAAGTTGGTCTTGGAGCTGGATGATCCTTCTTTCCAGAGAGACTTGCTCAAGGGCATGCGAGAAGGCCTTGCCGGGAAACGCAACCTGACGCCGCCTCCCTCTTGGGAAAAAGTCTCCAAAAAGCTTGGAGAAAGTCCCGATCTCGCCCTTCGAGAAGAAGTGCGTCTGCTTGGCCTGACGTTCGGCGACGAGCTATCCCTCAAGACTTTAAAGAAAAAGGCTCTGGACGGAAAGGTTCCTGTCGAGGAACGGAAACGAGCCTTGAAAACCCTGGTTGAAAAGAAAGCAAAAGGCTTGGCCGAAGACCTTAAGAAATTGCTGGACGACGATTCCCTTCGAATTGATGCGCTGCGCGGACTTGCCGTTTACGCAACTCCTGATGTTCCTGGACAAGTCCTTGCCCGATACCCAAAGATGAATTCCAAGGAGAAACGCGAGGCAGTCCAGCTCTTGGTTTCTCGTGCCGCCTTTGCCGACGTCTTGCTGGCGGCAATGTCTGATGGAAAAGTACGACCTTCCGACGTGCCGGTTTTTGCAGCCCGGCAAATTCAAGGCTTTGGCGGTAGGGAACGTCAGAATCTACTACGCAAGACCTGGGGCGAATTGCGTTCCACTTCCGGCAACAAGCAAGCTTTATACACTCGTTACAAGAAACTGCTTACTCCCAATAACCTAGAGCAAGCCGACCTTTCCAAGGGTAGACTCCTTTATCAAAAAACCTGCGGAGCTTGCCACAAGCTATATGGTATTGGAGGGCAAATAGGCCCGGATCTCACCGGTACGGATCGGGCAACCCTCGACTACCTTTTGGAGAACGTGCTCGAGCCTAACGCCGCCATCGGCAAGGATTACCAACTCAGCGTGATCACCACCAAGGACGGACGCGCCCTAAGCGGCGTAATTTCCGCGGAAAACGCCAGCAGCCTTGTCGTACGAACCCTTACAGACGAGGTCACTCTCTCACTGGACGACGTGGCAAGCCGTCAGGTTCTTCCCGTCTCTATGATGCCGGAAGGCATTTTTCAGGCTCTGCCGGATCCTGATGCCCGCGACCTCGCCGCGTACCTAATGGGGAACCGACAAGTACCTTTGCCAAAGGAGTAGGCTGCCTCCCTTGCGAAAAGGAGGGAGCAAAAACTCGCCTAATTCGTAACGTGTACGGTATTCCAGATTTTAGTAATGATCTCGTCGCCGTCCTCGGTCTCGACGTCTATGGCAATTTCCATCTGATGGGCGGGACCGATTGAGGGAACCTTTAGGAAGACTGTCTTGCCATCGGGAAGAAGTTTGGCAGCTTCCACCTTGTAGTCCTTGCGGTCCTGTTCCCCTGAACCGTATCCGTGCGTCCAGCGAATGTTGGTGGAGCGGATCGAAAAGCTGGTCGGGTCTTCTGCGAGTTCCTCGTCCAGCTTGTCGGTGAAGCCAAGCTCGAGTCCATCTTTCTTGATGCGAAGCGCATTTGGCATGGCGACGATTTCACCCGTATAGCGGACCCGATCAAGACCTCCCGGCTTGCCCGCATTGCTTTGCCAGCCCTTCAGTCCGGCAACGTATAGCTGACCATCACGCGGACTGAATCGCGCCCGCATGCAGCTGGAAGTGAAGCGAAGAGGGAACTTTACCACGCCGCCCTGCATTTGACCGCTCTTGTTTTCCTTGAGGACGAGATAGAGGGCACTGCGACCGTAGGACATGTGGAGGAGCTCTTTTGAGAAAGGACCCCACTTTTCACTCGTAACCCAAACTTGCCCACCGCCCGAGTTGTCCACGCTTTTGGGAAGCCAAGCAAGGGGCTTGGGGGCTTCAGAGGGGTCGAGGTGATGGGCGCGTCCTCCGGCAAGCTCTCGCACTGTGGGAGTGGTCTTCATTTGGTCACGGTCTGCGGCGACGTCCACGACGCCATGAAAGCTACCGGCTGTCATCCAATTGATAGGCGAACGTGGAACAAAAGTACCCTCGTTATCTCCGCTGGTGACTTGACCGCCAGGACCTACACCCATGCCATTGGGAGCACGCAAGCCAGTAGCGTACCGTTCAAGCTTTG
>CAZNWO010000043.1:0-3315 GCA_964576585.1 uncultured Puniceicoccaceae bacterium | reverse complement strand
ACATCGTCCACGACCTTCAGTCCAAGAGGTTCATGGAGGCCGGAAGCAAAACGTTTCCAAACGAGGTTCTGAAGAGAGTCGTCGATGTTGCGGATGAGCCAGACGTCTCCGTCCCAAGTGGAGACTGCGGCCGACTTCCCATCCTTGAAGAAATCAAAGCCGCCAATACGCATGTTCATGCCGTAGGGATTGCTGTAGGGCACGGTGAGACGGTCTAGGACATAGGCTTTCTTTTCGGTAGAGACTTCGCCCTTCGTCGTCACCGTTTCCTTCCAACGAGGGGAACCGCCCTTGGTGAGGGTGAGTAGGTCGGCGGGCGCGGGGATGGAGCCAACAAGAGATGAGGCATCTCCACGGGCGTAAACCACCTGGAAAGAGAGCACATTCTTGAAAGCGGATAAGCTCAGCAGGTTGATCCCATCCACAGCTTCCACCTTTGCACCCTTCGGGGCATGTGCGAGAGCCACGGAACAACCCTCTGCGACGTCGGAGAGCACGATAATCTTAGGCTTGCCGTCCCCTTCGATCCTAATGGTACGGACGATAGCCTTGGCTTCGCCCTTTTGATAAAGGCTCGGAGACTCCAAGACTTGGGCGCCACCCACGGAATACTTGAGGACAACTCGATCTCCGTGGACATAGTGACCACCGAACTTGCTCCACTCTCGGGGCAAAGGACCAAGCGGCGGATACTTATCCTCGCGCGGGTCGGCTAGCTCTCCCTCGGGGGAAGCCCAACCAGGAACGGCTTGGGTTACGAACACCTTTTCGCCATTATGAGAAGGAAACCTACCGTGGCCGCCCGTGAAAGGGAGACCTTCCAGCTTCAGCCCACCTTGAGTCCACCCCCCAGCCATTCGCAAGGTGTCGCCGTCGAAGACCACGCAGGCGTCACCCTTGTCGTCCAACCGTATGACTAACGCACGGAAGGATACGTTGTTTCCCTTTGCGTCCTTCCCCAGTCTTATAGCAGTTCCCACATAGGAACCATACTTTTCCGGAACAGCCTGAACGTCGAGGGAGGCAAGACTAGACAGACATAAGACAGACAAGCTGCAAAGGCATTGATTGAGAAACTTGTGCAAACATAGATTTTTTTTCATCATTAAAGGCTAGCGAATCCTTTTCGTTCAGGTATTGGCGTCAACTGGAAAGTCACCGCTTCGACGATGTTTGGATTCAGGCTGAGTCCTGTTTCTCAATTGCCAGGTATTTCTTCAGAAATGCGATGGCCAAGTAGATCAATGGTGTGTCCAAGGCCGCCAGACATACTTTGCAAACGTAATTGGCCAAGATGATGCTCCAGACCACGGAAGCCGATAGGCCCATTCCCCACCCGAGGAAGATGGAATTGACGATTACGGTGTCGACGAACTGAGACAAGACGGTCGAGCCGTTGTTGCGCAGCCAGAGGTGCTTTCCCTTCGTCAGTCGGCGCCAGAGGTGGAAAAGTCGGTTGTCGAGAAGTTGGGCCGTCAGGTAGGCCGACATTGAGGCTGCAACCAATACGCCCGGGAGGGTAAAGACGGTCTCGAAGGCTCGCTGCATGCCTGCAACATCTGTGAATCCGAGGTCTCGGTTCACCCAAACCTCGGAACCCGGAAGCCCCGTCACCAAGGCAACGATACCCAACATCATAAAGCTGAGAAAGAAACCGAGCACCACCATGAAATCCGCCCGTCGCTTTCCATATAGTTCGCTGACAACATCAGTGAAGAGAAACGTTAGCGGGTAGGTTACGATTCCGCTCGTCAGGGTAATTGGCTTCTCCAACAAGCCGAAAAAAGAGAAGGTGAACAGCTTGACTCCAACCACGTTGGTCAGGACGAGCACGACCGAAAAGGCGGAGACAAGAACGACATAAGCCGTTTCAATCCGAGAAGCAGGTCCGATCGAGGAGTAGTTGCTCAAGCAGAAGCTCGGGTCAGGTTCTGGAAATCGGTATTTCGCTCAGGCAGCAAACTTAATCACCGCGCCGGTCTAGCTTCCGATCCCGCTCCATGTTTTTCCTAATCCATCCAGCCAAGGTGCTGCTGCCCACCCCAAAGCCTGCGGGCAAGGGGCGCAGGTCCTTCGTTTGTAAGCGTGGTGGGGTGCCCCAGTGCTTTGGGAAAGGCTTTCTGCCAATACCGGGCTTGATTGGTTTCGGATTAACCGAAGCGTGGCGTGCGAGCAGGTCGGCCAATTGCTTTTCCAAAGTAGCCAATTCGGCTTGAAACTTCTGATGTCCATCAGGGGTGAAACGGGCGCGCTTGGCAAAGTCCTTCATCTTTGCTATGCGTTTCTCCAAGGCCTGAATTTCATTGTTTGCGTCTACGACAGGTGGAGATGCCTTGGCGTCTGCCTCAAGGACAACTACTTTCAACTGGAAGGTTTCGGCAGGAGGTTTCTTTTCAAAGACTCTTTTGTATTCCAACGAGATCGTCCCACTTCCCATCTTCACGGCTCGATAGGTGGCTGTAAAGACTCCGGGCGATCCTACTAGCTGTCGGGAAGAACTCGTTGTCATTTTCTCAAGCTTCACCTGCTTCGATTTCGTGGTGTCGTTCCAGCTAAATCCTGTGGTCGGATTTCCCTCCAAGCTGATTTGAATGGTTTCTCCCTTTTCAACGTTAATCGTTTTTCCGTTTGAAGTCTTATTGATCCTAAGACCCTTCTTTTCATTCTTTTCTTTCCTCTGGGTTTCTCCCCCGCCTTTACCCAACTTTATCTCGGAAATGCTTACACCCTTGGTCGGGGCGTCGTCGGCTATCCGTTTGTCCTGCGTGTAGCAAGCTAGCAGCAGGCCTTGCTTGTCGAAACGTAGTCCAAGTCGCTGAAAAGGCGGAATCGGACGATCCAGAATCCCTATGGCCTCCTTGTAGAGCTCGTCCAAAGTCTTCGCTGGATGGCCTTCCTTGTGGCTGCCCAGTTCCTTGCCTTTTTCAATCCAGCTTTTACCTTCCGGCTTGGTTGGCGGTTGTCCTGGTGCCGCCACTCTCGGTCGACCTGAAAACGACTTGAAACGCCGCTCGACCACCTTGTTATTCGCCACCACCACTTCAGTTTTGTGACCAAAGCCCACCCAACTGCTCCAGCGTTTGCTGTATGTGTAGTTGCCTCCGCACTCTTCCTTCAGTTTCTCCCAAGTGCCAAGGCTTTTCTTCAACTGATCGACCTTCGCCTTGTCCACGGGACCTCCTCCACCCGGCCGAAAAACAGGAGGAGCAACGGGATCGGGTCGGGGTGCCGGGGCAACAAGGTCAGGAGGGCGAGGCGGCGCGGGAACGGGTCGTATCCGGACCTCGGGGACCGGGACGGGTTGGATTTGAATGG
>CAZNWO010000042.1:0-23477 GCA_964576585.1 uncultured Puniceicoccaceae bacterium | reverse complement strand
ACGGTTACGGGAAATACCCTCGAACAGAACCTGAACGAATGGGAAAACTCGGAACGACGTCGGAGATTCAGGGAAATCCTTCAAGAACAAGACGGAATAAATCCCGATGACGTTATTCTTGATCCCGAACGCGCTCGGGTTGAAGGCCTAACCAGCACCGTCTGCTTCCCCATTGGAAACCTCGCCCCCGAAGGATCCGTAATTAAGAGCACCGCAATCTCGCCCGAGGTACTGGATGCCGACGGCGTTTACCGGAACACGGGGCCGGCTCGAGTGTTTTATTCTGAATCAGATGCGATCGAAGCCGTGAAAGGTCGTGTAGACACCCCAGTCAAACCGGGAGACATTATGGTGATGTGCGGACGAGGGCCAATGGGGACGGGAATGGAGGAAGTCGCCCAGATCACCTTGGCCCTCAAGCATCTCTCTTGGGGCAAAGAGGTTGCCTTGGTTACCGACGCAAGGTTTTCGGGCGTAAGCACAGGAGCCTGCATCGGGCATGTCGGACCCGAAGCTCTTGCAGGAGGACCCATAGGTAAACTCAGGGATGGCGACCTTGTCCGCATTGTGATCGACGGATCCAACCTCAAGGGCAGCCTCGACTTCGTGGGAGAGGACGGCCAGGAAGTGAGTGTTGAGGAAGGAACCTCCATCCTTAAACGCCGTGCGGCACCTGATGCTCTAGCGGCCGATCCGCGCCTTCCGGAAGATACTCGCCTTTGGGCCGCCCTGCAGAATGCCGGTGGCGGGACTTGGGGTGGCTGCATCTACGACGTAGAGAAAATCCTGCAATTGTTGAAAGCAGGTGGGGAAGCCCTCGAGAGTTAATTCTTGGTATGTCTTGCAAACCTAAAAAGGGAGAAGTCCCAAACAAAACCAATTGAAGAAACCATGAAGTTGATACCGGTAATATTCCTAAGCCTATCCGCCAACCTCTGCATCATGGCCGAGGAAAGCTCGTGGCCACAATGGCGCGGACCTGAACGCAATGGTGTTTCAGCCTCCAAGGTAAAGCTTGCCGACAGTTGGCCTGAAGATGGTCCAAAGCTTTTGTGGGAAAGCGAATACATACCCAGTGGGGACGATGGAGGCTACGGGAGCGTGGTGGCCATGAATGGCAAGGTATTCATGTCCATCGTTTGGCACCGACAAGTCCCCACCAAGACCCGTACCGTAGACAACTTGGTTCTTAGAAAACTTGGGGCGAGGAGGACAAACCTTCCGAAGGAGGTCGTTGATGCCATGGAGAAGACTCGAACGAACCTCAGCCCACGACTCAGGGGCACCAAGCTGGACGAATGGGCAAAGAAATGGATTGATGAAAACTTGGATGAAAAGCAGAAGCTGTTATATGGAGATTACGTCATCTCCAGGTTCAAGAAAGGTTCCACGGCTTTTCCAATAGAAGCCACCAACAAGCTTTATTCAATTAAGGACAAGATTTTCCCCAACGAAAAATCCTTCGAGGAGTGGCTCGATGAACAAGGTTTCGATACCAAGATTCACGAACGAATACTAAACCAAGTTCCCCCGACGAAAAAAGTGGCGGAGGACGTAATTCTGGCGCTGGACATGAAGACAGGAACGACCCTATGGCAATCGAAGCTCAAAGGAATTCCTTCGGGGCGGAACTCCTCCGCCACACCATGCGTTTCGAACGGATTCGTTTATACGGTGGGAAGCAACCGAGTGTTCTGCGTAGAAGCCGAAAAAGGCAAAATGGTATGGGACAAGCAGGTCGGTTCCACGGGGGGAGCATCTTCAATAATGGTAACCGACGGACGAGCAATTGCCTTGATCGATCGCCTAACGGCCTTTGATGCGAAAACTGGCGACAAGCTCTGGGAGAATACCGACATTACCGGAAGGACGGCATCTCCCGCCTTGTGGAAGTTCAAGGGAAGGACGGAAATCGTATGCAACTCGCGAAAATCAGTAATTGGAGTCGATGCAAGCTCGGGAAAGACTCTCTGGGAAGCTCCTGGTGGCGGAAGCTCGACTCCAGTTGCCTCCGGAGACCTACTCATTGTTCACGCCAAGGACGAAAATGCGGGAATCGTATGCTACCGTAGAACCGAGAAAGGCGTTGAGGAGGTATGGAAATTCCCAAAGCTAACTCGTCGAACGGATTCCAGCCCGATAATAACCGACAAGTATGTTTTTCTCTTCGGTGCAGAGATGCGCTTGTGCCTAGATCTATCCACGGGGAAAGTCCTCGCCAAGGAGGTGGCAAAGCACGACATTTCCTCCCCGATTATGGCCGATGGAAAAATCTTTGCCTACGAAATCAAAGGCTCATTCCTCGACATGGTGAATGCAAACCCGGACGACTTCACCGAAATCGGAAAAACAAAGGTCAGGGCCCTAAGATGCTCTTCCCCCGCTATCGTAGGCAGCAAACTCTTGGTTCGGATGGAAAACCGAATAGCTTGTTACGAACTGGGAGAATAGCGAACCCGAAGCGGTGAGATTTTTTTGCCACACTAAAAATTCAACCAAGGAAAATATGAAAGAGATGAAAAACTTCATTCTCGGACTAGGGATGGGAATCGGAATCTTTGTCTTGTCGGGGTTTGACGATGAAGGCAGAGAGGGTCGCTATCAACTGGAGGCGGGAAAAGTCCTGATCTATTCTCCGGACACGGGACGAGAAACGGCGAAGGAATACTTGTTCAAGATCGATACGAAGACGGGCAAGGTTTACAAGCACGTGGAGGTTAAGAGCGGAAGAGAATCCTCCGATCGTTGGATAGACGTCACGGGATTGGCGCTAAGAAAAAAATAGCACCGTACTCAACTACGACTCGAAACCAACTTGTGGCGGCGGCGTTGCCTGACGGGAACCTCGGGCAATTCGGGAAGTGACTGCTTCTCTCCCAAGGAACCGACAGCGAGCTTGGCAGCAAACTGTAGCTCCTGCCAGCGAGACCACTCCAAGGAAGGTGCCTTCGCAATAAGCGAAAGAAGGCTAAGCCATTCGATTCGAGCCCGCTCAATGTCGCCGATTCGAAGCTCCTCGTCGAGGGACTCCCTTGCATGAGAAACTTTACCAGGCTTTTCCCGCAATACATCCGCGGCTCCCTCGCCATACTCGGGGGGAACTCCATTTCTGAGATAACCCGGGCAGTCGGAAAACCCATACGCCTGACGACAAACAAAGGCCAATCTGCAATCGGTCTTCGAATAGGCACTGAAACGATGTCCTGCCCGCAAATTGGCAAGGTCTTGAACCAAATCCTCCAAGGGATAGGTCTCATCCTCCAAGGCGGCTGCAATGGCAAGACCTTCACCACGAGAAAAAAAGCTAAAGACAACTCCCCTGCGAGTAGGCCTCGCCATTTCGTCAATCAAGCCAAGCCTACACCAAGCCTCAGCGGGCAAGGCATTCGCCAAGGGACGACTTGAAGCTGAATCCTTTTCTGAAAACGGAGACACGAACTCGCGATGAGATTTGCGTAAAATAGGATTTATGAGCACCCTTCCCTTCGCATCTCGCCAGCCAAGCACGGTTGCATCCTCGTAGCTTAGCCGAGCATGAAGGACACCACCACGATCCACGAATTCAGCCAACTTCCCCCCAAAGGAAAGTAAAGGGAAAATAGGGGCAAAGACCTTTTCCAGCCCCCTTCTTTTCCAAGCCTTCTTGGTGAATTTTCGGCGACGTTGGGCAGAATCATTTGCTAAAGCCTCACGCAAGCGACGACGAAATGACTTGATGAGCAGCACCCGCTCGTAGGCCGACTCCTTGTCAATCGCTGCAACAGGGACTTCACGACCATAAGTTGGATTGCGCTTCCCTCCAAATCTACAGGGATTTCCAATGCGAACCTTCTCCAAGGTATCGGGCAAAGATAGTGCCGGAAGCCATTCGTCGTCCACCAAAACCAATGCATCTCTCAATCTAGCCTTGGTCCTCCCTTTTTGACGTTCCCATTGGCCCGAAGAGTTTCTCATCTCGATCAATTGGTCGCGCTCAGGATTTCTTTTCTCCTGACCTCTCAATTGACGCTGCAGTTTGTTGGGAGAGTTGAGCTTTCCAAAGGATTCCTCAAGTCCAAGCTGAACCTTATCCTCGGAAAACAATCGGTCCGCCATGCCGCGAACTGCTTTAGTAGGCGATCGACCTCGTTCGACCGCATGATGCATTACTCGAATCATTGCGGGCCAATCAATGCTCTTGGAACGCTTTAGTTTTAGCGGGCGTCCCTCCCTCATGCGAGGGCGCTTAGGAACAGCCAAAACAAATCCTCGGTCGTCGAGCCCACGACGTCCGGCCCGTCCGAACATCTGCAAAAGTTCGTCCGGGCGAAGCAATATTCTTTCATTGTTAATGCGATACTCGCGATCAGTAACGACCACGGTACGCATGGAAAAGTTGATTCCCGCAGCCAAACCCGTAGTGGCCACGACTGCTCGCAACTGACCTGCCTTTGCAAGAGGCTCGATCACCCCTGCACGTCTAACGTAATCAAGACCACTATGGTGAAAAGCCACTCGTTTACGGAGAAGGCTGGACAACTTCTTTCCCGAGACGTGCTTCTGCTCGGAGGTCAACTCCAGCGGAAAAACTTCAGGCATTTCCGCAGCAAGTTGAGAGGCCAATTGCTCAGCCGCGGACCTGCGTGGAGCAAAAAGCAGCACAGGCCCCATGTCCAATTCGATCGCCTTCGCCACAAGCCGTGGCCAGTATCCACGAATGTCGCTTCTGCTAGAGTTTCTGGTAATCGTCTCGGCAAAGACTTCCTCCAAAGGAACGGGTCTCTTACCCTCGCTCACCATCTCTACATTGCGACCGCATGAAGAAAGCCAATCGGAAACCTCCTCAGGATTGGCAACGCTTCCGCTCATTAGCAAAAGCTGCGTCGCAGCAGGAGTGGATGCAATGCAAACCTCGTAACCCGGCCCGCGTTGCGGATCGGACAAAAGTTGATACTCATCAATCACGAACAGGTCGGGACCATCGCCTCTCAAGATGGCGGAACGTTGCGTCTCCATGGTAGCAACCACAACGCTAGCGTCGGGCTTGTGACGGACGTCGCCGGTAACAAGCCCCACCTCCCATCCGCGAGCTCTCCACTCTCTGAACTTATCGTTTGCCAATGCCCGAGTAGGAACGGCGTAAATCGCTTTTCCTCGCCAACCGGATTCCATGAGCAACTCGAAAACAAACGTCTTTCCCGCACCAGTCGGGGCGTGAAGGACGACATCCTTGCCATCCCTGAGAAAAGACAACGCTCGCCGTTGCCATAGATCGGGGATTGTCAGCCTTTTACCAAAATCTGAATTACCTGACTGCGACATGAAAATCCCGAAAACTGGAAAGTTTAAAACAATGCTCCTCGAGCCTATGCAAACAGGAAATATATGATGTGGTCATTAATTTGCCAATCTGTTAACCAATCACAACATAGTGATAAACCTGATTGCAGCATGCGGGACCAATGGAGTGATGGGCAAGGATGGTCGATTGCCATGGGACATTCCCAAAGACTGGGAGTACTTTCTCGAAACCACTAGGAACGGCACCCTGATCATGGGCAGACGATGCTTTGCAGAGATGGGCTCCCATGTACTGGACAGAAAGGTCATCGCATTGAGTCGAAACCCTGACATGAAATTTAAAGGAGCCGAAAAAGCCTCTTCCCTGCAGGAAGCGCTTAAGATGAGCCACGGAGAAACGATTTGGATTTGCGGCGGACAAAAGATTTACGAAGAGTCTATGCCAATTGCCGAACGACTTTACCTTACTTTGATAGGGTCCGATTTCGATGGGGACGTCCGGTTCCCTGCCTGGGAGGAAATCTTCTCTAAGGAAATCTCGAGGAAAAAATGCGTGGATTCAGGCTATCAATTAACTTTCCTCATCTTGGGAAGAGGGAAACAATGACATGACCTAGGCTTGCGCGAACACCAGTGTACGTTACTTTCCATCTCAATCCTTAAATTTATTGGAATGGAACAATTAAACTTCTTGAGCAATGAGGAGATCGAACTCGTAAGGCGTGAGTTCGGGACTCCAGTTTACGTTTACGATGAAAAGACGTTGAGAGAAAACGCCTGCACCCTGAAAGCCTTCCCCAATGCCTATGGCATGCAGGCTCGCTACGCCATGAAGGCCGCTCCCTCTGCGGCCATCTTGAGGATTTTCAACGCAGAGGGACTTGGAATAGACGCGAGCTCGGGTCACGAAGTCGAAAGAGCGGTCAAAGCGGGTTTCGGTACTGAGTCGATTTCTCTAAGCACTCAGGAAATTCCTGACAATTTTTCAACTTGGATCGAAGAAGGGATAAAGATTAACCTGTGTTCCCTGCACCAGATTTTCCTAGTGGGGGAAGCCAGACCCGGAGAAAGCGTAGGCTTGAGGTTCAACCCAGGGTTAGGATCGGGAGGAACCAACAGGACCAACGTAGGTGGCCCCGCAAGCAGTTTCGGCATTTGGAAGGAGAAATTGGAGGAAGCCAAGACATTGTGCGAAAAATACCGACTCAAGGTGGAAAGAATCCATACTCACATTGGCTCGGGATCGGATCCCGAAGTCTGGAAAAAAGTCGCAGTCATGAGCTTGGACATCGTAAGGCGATTCCCCGATGCAACCACACTAAACCTTGGTGGAGGTTTCAAAGTGGCGAGAATGAGAGATGAGCAATCCACGAACCTGGGAGAAGTCGGGACTCCCGTGAAGACGGCGTTTGAAGAATTTGCAAACGAGACGAAACGTGAGCTGAAACTTGAGCTTGAGCCAGGCACTTTCCTCGTCGCCAACGCCTGCTCCTTGGTGACTTCCGTACAGGACTTGACTGAAACCGGCAGCGACGGCTACCGCTTCCTCAAGCTTGATGCCGGCATGACTGAAATCCTGCGCCCATCGCTCTATGGCTCGCAGCATCCCATTGTTCTTTTGCCAGAAGGAGAGGATAAGGACGACAGGGCCACAATAGAGCAAGTGGTCGTAGGCCACTGCTGCGAGTCGGGAGACTTGCTGACTCCCGCCCCCAACGATCCCGAGTCCCTGACGCCACGCCTTCTGCCTGAGGGACGAGTGGGCGACGCATGCGTAATCGAGGGTGTCGGCGCATACTGTTCAGCCATGTCGGCAAAAAACTACAATTCCTTCCCCGAAGCCCCCGAAGCCTTGAAACGCATGGACGGTTCCTTCGCATTGATTCGCAAGCGACAAACTCTAGACCAACTCCTTGAGAACGAGTTGATCCCGTGAGCTTCGACAGCCTTCGCCACTTCGCGCTCGGGGAGCCCGCCCCGGAAAGCGATCACGCAGTTTGCATAAGCCTTCCCACAATGGCAGACGTGATCGGTTATGAGGAAAAGCTGCCAACCGTCATGTCGAAGATTCGTTCGGGATATCCTCGCTTTGTGATTCACAAGTACATTGATCGATTGATCAAGGAACTTCTCGAAGAAATGAACCTGTCAGGTAAGTCAGGCTTTGTAATCAGAACCGAATCGGGGGCAAGAGAACTGCTCGATTACCTCAAATCCCCTAGCTTCGCAATTAAACAAGCGGAAGACTTCTTTCTGGTGTACGGTCCGAATACAGAAGAATATCGCTCTTTAGCGAAACACTTCCTTCAACATTCAGGATTGTCCATATCCTCGCGACAAGCAGAAGATTTACTCATTCGACGCGGCATCCTTCAAAAAAAGCCTGAAGAAACGGTAACCGAGCACTCGGATAGCTTGGCTAAGGAAGCATTGGCCAATGCCATGGGTCCGGAAATCTTGCCCGAAGACGTGATCCTCGCAAACTCCGGGGCAAATGCCTTTTATGCTCTTTTTCAGGCATCCAAGAACTTGCTGGCGAAAAGAGGTAGAAAGATTTGGGTTCAATTAGGCTGGCTGTATGTCGACACAATCAAGGTTCTGGAAAAATTTTCCGGAGGAGACACGGAAATTATTGCCATTCGCAAAGTCGAAGACCTGACGATGCTCCAAAAACTTTTCGAGGAGAAGGGGAAGGAGATCGCCGCAGTCGTTACCGAGACGCCCACCAATCCATTGATTCAAACCTGCGACTTGGAAGAAGTGCGCAACCTCTGCAGAAATTCGGGAGCAATGCTGATCGTAGACCCGACCATGTCCAGCCCACTCAACGTTAAAGTTGCCGGGCATGCAGACGTAATCGTAAACAGCCTGACGAAGTACGCGGCAAACGAGGGAGACGTCATGCTGGGTTGTCTCGCATTTCCGAAAGGTTCTCCATTTCGAGAGGAATTGCTCGAATCCACAAGAAGCCGAATCGCCCCACCCTATCAACGTGACCTAGACCGTCTTGCCTTCGAAATGAAGGACTACGTGAAAATGGTCGAGCGAACGAATGAAAACACGGCCAAACTGGCTCAGTTCCTGGCATCGCATCCGGCGGTCAGCAAGGTTCACTGGGCCTATTCTGAACCATTCAGAAAAAACTACGAACAACTTGCGGGGAGTGAAAGGCCCGGATGCATGCTTGCCTTCGAGACAAAAGGACCAATCAAAGGGTTTTACGACAAAGTACGTTTGCTAAAAAGTCCCAGCTTCGGAACCAAGTTCACCCTTCTTTGCCCATACGTTTACCTTGCCCACTACGAAGGCCTCCAACATGAGGAAGGCTTGAACGAACTTGCAGAAGCGGGACTGGAACCGGAGTTGATCCGGGTTTCGGTAGGCATGGAGCCCCCGGATCAAATTATTGAAGTGTTCGAGGAAGCCTTGAACCTTTCATAAACCACGCCAACTGACTGGCAGCGATCGATCCCAATGTGGTGAAACCTACTCGAAAGTATGAGGATCGAGCACCTTGCGAACACGCCTCTTGGAAAGGCGTACGTATTCGGGCAGGCCATTCTCATAGGGAACCTCTACCTCACCTTGGATAAGGGGTTGAGCATACTTGATGAATTTGGCCGACATGCTTACTCCATCTTCCGAAATCCAATCCTCCGGAATCTCCTTCACGCCGTTTGCAATCTCGTTCAATGGAGCCAGTCCAGTCGTACACTGGTAGGGCTCGCCTTCCTCGCGAACCAATATCACCATCTGGTCAGTCTCACCCTCGACTGCGGCTCGAACTGCTGCTTGCCCAACCAAGAACGCCTCATCGTTGTCCGTTGAGGAGGAGCAATGAGCAGCCGCACGCTGACTGGTGCCAAATCTTGAAGAACGTGCCTTGACCGTAAGGTTTTCCTCCACGAGATTGGCCAAGTAGTCTCCGACACCACCAAGCTGAACGTGACCAAAGGCATCTTGACCTGATCCGGAATTCGCAACGTAATTACCATCCTTGTCCTGCAGACCCTCTCCCACGACAACGAGGCAATAGCGATTCTTTTTCAACACTGCCTGCACGTCCTCGATAAACTTGGCACGCGAGAAGGGCAGCTCGGGCAAATAAATGAGGTGTGGAGCGTCATTAGGATTTTCCCTTCGCTTGGCCAAGGTCGCTCCTGCGGCAATCCAACCGGCATTCCTTCCCATTACCTCCATAATGGAGACTAAATCGTGTTGTCCCATGGCACCATGATCAAGTGCGGTTTCACGGACGACTGAGCATATGTACTTCAGCACGCTGCCATAGCCTGGACAATGATCGGTTTTCACGAGATCGTTGTCGATGGTCTTGGGAATGCCGATAACCCGCAGGGTATAATCTTTTTCTTTAGCTAACTTGGATATCTTATCAGCGGTATCCTGAGAGTCATTTCCGCCGATGTAAAAGAAATACCGAATGTTGTGAGCCTCGAAGACATCGAGCACCCTCTGGTAGTCTTCATCGCTATTCAGCTTATAGCGACAGGTACCCAAGGCGGAGGCCGGAGTGTAGCGAAGTCCCCTTATATTTTGCTGGGATTCTTCCGCAAGATCCGTGATTTCCTCCTTGAGAATACCTAGGACACCGTTGAGCCCACCGTAAATCTCCTCAATGCAGGGGTTGTTCAGGGCTTCCGCCACTACTCCTGCAACGCTAGCGTTGATTACGGCTGTCGGACCGCCCGATTGGGCGACAAGACAATTACCTTCAAGTTCCTCTGCCATGATTCTAATTGTGTCAAAAAACGAAAAGCTAGACATGACGTAATGAAACTGCCGTTTTGGCAATCGCAAAACGTAGAGATCTCGACTACTTGAAAGATCAGAAGCTAAAGTATGGAACTCGGCTGGTATGCAGATGCATCTGGGTAGCGTTCGCTCCAGCTTTTGGCTCTCTTTAAAAAGACCTCGGTCTGCTCAAGGGCCAAACCATAACGAGTCTCGCCGTCTCGGAGAACCTCATCGATCTCTTTGGCAGAAAGCCCGATCCGATCGTCAGCAGCAAGTCTGGCGGGAAGATTGTTCTCGGAAATCGCACCTTCCCTCAAGTCTCGGGCAACGCTCAGGGAATGTTCTTTGATTGCAGCATGTGCATCTTCCCTTCCGGTTCCTCCCTTCACGGCTTCCATCAGAATGGTGGTCGAGAGAAGAAAGGGCAATTGTTTGCGATTCTCCGCTTTGATAACTTCGGGAAAGACTTCCATTTGCCGCATGACGGTAAGAAAAGTCTCGAACAAACCGTCGATGGCGAAAAAAGAGTCGGGCAAGGCCAAACGCCTGACCACCGAGCAGGAGACGTCCCCCTCGTTCCACTGATCCCCGCTTAAACCTGCCACCATGGCGAGGTGACCGCGCAAAATGACCTGAAAGCCATTGATCCTCTCGCAACTGCGGCTGTTCACCTTGTGAGGCATGGCGGAAGAACCCGTCTGTCCCTTGGCAAAGCCCTCGCCCATGAGTTCCTGTCCTGCGGCGATTCTGAGGGTAGTGGCAAAGCTGGACGGTGCGGATGCAAGACGCAGGAGGATGGATACCACCTCGAAGTCAAGGCTGCGGGGATAGACCTGGCCCACGGTTTCGAGAGATCCTGGGGCCCCTAAGTTCTGCAGGAGGAGCTTGTCCAATTGCTCGACCTTTTTCTCGTCTCCAAGAAGCGTCAACTGATCCAATCGAGTTCCCACGGCTCCCTTGAGCCCTCGAAACGGATAGGTAGCGCAAAGTCGAACCAGCCCATCCAAGCTCCGCTCGAGCTCCTCCCCATACATCGCAAGACGCTTTCCCAAGGTCGTAAACTGAGCGGGTACGTTGTGCGACCTCGCGGTCAGCGGAAGATCCTTGAAATCCTCCGCTCGTTCGGCAAGTGAAAGTAGCGAGGCAACCCCCCGGTCCAAAACGATGCCGAGGGAGCGGTGAACCTGCAACTGCTCTACGTTCTCCGTGAGATCCCTGCTTGTCATTCCCTTGTGAGCGTGCTGATGACCGGAAAGCTCGGCGAATTCCTCAAGACGAGCCTTCACGTCGTGCTTGGTAATCTTTTCGCGCTCCCGAATGGATTCTAAATCGACCTTCCCCTTGACTCGCTCCGATGCATCGATGGCCTCGGCGGGCACATCCATCCCCAGCTCCACTTGCGCCTTCATGACGCTGATCCAGAATTCTCGCTCCAGAACCACCTTACCTTCAGGCGACCAGAGGCTGCGCATGTCGTCCGTAGCATAACGCTCGGCGAGGACGTTGGGAATTTCAATGGACATGAAGACGTGCCTAGATTTCGCGAAGCCGGCGACAAACCGAGTCGATGATGAATTCGGGGGTCGAGGCTCCAGCCGTCACACCGACTGTATCGACCCCCTCGAATTGAGATGGGTTAATTTCATCCGCAGTCTCGATATGGTGAGTGGGACGACCATGGGACTCCGCCAACTTTGCAAGTTTACGGGTATTTGCGGAGTGATGCCCCCCTATCACCACGATAACCTCGGCTCCATCTTCAACCAGTTGCCTGAGGTCCGATTGCCGCTCCTTGGTAGCCCCGCAGATCGTATCGAAAACGATCAGGTCGGGATACTTCAGGGCCAAGTAGGTTGAGAGCTCCTCGAACTCATGGGTAAACATGGTAGACTGCGAGACCATTACCACACCATTCTCGAACTCGGGTAGTGAATCCAGGTCTTCTCGGGTTTGAACCGCGTGCCCCTTTCCCGCAGCATACCCCATGAGTCCAATGACCTCGGGGTGGTTGGGATCCCCAAAGATAACGATATCAAAACCCTTTTCGGAATGCATTCGCACCTTTCCCGCGATTATTCCGACGTCTGGGCAGGTTGCATCCTTAAAAGGCATATTCAGACCTTTAAGATATTTTCTACGCTCAGGCGAAATTCCGTGCGCACGAACAACTACCACGGAATCGTCTCGCTCCTCCTCCGACAAATCTATCGCCGACGAGCTGTGATAATCGGATACTTCGCTGACTCCTTCCCTTCCCAAAGCATTCATCATCTGGTTGTTGTGGATCAGAGGGCCATCAGTGTAGACTTTGCGACTTCCGCCCTCGGCCTGTTCTCGGGCAACTTGAATGGCTCTCTCCACACCCCAGCAAAAGCCGGAACTCTTGGCTCTAATGACCTTCATCAAGAGAACCAGAATACGCCTTGTTGGCAAAAGGTTCAATATAGATTTGCCTCGAGTGACCGAAAAACGCCAGAATCCAGACATGACTTGCATCAAATTTCATTGCCTTGTTTTGACCCTCGCGTTGGTTACACCTTTTTTATCGCCAACAGACCTTCGGGCGGAAAGGAAATCGGAGGTGGACAACTCCGACGATCGCTACGTTTCCGGTAAGGCCAGTCGCGACGGCATCGGAAAGTTCTACATGGGTAGAGAAATCTCAAAGGTCATGGGACATCTTGGGGCCGGTTGGCTAGAAAGACCCGAGAGAGAGAGGGAAGAAAGGACGGATCTTTTGGTAAAAAACTTGGAACTAAAGCCAAACGCGGTCGTAGCCGACATTGGGGCAGGCTCAGGCTACTTCACTTTCAGAATGGCTGAAAGGATTCCCAAGGGCAAAGCATATGCCGTGGACATATCAAAGGAAATGCTATCCATTGTTCGAGCCCGCATGGCCAAAAGAAAGGTCGAGAACGTCGTTCCCATTCATAGCACGATAACCGACGTCAAGCTTCCCCAGAATTCAGTGGACTGCATCCTTATCGTGGATGCCTACCACGAATTCTCCCATCCATGGGAAATGGCTCGTTCCATTCACAGGTCATTGAAGCCCGGAGGAAGACTGGTATTGATCGAATACCGAATGGAAGACCCCACCGTTCCGATCAAACGCCTACACAAGATGACTCAAGCTCAATCCAAAAAAGAAATGGAGGTCGCGGGCCTCAAGTGGATCGAGACCCGAGACATGCTTCCCAGACAACATTTCATGATATTCCGCAAGCCCTTGGCAGAAAAAAAATAATCCTCGGCACGAAGACCGAGGAATACCTCTCAGGGAACCAACGCCTAATTGGTCCTAAACGACCAAGGAACACCAAAGAATTTCTATAAAAATGAAACTCATGCAACAGCTCGTAAAAACCCGATGGCTGCAAGCCCGATTAAAGCCTTTCGATATCATGATCCTCATAGGCTGTCTGGGATCAATTGTTCCCGCAAACTCAGAGGAATCCCACAAGTTGGACGAGTGGACTCGATTCAGAGGTCCAAACGGAAGCGGCATAGGGACAGCAAAAAACCTACCCGTAAAATGGACGGAAAAGGACTTTGCATGGAAAACAAATTTGCCTGGGGTCGGACATAGTTCCCCGGTATTGTGGGGAGACAGGATTTTCAGCACTTGCGCCGACGAGCAAGACGGCACCCAATTCGTGATTGCCCATGATGCCTTGACAGGGAAGGAAATCTGGAAAAGGCAGTTCGAATCTCAAAAATATCCGCATCACAAGTTCAATAGTTTTGCATCAGCCAGCCCCTGCGTGGACGGAAAAAGGCTTTTCGTCTCCTGGACGACGAAGCACTCCAACGACCTTCTATGCCTAGATCACGACGGCAACTTGCTATGGCGAAGAGACTTTGGGAAGTACGACACACAGCACGGCAATGGATTCTCCCCCATGGTCCATGGGGAAATGGTTGTGCTTACGCACGACCACTACGGTTCGAGCAGCATCCTAGCCTTGGATTGCAAAACAGGTAAAACAAAATGGCAAACCTCGCGAAACTCAGGCAAACCTTCTTCGTCCACACCTTGCTTCTACCAGCCTGCAAACGGTCCCTTGCAATTCATCTGTAATTCCATGGCTCATGGCTGCTATGGGGTGGACGCCCGAACGGGCAAGATTCTTTGGGAAACGGGTCCTGACACCCTTGACCTGCGAAGCGTCTCCTCACCATTCATCGCATCAGGTCACGTTTTCGCAAGTTGCGGCTCCGGCTCAAGGGGAAGCCGATTTGCGGCAGTAGTTCCTCCAACCAAAGGCAAAGGCAGTCCCAAGATCGCATATGCTTTCAAGAAGAGCATCCCATATGTTCCGACCCCCATTGCAAAGGACGACCTTCTCTTCCTTGTCACGGATGGCGGAATCGCATCCTGCCACGACCTCGCTACAGGAGAGCTCAAGTGGCGCGAACGCCTACAGGGCAACTACTTTGCATCGCCAATTTTGGTAAATGAAGTAATCTATGCCGTGTCCAAAGAGGGTAAGGTGATCAGCTTCAAGGCAACTGCAGACTTCCAGTTGCTGGGGAACTCCGAATTGGGCGAACTAACCTACAACACGCCGGCAGTAGCAAACGGAAGCCTATACTTCAGGACTTACTCAGGCTTAATTAGGCTGACTTCGAAAAGCAGTGAATGAGAGAACAAAATTCGATCTTGCAAGGCATTCTCCAATTGACTCGCTAATGCAAATCCCGAAAAATGTGGCATGCAATTCAGTAAATTAGCTCTATTTCCTCTTCTTTGCGCAATTCTGTCTTCCCAAGTTTCAAAAGGGGAAAACTTCAAGGTGGCAGGTTATTCTTTTGATTCGCCTTCAGGATGGAAAGCCTCCCAACCTTCCTCTTCAATGAGAAAAGCCCAGTTCTCGGCTCCAGGGAAGAGCGATGGGAATGCAGAGGTCGTGTTCTTTTACTTCGGGCAAGGTGGTGCGGGTGGCGTCAAGGCAAACGTCGACAGATGGATGGGCCAATTTCAAAATCCGCAAAACCAAAAGGTCGAGAGCAAGAAAATAGAAGGCGTTCGCGTAACCTACGTGAGGGCGACAGGCACCTTCATGAGTGGAAGACCTTTCGGCCCCAAGACGCCGAAGAAGGGATTTGCCCTGCTTGGAGCGATAATCGAAGGCAAGCAAGGGGCCATTTTTGTCAAGATGACTGGACCGGAAGCTGCCGTGAAGTCAAATTCAGGCAAAATGAGCGCAATGGTGGAAAACGCCCTTCGCTAGGCAACTAAATCCCAAGAAAATCTACATCTCTCTTTGAGAGACTGGAATGCAGGTTTGGAATAAATGCAATTAAGGACATACGCTTGCTTACCCTTCATAGCCCTGTTTGCTTCCGGACTTGCCGCGCAACCGTTCAAGTCGCAGCAAATAGCATTCTTTGAGAAGAAAGTTCGCCCTCTGCTTGCCAAGCATTGCTTTGAGTGTCACTCCACAAAGGCAAAGAAGCTGGAAGGCGATCTTCGCCTCGATCACCGCGAAGGTTTCCTCCAAGGAGGCGCATCCGGCAAACCGGTTGCTCTGCCCGGAAGCAAGTTGGGGCAGACCAGACTCTTTCAGGTGGTGCGACTAAAGCAGGTTGGAAAAGAGCGCACCCACCCACCTCTCGCCAAACCTCTGTCCCTCATCGAAATCAAGTCATTGGCGATTTGGGTGCAAATGAAACTCCCCTTCCCCAAGGCAAGGAATTCCGAGATCATCGCCAATGAGACAACATCCGCCAATGACTGGAAGAAAAAATTCGACTGGGAAGAAGCGGCTTCCTTCTGGGCCTTCAAGAAACCGGCAACCCACAAGGTTCCGCAACCCAAGCAGGCGGACTGGGCCCATTCGGACATCGACCGTTTCATTTTGGACAAACAGGAAGCTACTGGTTTGCACCCTGTTGCTGATGCCCCAAAGACCGTGCTCCTGCGTCGACTTTATTTCGACCTGATCGGTCTGCCTCCTAGTCGGGTGCAAATGAAAACTTTTCTCGACGACGATTCCGGCAAGGCTTTCGAGAAGGTAGTCGACGAACTACTTGCCTCGCACCAATTCGGCGAGCGCTGGGGGCGACACTGGATGGACGTCGCCCGCTACGCCGAGTCCACGGGAATGGAACGCAACTTCACCTACCCACACGCTTGGCGCTACCGTGACTATGTCATAAAATCCTTCAACGAAGACAAGCCCTACGACCAGTTCATCAAGGAACAGATTGCAGGGGATCTAATGAGTCCGCGAGACGCCAAGCAAGAAGAGGAACTGATCGTGGCCACCGGGTTTCTCGCCATGGGTCCGAAATCCCTCAACCAGCGCAACAAGAACGTTTTCCTGATGGACGTCGTCGACGAGCAGATCGACGTAGCGACCCGAGCAACCTTGGGGTTGAGCGTTTCCTGCGCCCGCTGTCATGACCACAAATTCGACCCCATACCGACCGAGGACTACTACGCCATGGCGGGAATCTTCCGCAGCACGAAAACCTTTTACGGCACTCGCGGTGGCAACGGGAACCGGCAAGTCGGCAGCTTGATCCCAATGGGAGAAAACGCCAAGGAATTGAAAGTCGAACTGGACAAGCACAAGCGCAAACTGGCCGAACTCGGCAAGAAACTGAAAAAAGCCCAGAACCAACTCAATGTCCTGAGGAGAAGAAAAGACGAGGAAGGCATGCAGGCCAAAATGGATGAATGCGCCGAGCAAGTGAGGTCTACCAATGCCCGCATCAAGGAATTGAAAAAGAACACGCCGAAAACCCCGGCATATGCCATGGGAGTGCTCGATGCGGAAAGCTCATCAGATATAAGGGTACACCTGCGCGGAGACGTCGACAACTTGGGCCAAACCATTCCACGAGGCTATCTCAGCGTATTGCACATCAAGAAAGCCCCACGGCCAGACATTAAAAAGAGCGGGCGACTGCAATTGTCCGAATGGCTTGTCCATGAAGATAACCCCTTAGTCGCCCGCGTAATGGTAAACCGAATCTGGCACCACCTCTTCGGTCAGGGCATCGTACGCACGGTGGACAATTTCGGAGCCTCCGGCGAAGCCCCATCCCATCCCGAACTCCTCGATTATCTCGCACTGCGTTTCCAAGCTAACGACTGGTCAGTCAAGAAAATGATCCGTGAAATCGTCCTAACCCGGGCCTATAGCCTAGCTACCGGGGAAAATCCAGTGAGCTTTAAGAAAGACCCCGAAAACAGGCTCTTGTGGCGAGCCAACGTCCGGCGTCTCGAGGCCGAGGCTCTGCGCGATGCCATCCTAGCCGCATCTGGTCAGTTGGATCTCACTCCGGTTGAGAAATCAATAGTAGCCAAGGTCGGCAACGGCAACATCGGACGAGGAATTACTATCCCAGAGAGTGCCGTGGAAAACGTTACCCATCGCAGCGTATATCTGCCCATCGTCCGGAACCATTTGCCTGAAATCCTTCGGGCCTTCGACTTCGCCGAACCAAGCATGATCGTGGGCCGCAGACAAGAGACCACGGTCCCGGCCCAAGCGCTCTTCCTCCTTAATTCGCCCTTTGTCATCAAACAAGCCAAGGCCATGGCCGAAAGTCTCCTGACCGAGGAGAACACAGCCACCGAGACTCTCATTGCCAATGCCTACCAACGCGCATTGGCGAGGTCGCCTAGCGGAAAAGAACTTGCCCGAGCCATGCAATTCCATCAGGAAGCACTAGCCGACAATGGTGATCCAGCCGCCACCGAAGCCCTCGCCCACCTCTGTCACGCGCTCTTCGCCAGCGCCGAGTTCCGCTATCTCGATTAATTCGAAACGAGACACGATGAAAACCAGTCTCGTGAACTATGCCCTGACCTTCTTCCTTCTTGGAAACATCAACTTGTGGGCCGACGTCAAAGACAACTGGCCACGCTTTCGCGGACCCAATGGAATCGGAACAGCTGACTTCGCCATCCCCGCGAAATGGTCCAAGGACACCATCCGCTGGGAAACCGAACTTCCCGGCGAGGGCCACGGGTCGCCTGCTGTCTGGGGTGACAAAGTCTTTCTCAATGCCGCTCGCTCAAAAGGTACAGAGCGCTTGGTAGTCTGCTTGGATGCCCGTTCGGGCAAGGTGCTCTGGACCAAGACATTTGCCTTCAAGACGCACAAGGCGAACAAGCGGAACAGTTTTGCCAGCAGCACTCCGGCGGTCGACTCCGATGCGGTCTACGTGGCATGGGGGAACCAGACCGAACTGAAGGTGACGGCCCTGTCGCACGACGGCAAGCAACTGTGGCAGGGGAATTTCGGCAAAGTGATTGGCAACCACGGCTTTGGTGTCTCACCCATCGTGCACGAGGACTTGGTTGTACTCCCCAACGACATAGAGAAAGGCGGTGGCTTTCTCTTGGCGATCGACCGCAAGACGGGGGAAACGCGCTGGAAGATCCCCCGCGACAGCAAACGCCTGACCTTTTCCACCCCTTGCGTATACTCCGCACCCAATGGCAAAAAGGAACTTATTTTCACCAACTGGTGGCTAGGAGTAACCAGCGTCGATCCGCAAAAGGGGAAACCACTCTGGGAACTATCAGTCTTCGGCCGACCCCATGCCGAACGGGCCATCTCGTCACCCATCGTGGCAGGTGACCTCGTGCTCGGCGTCTGCGGGTTCACCACTCTCGACAAGCACCTCGTCGCCATACGACCGGCCTCCGCCAGCAAAGACGGCAAAGCAAAGGAAGTTTGGCGACTTGAAGATACCGTTCCCCACATCCCCACCCCCCTCCTGACCAAGAACCGCCTCTACCTCTGGGCCGACAACGGCGTCGTGACCTGCCTGCGACCCGACACCGGCAAGGTCGTCTGGAAAGCCCGAACCGAGGGCGTAAAGGATACCTTCTACGGCTCGCCCGTGTGTGCAGGAAACGTCATTTTCTGTGTTTCCGCCTACGGCAAGGTGGTAGCCATCGCGGACGACGACAAGTTCCGTCAACTGGCCGTAACCGATCTCGACGAAGTCTGTCACTCGACTCCTGCCCTCGCCAACGGCGACCTCTACCTCCGACTTTTCAAACGCCTCGTTTGCATAAAAGGAACTTGAAGAGAACCTTTCTCAAAGCAATGATCAAAAGGTAGGGGAAATGAACGAAACCTTAGTTAACAACTTAAGCCGACGAGACGCCCTCAAGACGATCTCGACTGGCTTCGGGTACTTGGCCTTTGCCGGTCTCGCCACAGAGCAAGCGCTCGCAGCCCGCAGCATACCTCGCGGCCCCCATTTCCCCGCCCGAGCCAAGCGAGTCATCTTCGCCTGCATGCGGGGCGGCCCCTCCCATGTCGACACCTTCGACTACAAACCGAACCTCTTGCGAGACGAGGGAAAGACCGCTGGTTTTGGTAACCGAAAATTGCTCGGGAGCCCATTCCGGTTCAAGAAGCGCGGCAAAAGCGGCCTGCCCATCTCAGAACTTTTCCCCCACCTCTCCAAGCAAGCCGACAAGCTCTGCCTACTGAACGGCATGCACGCGGACGTCCCCGTTCACCCTCAATGCTTTGTCCAACTCCACACCGGAAGCTTCCAGTTCGTACGACCCAGCGTGGGAGCTTGGGTGAGTTACGGACTGGGCACAGAGAATCAAGACATCCCAGGATTCGTTACCATCAAGCCACCCACGCGGGTAGGCGGAGCGCAGAATTACGGCAGTGCCTTCATGCCCGCAGTTTACCAAGGGACAGCCATCGGCAATCTCAACACGAAAGTGGATGAGGCCACCATTGGCAACTTGTCCAACAATACGCTCGGGTCCGGTTTGCAGCGCAAGCAAATCGATCTCATCCAGTCGATGAATCGCAACCTGCGCCGGCAGAAGCCGAGCGACCAGCGCATTGACGGCGTAATCAAGTCTTACGAACTGGCGTATCGGATGCAGTCCTCGGTGCCCGAGATTCTCGACCTTTCCGACGAACCCCAAAGCATGCTCGACCTGTATGGCATCAACGGCAAAGACACCAGCGACTTTGGGCGTCAATGCCTGCTCGCCCGTCGCATGGCCGAGACTGGAGTGCGCTACATCGAACTGACCCATGCCAACTGGGACCAGCACAACGGCTTGCGAGGCAGACTGCAGTCCAACTGCAGAGCCACCGACCAACCATTGGCTGCACTCCTGACCGACTTGGATCAGCGCGGCATGCTCGAGGAGACCTTAGTCGTCTGGGGTGGAGAATTCGGGCGTACACCGCATGTCAAACGTCCCGACGGGCGCGACCACAATTCCACGGGATTCACTTTCTGGATGGCCGGTGGTGGTGTACGAGGCGGCATGCGCCATGGCGCCACCGACGAACACGGCATCGCCGCAGTGGAGGACAAAATGCATTTCCACGACCTCCACGCCACTATGCTTCATTTGCTGGGCCTAGACCACACCCGCTTGACCTATAACTACGCTGGGCGCGACTTCCGCCTAACCGACGTCTACGGCAAGGTCGCAAGAAAAATCTTAGCCTAAAAGAATTACCCTCTACATCAGCGGGCATGGCCTGCTGCATGTAAGACAATGCCTGCGACCACGGCATCCGCATATTCCTCCAATAGGCTTACTCTGGTTTTGCCTGCCACGTTCCTTACTCCTTGGTAATGCCCAGAAAGGATGCGTGCGAACGCTTCCTTGGAGTTGGCCACATAGGGCTCCAGAAAGACAACGGGGCACTCGTACAGTCTATTGGCCATAAGGTTACGGGCCCAGACTCCTGGAACGTCCCCCACCTTTACGGCATTAGGCCCCTTGTATTCGAATGCCGGCAAGCCCGTGGCTCTTGAAAAGGAAACCGCCATACATTCCGCCAAACTTCTTTCCTCGCGATGAGAACGATTGAGTAACTTTACGAGCATCTCGAGACGCTGGTTTTCCAAGGCGACCTCCCCTCCCATGTAGGCACCGTTGGCAAGTACGTGAAAGTGGTTTTCGTCGACGAGCGAAGGTTTCGATGGATCGGGCCAAGCAGCAGCGTTCAAGTGAAGACAAACCACAAAGTCGGGTCGCAACACTTGGTTGACCCTCTTTGAGCGAGCTATGATCTCGCTCGTTCTGAAAAAAAGGATTTCGCTTCTCCGCCGAATAAGTTTTCGCTTTTCACGCTTGCTGCGAAGAGCAGGTCCGAATGCATTTCTTCTACTAAGCCATTCCTCGGCCTCCCCGAAAAGAGTCCTGGGTCTCGCAACAGTGACCGGCCGGGAGTTTTTTCTTACGAGAAAAGAGGTGGCTCCGAGAAACTCCAGACGAGGAACCAAGAGTTTTGCCACCTCCAAGGCAAGGTTGCCCTCACGAACTACCTCGGAGTCCCCGACCATAAAGTGGCGTCCCTCCATTTCCGAAAACTTTCCCCCGATGTGACCAGGATCCAAGGCTATGCGAAAACCATCAAGCGGCTTCTCCATTGCTTGAGATCGGAGGGTTTCCCCCGAACGCCAATACTCTTCAGGACGTTTTCCAAGAGAGGCATTGGAATCGGAGGCAAAGGGAAGTTCGTACCATTCCTGTTTCTCGCCCCCCATACGAATACGGACAAGTTTATCCTTTATCTCCAACCATCCGTCCGACCATGCTTTTCTCGGAACATAAACTTCTCGAAGCAACCGCTCGAACTCCTCGCGACTGATGACATTGTGATACTTGTCCAAGCGAGACCAATTGGGTTTTTCGGTCAAAACGGGCAATTCCAAAGCGAAAAGATGACTCACAAGGAGAACAGTAACACCAAAACAAAATGCCGAAAACTTACTGAGAAATCGTACCTCGACGGAAGGAAAAAACATACGAAGTAGTTTGGTGGCTTTAGTGCAAGAAAGGCATTGGTACTTGAGATCCATAAATCAAGAAAAGCCTCTTCGGGCCTCCAATGCACTCCGCAAAGTCGTTTCGTCGGCAAAGGTCACACCAGCCCCACTCGGAATCCCGAAGCCGATCCTACTTACCAGTAGCTCTCTGTCGCCAATGATCTGGTCTACGATATAATGACACGTGGCTTCTCCTTCCAAGTCGTTCGCTATTGCCAGAATGACCTCCTTGACCTCTTCTTTGTCCAAGCGAAAAGCGAGACCCGAAAGATTAAGAGAATCAGGGCCAATTCCCCGAATTGGGGAAAGCTTCCCCTGCAAAACGTGATAAAGTCCTCGATAAGCACCGGATCGTTCAATGGCAAAAAGATCCGGCACCCTTTCCACCAAGCAGATCCTCGATTTTTCTCGCTCAGAGTCGGCACAAATTGTGCAGACATCGCTCTCGGTCAGGTTTCCGCAGGTAATACAGGATCGCACCGATGAACCGGTATCCTGCATAGTCTGGACGAGTTCATCTAGAGTCTCAGGTTTTTCAACGAGGAGATGAAGGGCTATCCGCTCTGCGGAGCGATGACCAAGTCCGGGCAGTTTCTTAAGTTGTCTAAGCAGCTCTTCGAATCTTGGCGTCACTGTAGAGGATTCAATCGGCCAAGTTCCATGGAAAACTAGAAGAGTCCCGGCATTTGAAGGCCGCCAGATAGGTCGGCCATAGCTTCCTCGCTCCTCTTCTTTGCCTTTTCCGAAGCATCGCGAATTGCCTGAAGAATAGCTTCCGAGACAAAATCCGAATCTTCCTTGAGAAAATCGGGATCCAACGACAATTCCTGAAATTCTCCCTGTCCGTTAATCTTGACTGTTACGGCTCCGCCACCTCCGGAAACTTCCAGAATTTCCTCGGAAAGAAGCTCTTGGGCTTCCTCCATCTTCTTCTGCATTTTCTGCGCTTGCTTTAGAAGCTTTCCCACTCCAACCATATGAACAGTCCTTTAGAAGTTTGAAATCAGGTGAAAAAAGGACTCAATGCACTAATCATTAGCCGAATCTAGGAACGATTCGTAACCGGATCGAAATGAGGGAAAGGAAGGCGTCCAATCCAATTCGTCACGAATTCGATCATTACTGACCTTTCGATTCGGCTGATCTTCCGAGTCATCCTCCGAAAAGGATGGCTTTTCGACTCCCAACTTGGTCGAGAGCCAATCAACGATCTCAGCTCTCGAAGCATGATGTCCATCCGTGACATTGTAGATACGCCCAACATTGCTTTCCGGCGAGCCCAGAACTGCAAAAATTGCCGAGACGGCATCATCACGATGAATCAGGTTAAGGACACGGTCGCCATTGCCTGAAAGTTCCTCACCGTTACGAACGCTATCCAAGAGTAAATGCCTCTCTGGTCCATAGAGTCCGCCCAAACGAAGGACAAAGGAACGCCCAACCGAATCACCGCCGGGAAATCCGAACTGCTCGGCAGCAAGAAGCAAGCCTGCCAATTCCGAGACGCCATCGGAGGAAGCGGTCTCATCCACAAGACGTCTGCCGGTCTGCGGATACACGGAAGAACTACTGGTATAGACAAAGGTTCCTACACTCCCTTTTTCGGACCACTTCATGATGGATTCCTGTCCTTCCACATAAGACTTAAC
>CAZNWO010000041.1:22545-23642 GCA_964576585.1 uncultured Puniceicoccaceae bacterium | reverse complement strand
GACGGATTGGCGGATGATCACTTCGGCTATGACGTCGCCTTGGGCGCCTCCCTTTTTGTGGGAGCTCCGCGTCGAGACGACAGAGGTGAACTTTCCGGGGGCGTATACGCATTGGAGAATGCCAGTTGGAACGACTTGGCTCCCATGCTCAGCATCGAGGGTGAGCTTACTGTGGAGATGGATGAGGACGGCGATCCCGTTGCTTGGGCGCCTCCCATTATTACTGCTTCCGACCTTGGAGGAGACTCGCTTTCCTGGCGCGCCTACTACGAGAATCCCGCCGATGCCAACGGCTCGGTGGTTGCTGTTGGGGTAGGAGCAAGTCCCGAGCTTTTCTCGTACCGTCCCAACGATGACTTCCACGGACGGGACACCTTTGTTCTGGAGGTTTCCGACGGGGTTTATGCCAAGACCTTGAAGGTGAACGTTGTCGTTAACAGCCAACCCGACTCGGGCGAACCCGTCGTGCGGATGATGCCCGGACACCAGCAAAGTACTCTCTATGCGAATGCGGAAATTGGCAAGTCGGTTGCGGTCTGGGGTTCAGTCAAGAGCGGATTTCCCCCGTACTCCTACTCTCTCGACTTTGGGGATGGCGAGAGCGTGTCGGGACAGGTGACCGACCCAAGATTCGTCGGGCAGGATCACCTATACAAAACGTCGGGCCTGAAGACCGCAGTTCTCACGGTGACGGACTCCATGGGGCAAGTCGTGAAGGAGTCCACGCAGGTTCGGGTCTTCCTTCCCTCGACCGTTACCCTCGACGTGAAGCGCAACGTAGCGATGGAGCGAGGTCTCCTCTACCTCTATAGAAACGCAGTGCAAGACGGTCGCATGAACGGTTTGAAGTGGTTCGACAGCAACCAAGCCACCGTCTATACAACGGCAACCACGGGCTTTGCCTTGATGGCTTTCACGGATTTCGGTCATACGGCGCTTACAGATTCTTCCTCCCATGCCTATGGCGACGTTGTCCGCAAGGCCTTGCGATACCTTACCGAAAACGAGGTGGTTGGAACAAAGGATATTCCGGACCACTCCGACGGGATTTCCGTAAGAACGAGCGACGTCGCGACCGGCAAGGCTCCCGGCAAGGG